>SHYO01000150.1 GCA_009692745.1 Chloroflexota bacterium
TATGGATTGCGGCCGCCACTTGTGGTATACTGTCCATGGGAAGCTCCTTTGGTATGGAATTGCGTTCACACCTATATCATGCCAAATTAGCTTCCTTTTGTCTATTCCTTAAGTTGATGCGTATGGGGCGGACGGCCGTCCGCCCCTACTGGTGGGGGAGGCGACGGAGCAGATCCGGGTGACCCAGGATTTGGTGACCCGCCCGCTGCTGCCGCGCTTCACGGTAGCGGGGGACCGCTTTGCGCTGGACGTTATTGCGCAGAACTTCACCGGCCAGCCGCTCAACGGCACGGTCGGGCTGCAGGCGTCTAACCTGGTGATCCTTGATCCCGGAGTGCGGGCGGTGGGTCTGCCCACGGCGGATGGGAAGCTGGCGCACTGGTCGGCGGTGGCCTCCATCGTGGGGAGCGGGGCGATTACCTGTACCCTGGAAACATCTGCCGGGGGGGATGCGGTGGCGCTGCCGCTGCAGACCAAACCCTTTGCCGTGCCGGAGCGCTGGTCCGCGGCCGGGCAGGCCGATCCGGTGGCGGCGGCCACGTTTAATGTGCCGGCCAATGCCGTGCGCCCGGCCTCCCGTCTCACGCTGCGCCTCTCGCCCTCCGTGGCGCTGGGGGTGGTCGACGGGCTGGCGGCGCTGATCGACTATCCCTATGGCTGCGTGGAACAGACCATGAGCCGCATGTTGCCCAGCGCGGTAGCCGCCCAGGCGTATACCCGGCTGGGCATTCCCAATCCCAAGGCGCAGCAAATACCCGAGATCATGCAGCAAGGCTTACAAAAGCTCTACGGCTTTCAGCAGACGAACGGGAGCTGGGGCTGGTGGTACGATGACGAGGGGGATATTTATCTCAGCGCCTATGTGCTGTATGGCCTGACGATGGTGCGGCAGGCGGGCTATGCGGTGGATGGCGGCGTGCTGCAGCGGGGCTTTGACTACCTGGATGGCCGGCTGGCCCACACCGATAGTGTAACCGGTGGTCTCGACCCGCGGGTGCGCGCCTATGTGCTGTACGTCAAATCGGCGGCCGGTCATGGCGACCTGGCGGCCGAGCGGAACCTGCTGGCTGCCCAGGGAAAGCTGGATGCTTTTGCCCAGGCGGCGCTGGCTTTGTCGCTGGCGCAGGACGGCGACAGCGCCGCCGCCAATGGCGTGCTCGATCGCCTGTTGGCGGCGGCGGTGGAGACAGGCTACACAGCTTACTGGCCGATGGCGGCGGATGACAGGTCCGGCTATTTGTGGCGCACGATTTCGTCGGCCGAGAAGAACACGGCGATGGTTTTGCGGGCGCTGGTGGCGCTGCGGCCGCACCAACCGGTCGTGCCCAAGGTGGTGCGCTGGCTGATGGACCACCGGGTGGACGGCGGCTGGCGCGATACCCAGGCGACGGCGTTCGCCGTGCAGGGATTGGTGGATTACCTGGGGGTCTCGGCCGAACTGCAGGCGGATTTCACGTATCAGATCACGCTGAACGGCCAACCTATCGCCATGGGGCGGATCACGACGGCCACGCTGACAACGCCGATTACCCCGGTGGTGGTGGCGGGGGAAAATTTACGCGAGGGATCCAACGAAATCCGGATTGAACGGGATGGCGCAGGCCAACTGTATTACACCGCTGCCTTGCGGCAGGAACTCTTCTACGACAGCTTCCAATCCGTCAGCTCCATCGACCAGGGGCTGCAAATTACGCGGACATACCAGATGGCGGACCCAGGTACACCTGCGGCGACGGCCACCGGCGGCTCGCAGCAGGTGGGGTTCCCACTTGGAGTGGGAGATGTGGTGGAAGTGCAGTTAAATGTGACAGCGCGGGAGGATACCTGGTATGTGCTGCTGGATGATCCGCTGCCGGCCGGTTTCGAGGCGCTCAACGAGCGCACCAACCCGATCATCTACGGCGATTTCCTGTACCCGCCAGGGGGTATCTCTATTGGGGTACCAACTTTCTGGCGCCAGTGGGGGTATAACCGGAAGGACATCTACGATGACCACGTCACCTTCTTTATGACCTACCTGGCGGCCGGTGAGCACCAGTTCACCTACCTGGCGCGGGCTACCACACCGGGCGAATTTAGCGCGTTGCCGAGCCAAATCTATCCGATGTATGCGGAAGATATCTGGGGGCGTTCCGCCAGCCAGCAGGTGCAAATTGCGCCGGAGCGTGTGGCGGCCCGCCCGGCGCTGGCCGGCGATGTGGACCGCGACTGCCGCCTGACGGATTTCGACATGCGCCAGGTGGCGGCTGCCTGGGGGCAGATCTTGCAGGGCGCGACCCCGCAGGCCAGCCGGGATGTGGACGACAACGGACGGATTGACCTGATGGACCTGGCGGTCGTGGCCGCGCATGAGGGAGGCACCTGCGTGTCAGGCCAGGGGCAGGATCCTGGCAGCGGCGAAGGGCAGGTGACCTTCAGCCTGCGTCCCGCCGTCACTAAGGTGGCAGCCGGGCAGCCTTTCACGGTGGATGTGTATGCTTCCTGGACTGGTGCGCCTACCGGCATGCAGGCGGCGGCATCGCCCGGCGGCTTTGGCCTGACGCTGAGCTTCGACCCGGCGCAATTGCACGTAATGGGGATCGAGTGGAGTGCGGCGCTGCGCGAATCCCTGCTGCTTGGAGGCCAGAGCCGGATCGATAATGTGGCCGGGAAAGCAGGTTTCGGCGCCTTCCGCATGCCGCCCGGCATGGCGCCCGGCGCCCGCCTGGCGACGGTGACGCTGATAGGGCAACGCCCTGCCCAGGCCGAGCTGGCGGTGGCAGAGGCGCAGGCGGTGGACGCGGCCGGCCGCAGGCTGCAGGCTATGGGGAGTGGGGCGGCCGGGGTGATGGTGGAGGAATCCAGGAGTTGGTTCCCGCTGATTTACAAATAGAGTGGTTAAAAGGATGGCTATGATGCGTGTTAAACTTGCGATTCTATCGGATATTCATGGAAACCCTATCGCACTCGACGCGGTGCTGGCGGATATCAAAGCCCAGGGGGGTGTGGATGGCTATTGGGTATTAGGCGACCTGGCGGCCCTGGGGTTTGATCCCCTGGGGTCGCTGGAACGGGTGGCCGCTATGCCCAATGTGCGGTTCGTGCGGGGTAACACAGACCGCTACGTGGTAACGGGGGAGCGACCGCTCTCCCTGGTCGATGCGGCCCGCGGTGATGCTGGGGCATTCCAGAGAGCGCTCGATATCTACACCGGTTTCAGTTGGACGCAGGGGTATATCACCCCCAGGGGTTGGCTGGATTGGCTGGCCGCTCTGCCGCTGGAACAGCGCCTGGTGCTGCCCGATGGCACGCGCTTGCTGGGGGTGCATGCTGCCCCGGGAACCGACGATGGTGCCGGTATTCACCCGGGCTTAAGCCCGGCCGAGCTGCAGGCTCTGGTGGCTGATGCTGGGGTAGATCTGATCTGCGTGGGGCATACGCATTGGCAAATGGAGGCTATCGCCGGCAACGTGCGGGTCGTCAACCTGGGAAGCGTCAGCAATCAGCCGGCGCCCGATCTGCGGGCCAGCTACTACCTGTTGGAGGCGGATACCTTCGGTTACAAGCTGGAAAACCGGCGCGTCGATTACAACCATGAGTCCGTCATTGCTGCTCTACAGAAGTCCCGCTATCCCGGCGCCGACTACATCATTCGCTTCCAACGCGGCGAAAACCAGGCCGCCTGGAAGAGCAAGGTGAAGGGGTGACCAGGTGAGAGGGGATTTACTGGAGGGGCAGGGGGGGTTGCAGGAATTGGGAGGTGGTGTTCACCTGGATGTGGGTGACCCACTTGACCCAATCGTAGCCGCGGTGGCCGTTGGCTACTAGCCGGGCGGGGAAGCCATGGCCATGGATCAGAGGCTGGCCACCTACCTGGGTTGCCAGGATGTAGTCACTTATCTCCGCCAGGTTGAAGCGGCGGCCATAGCCAGAGACGGCGGCCACGGTCACACTGCGCGCCTGGGGCTGCACACCGGCCATTTGCAAAAGACGCCCTACGGCTACCCCCGTCCATGCCTGGCGGGAATACCAGCCACCGGTGCAATCGAGGATCTCCGCGATTGTGTCCACGGCTAATTGTTGCACCTGGGCGTAGCTGAGCGTGAGGGGCCGGTCCACGGCACCGTCGATCACGAGGCGCCAATCTTGCGCAGCCATCGGCGGAGGTCCGTCAAATAGCCAGCTTACTTCGGGGAAGGCACCTGTCAGGCTACCATTTTCGTAGGAACCGGTAAACCGGCGCCGCACGCCCGGCGAGTCGACCGCGGCCCGCACCGGTTCGGCCAGGCGCCACAAAGCCCAGCCGGCCAGGGTCATACCGGCCAGGCGTAAGAAGGCGCGCCTATCCCGCGCCTGGGGAAAGCGGAAAATGAAGCGTTTCGCCAGCACATGCCAGGCCAGAAAAGCTACTAACCCTCCGGCCAGCAGACCGTGTACCACCATCAGGCTGGAATTGCCCAGGTAGGCGGCGCCGGCGTAGGTCCAGAAATACCCGGTAGCCACAATCGCCAGTAACACCAGCGCCATCGTCCAAAAGCCCAGGCGGGCTACGTGGATGGCTTTGCGCCGTTGGAATACGCGGTAGATGATTGCGCTTTTCCAGAAAAACACCACTACCACCGCATACGCGCCGATACCGTGCAGCCACAGTACCCAGCTAAAACTCGGGGAGCCGCTCATCAGGCCGCCCAGGCCGGTGAGCAACTGGGCTAGCAACAACCCCAAGAGGACGATATTAGCCCAGGGGTAGCGCATTAATTATACACCCACAAACAAGGTGCGCAGCTCTTCCACCAGGGTCTGCGTCAGCTCCGCTGCGGCATCTCTGGTCCAGTGGCGTTCAACCTCCGCAATTTCTGTGCGGGGGCGCGCCAGGGCATCCTGATATGCCTCTACCACTTTCTGGGCAATGTTGGACCAATCATAATTTTGGGCGGCTGCCCGGCCTGCCTGGCTCAACGCCTGCCGCCGTTCCGGCTGCTGCAGCAGTGGTATCAACGTATGCGCCAGGGCATAATGGTCCCCCGCAGGCACCATCACCCCATTGACCCCGTCGGTGACGACTGAACAATACCCGGCGATATAGGAGGCTACCACGGGCGTGCCGGCGGCCATCGCCTCCAGCAGGATCATGCCGAAAGATTCAAAACCTGTCGAAGGGGCACAAAATATATCCGCCACCCGGTAGTAGCCCGGCAGTTCGGCCTCAGGGACCGGGCCAATGAATTTTACGCCGTATATCTTATGCTCCTTCAGTTTTTTGATATAGTCCTGGCGCTCTTCTGCCGTGACCAGACCCACCACCCACAGATGGGCATTGCTCACCGCGCGCCTGACCAACTCGAAGGCGTCCAGCAGGAGGGGCAAGCCTTTGCGAGGATCGCCCCGGCCTACGAACAGGATGGTCGGATGATCGCGGGTCTGGCGAATGGGGAGAGGCGCGGCAGGATTGGCGAAACTGGCATAATCGACCCCGTTCGGGATTATGCGGTAGGTGCCGAGGTAGGCATCCTGGGCAAACCAGCGGGCCGGTTCGGAGACCGCAATGCGCACGTCCAGCCGTTCTGCCAACCGGCGCATGGTGTCCGCCAGGTAGTTCTGTAACACGTGGGGGCGTTCGCGGTAGGCGTGAAACGTGCCGACCAGCCGGGTCTGGGGATAGAGATGCGCATCCATCAAAATGGCCAGAGGCAGTAAGGGGGCCATGGGCTCATGCAGGTGCAGGATGTCGAAGTGCTGCTCCGCTAATACCTGGCGCACCTTCGGGATGACGCCGGGGTATAAGGTGATGGGCGCAGTGGAGCCGCCGAAGGGCACCGATATCACCTGAGATGTCAAAGGCATCACCAGGGCGCGATTCTCCGGCGCGCCTTCTTGCGATTCCGGGGCCAACACCCGCACATGGTGCCCCATTGCCTGTAACTCTCGCGCCAGGGAAAGGACATGTTTATTGACTCCACCTAATTTTATAATGTCATAGGGTGTAACCAAGCCAATGCGCATGATCACCGCCTCGGGCCTTGTTGGTAGCTCTTTGATGCAGGTGATTATGCCACAAACCAGCGACCAGCCAAAATGGGCTAAAAAGCGGACCCAACGTTATTGATGCCACTGGGCCGCGACGCGCGTCACGTCTGCGATGGTGACGGCGCCGGAACAATCCATGTCGTAGGATGAAGGCGCAGTAGGGTTGCCGATAGCCTTGGCTACGAGCATGAGGTCGCGCACATCGGTATGGCTATCGGCATCTACGTCAGCGGAAGAGGTAGGGCAGACCTGTCCCTTCCAAAACTGCAGAATCTGGCGCAGCGCTTCGGGCTTATTCGTGGCCGGCGGGTGGCCGGCCTGGTCCAGCGTATTCACGCCATGGCAGGAGGCACAGGCCCGTATCTCTCCTGGTTGGAAGGTTAGCCAATATCTTTCGCGCACTACCGCGGTCCCCGCCGCATCGGTGGTCTGCCAGGTCATGGCGCGGCGCGCCGGCACAAAGGCCGCTACCGAGCCATCCGCAGCGATCTTTACGCTACCCGCCGGACCCGCCGGATGCGGCGGATTCTGCACCGCCGGGTCATGCATTATCTGGGCCAACACCCGCCTGCCGGGACGCGGATTGGTAACCCCGCCCATGCCCCGGATTTGATCAGCCTGGAAGAATTGCATATAGGCAATATCGTAAATCTTTCCGCCCGTTCCCAGGGTCTGCGTCAGGCCGCCTGTAACGCGCAAGTTGTAGGGCTGTTGTTTATCGTTCCGGTCGCGGGTGGTCACATTCCGGCTGATCACCAGCGCCAGATTATTCGCGCGCAGATAACTTTGGAGCGCTGCCACGTCCACACCTTCCTCATCCATGACCTGCTGTTCCGGCGCTTCAAGGGTGGGGGTCTGACGCGCCGGCCGGGGCCGGGCAATGACCTCTACCGGCTCCAGCTCCCACAGGTTTCCCGAGTAACTTACCAGTACATCCGGGTCATAGTAGCTGATGGTTTTACTGATGCCCGTGGTCAGTGGGCCTCCTGCTACCCAAATATTTCCCTGGGGCGCTAGAGTCTTCAGCCGGAAATCGTAGCGCGGGATGGGGTTGGCGCGCGTGCCCAGGTTGCCGGACTGGTGGGTTTCTGCCGTGTGGGCTACTACGATCGTGCCGTTCGACAGGACCACCGGATTGCGGTAATGGCCTGAGTTGTTAGCCGAAGGCGTTTGCCCAACGTCGACGAAACTCGATGTTTCCCGGTGCGTCACATATTTGACTACCATCTGGTCGGGGTTGATCCCCGGAGCGCCGGTCATGCTGATCACCTGTCCGGCCGCGTGAGTAAAGAACTCCGGCGCATCTATGCCGTAGTATGTACCGGGGTGCGATAGGTCCTCCCGGATTTGCAGGAAGTTGTTGATATTATTCGGATTTGCGCGACCCGGACTTGTGCCGTTGAACGTATGCAGGTTGGAATCGTCGTTGAAACTGCGGTCGAAATATCCCGCCAGCTCATGCCGGCCGATGTGGTTCAGGGTCTCTTCCCGCGTGCCATCTTCATTAATCATCCACGGGAAAAAGACGTTGAAGGAATGGCCCTCCATGTTCGTGCCCGCCAGCAGATCCGTGCGGGCGCCGCGTGGCTCCGGGAAGACCTCGGCCTGCGTGTTCAGGCGGGCGGCGTTGGCGCTCTCATCGGCATAATTGAAGAGCTTATACCCATCTGACGGGTTACCGTGCAAAGCGTCGGTGTCTGCTTGTTGGTCGCGCTGTAAATGGTCCCAGCGGGTAAAGATGACGCGCCCAAAGCTATCCAGGAAAGGGGTAAATGCGCCCGATGGCACATGGTCCATCATAAACAGATCCCCTGTGGTGGGGTCCAGGCTCCACAATCCCGTGGGCGTGGGCGCTTCCTCATATTCGTCGAGCTGCGGGTAAAGCTGGCTTTGGCCGTTCCGCGGCCGGTCCGTTACAAAGATAATCCGGTCATCCGTGCCGTAGATGGGCTGGATATTGTTAAAGTTGGCCGGTTGGTTGGGGACTTTGGTAATCACCGGCGTCTCATTTTGGCCCAAGCTGGTAATTTCGTACATCTGCCAGTAGTAATCGGCCCACTGGTATCGTTGGGGGGCGCCCATGACCATGCTGAAGATGGCCTTCGTGCCGCTCCAATGGACCGCCGGGTCGCGCACTGCGATGCCGGCGCTGTCTTGAAAGCCGGTATGGCCATACCCCGCCGCGGCCGTCAGGTTTTTCAGGGTACCATCCGGGTAGCGGATGTACAGATCCCCGCCGCGCCCGGTGCTGTCCATGTCGCCCCGTTGATTACCAAACACCGAGCCAATCGTCGTGAAATCCATCGGGATCGGCACTTGGGTGACGAAGAGGAGGGTACTCGTGATCGTGCCGCTGGCCAGCGCTGTGGCGCTCTGCGGTTCACTATCATGCGGAGCCGGCCGGCTCGCCTGCGCCTGGCCAATGGGGCGCCACCCAGGCACACCTGATAGCAGCAGCAAGACCGCCAGGGTAAACGCGCGCCGTAACAACCTTTTCCGTACCATAACGCCTCCTTATTGCGAGAACATGGGACCTACCTCGGGACCTCGTGGAGCGGGCACGGCCATGTGCCCTGGCGACTGATTATACTCTCCTCCCACAATTCTCACCAACTTGCTGCCTTCTGATACTCGGCTGAAACCTATTTCTTAACCTTATCTGTACTTTCCGGCGGCGGGCATGTTTATTTCTGGGAAAATAGATGGGGTATTGTCACACCCGATGCTTCACAATCGTCTCCTTTTATGGAGATATATCTTTTGCTATCTATCATCCATCCGGTTTGTGGAGGAGGCTTTAACTATGGTTCCGACAGAGAATGCAGCAGACGTGGTTATCGTTGGTGGTGGTCTCGCCGGTTTAACCGCCGCTATTTACCTGGCGCGGGGCGGGCGCAGTGTGATTTTGGTGGAGAAGTCACACCAGCTCGGTGGGCGGGCTAGGACCCAGGCCAAACACGACTTCCTATTCAACCAGGGTCCCCATGCCCTCTACCGCTCCGGCGCGGGTATCAAAATTCTGGGGGAGCTCGGTATCCCCTTCACCGGTTCTCCACCGCTACTTACCGGCTATGGTGTGCGGGGCAGTATTAAGTATGACCTACCGATCTCTCTGGCGGGATTTATCAAATCCGGTCTGTTGAGCCCGGCAGGCAAAATAGAGGCGATCCGCCTGGGGATCACGCTGGCTACGATCCAGGCTGAGAGTACTCAGCACCTCACGTTACGCCAATGGCTTGACACCCGGATCAGGGACACCGATCTGCGCCAGTTGGCCGAGGCCTTGATACGGGTCTCGACCTACGCCAACGATGCGGAACACATAGCCGCCGGAGCTGCCATTAGCCAGACGCAGCTTGCGCTGCGCGGCAATGTCCTCTATCTGGATGGCGGCTGGCAAACCCTCGTCGAAAAGCTGGTGCAGCGAGCCCAGTCTGTAGGGGTCAAAATCCTGACTTCTGCCCGCGTGACCTCGGTAGAGCCACAGGATACCGGATTCAGCGTGCATTTGGCCGGCGCAGCGGCTTTGACTGGCGGCGCCGTCATCCTGGCTGCCGGCCCGGCCGAGGTCCGCGACTTGGTGGCCGGCGGCCGCCAGACCGTGCTGGCTGGCTGGGCAGACACGGCTATTCCCGTCTTAGCGGCCTGTCTCGACGTCGGCTTGAGTGCTTTGCCACAACCTGAGGCGCTTTTTGCATTGATAGTAGATCGTCCGTTATACTATTCGGTACATTCGGCCGCCGCCCGGCTGGCGCCTGCAGGTGGCGCCCTTATTCACCTGGCCCGCTACATCGGGGCGGCAGAACAGCTCGATGCGCAGGCTGTCGAGCAAGAATTGGAGGGACTGCTGGATCTGCTCCAGCCCGGCTGGCGTCAGGTCCTGATCACCCGGCGCTTCCTGCCGCGAATGACCGTCTACCATGCCCTGCCCACCGTGGCCTCGACCGGCACATCCGGCCTGCCCGGTCCCGCCGTACCCGAGATTCCCGGTCTCTATGTGGCGGGGGATTGGGTAGGTCCGGTGGGGCTGTTGTCAGATACCAGTCTCGCCAGTGGCCGGCAGGTCGCGCAGATGATTCTGGCTGCCGGGCTGAAGGCGCCCCCAGGCGCGTCTGCTTATGCATGAGTGAGGCGGCGGCAAGATGAAAGGGTGACAAGATGTTAGGTCAATTCGATGCGTATCGGCCATTGCTCTTTTCTATCGCTTACCGGATGCTAGGTAGCGTCATGGATGCGGAGGATATGGTGCAGGAGACTTTCTTGCGCTGGCAGGCGGCCCAAGACGAGGAAGTGATTTCGCTCAAGGCCTATCTCATCACTATTGTCACCCGCCTCTGCATTGATCGGCTGCGCTCGGCCCAGGTGAAGCGGGAAGCGTATGTCGGTCCCTGGCTGCCGGAACCCCTGTTGGCCGAGCCTGCGCCCGAAGCCGTGGAGGCGCTGGACCTCTCCGAATCTCTCTCTATGGCCTTTCTGATGCTATTGGAGCACTTAAGCCCTACCGAGCGGGCGGTCTTCCTCTTGCGCGAAGTCTTCGAATATGAGTATGGCGAGATTAGCGCCATCGTCGGCAAGAGTGAAGCCAATTGTCGCCAGATGGTGCGCCGCGCCCACCAACACCTGACCTCCCACCGACCGCGCTATAGTGCCTCCCCAGAGCAGCAGCAACGCCTGCTGGTACAGTTCATGCAGGCGGCTACCGGGGGCGACATGGCAGAATTCGTTTCGCTTTTGTCGAACGACATCACCCTCTGGTCTGACGGCGGTGGTAAGGTGAATGTGGCCCTTAACCCCATTTGCGGAGCGGACCGGGTGGCGCGCTTCCTCTTGGGTCTCGTCAAAAAGCTACCGCCAGATTTTGTGCCGCGCCTGGTCTGGATTAACGGCCAACCGGGCTTCATCGGCTACCTGGCAGGAGAGCCCAACACCGCCCTGACGTTGGATATATCCGGCGATCATATCCAGGGCATTCATATCATCGTCAACCCTGAGAAGCTGCGCCACCTGCCGCCGCTTCCCACCTGAAGCTACTTACCTTCCAGGAAGGTAGAAGGTTGTGATCCATAGAAACGCTGCCACCTCTGCTGCTGCCGTGCCAAACAACAAGCCGATCCCCCAGAAGGCCAGGCTATCCCACTTCTCTGGCTGGCGCCAGGCGCCCCTGGCTATGCGCTCTATCTGCCATAGCGCCACCGGTAACCCTAATCCCGCCGCCACTCCTACCAGTGGCGGCAATCCCGCTACTACCAACAGCGGTAAGGAAGCATAAGCCGCCACTAAAGCCAGGTTGTGCAACCGCACTGCTCGCTCACCTCCCAGCCGCACTATCAGCGAATCCTTTCCCACCTGCGCATCTGCATCTGCATCTGGAAACCCAATTACCAGCGACATAGCAAACTGCAAGCATATCAGCGGCACGATCGCCAGGAAGGGCAGCAGATCAAGCCTCCCTGTCTGTAGATAGAATCCCAGTAAAGGCGTCAACCCCGGCACAATCAGCGCGATATCCAGCTCCCCTAGCCCGCGCGAATGCAACTTTAGCGGCGGCGCGCTATAGCCCCATGCCAGCAGCAATGCCAGCATTACCAATGGCAGCGCCAGAGGACCCGGCGCCACCACTATCGCCAGGATGCACCCGGCGCCAAGCGCCATCAGCACCAGGATGAGCGCTGTTACCAGGGCCGCTTGAGGAGGCAGCAACCCCCGCGGCAGCACCCGGCTGCCCCCGGTCCATTGGGTGGGATGACGGTTGGCGCGGTCCGCCGCCAGGTCAAAATATTCATTTCCATAGTGGGTCATCAACTGGGTGGCTGTAATCGCTACCTGCCCCCATAGCAACGCTGGCAAGTGTACGTTCGCCCCAGCATAAAGCGCCATAACCACACCTAACCCGTGCATGATGAAGCCACCTGCCAGAAAGAGCGGGCGGCCTAACCGCACGAAAGCGATGACACGCCGAATCCAAACGTCTATTGACCTCATATCATCTCACCTAACTTTACCGGCAGAGAGGCCGACTTCATCAATGACTAATACCATGTGATAGAGAATTTATCAAGGCTTTTAAGAAAACCGAGGATTAAATTTGGAGCCAGAGATTAATTCGAGTAATATGAATCTACCGGTATTGATTGGTCATTAGGTAAGGTAGGGGGTATCCTGTATGTTCAGGCGTGTCGAGGCGCTGAAGTACCGTTGTCTGAAATATATCTCTCAACCACTTGGGGATTTTCAAGTCATGGTTGGGCCGAACGGTAGTGGTAAAAGTACTTTCCTGGATGTCATCGATTTTCTCCGGGACTTGGTGCGAGATGGACCAGAGAAGGCTGTATTGCAGGTGCGTGCAAAACGATTTGAAGAACTTGTTTTTGGTCAGGATGGTGACCGCTTTGAATTAGCAGTTAATATTGAGGTGCCACAGGATTTGGCTCATGCTAAGAACGGCAGTACACCTCTCATCTGTCGCTATGAAATAAGCGTGGGCCAACAAATTGGAGAAGATATTAAAATTGTAGCCGAAAACCTATGGCTCATCAATCAAACCGGACTGGGCCAGATAGATCATTCCATTTCCAGGAATCATACGTTTCCAATTGAACCAGACTCTCCTGCTACACTGATGACTGCCGAGGGCAAGCGTATATCTCCCAAAGGAAGGCGCAGGGTTGTGACTAAAATGGCGGGGGAAGAAAATTATATTTTCCGGGCCGAGTCAGGTGATTGGCAGATCCCATTTCGACCCGGCGTGGACCGCGCAGGTTTGGCCAGTCTCGATTAAGCCTGTCGACTGGCTATAGCGAAGTCGCTGAAACACAAATTGGCCTCGTTCGCCATCGAACCAAGCCCTGAGATGTCATATGTAGTGCCAGCACCAAACGAGTTGGAATGTACCGTTTTGCCTCGCCATGCTGAACGCAAACAGTAGAAAGCTGGCAAGTTTTAGCAGTCTGAGCGCCGGTATCACTTATA
>SHYO01000005.1 GCA_009692745.1 Chloroflexota bacterium
TCAAGGTGCAGATGTTGAAGTGTTGAAGTGTATGGGAGTGGCATACACTCCACAGAATATGTTTAGTTAACTAATTCTGATGGTGCAAAACCCTGATTTAGCTTCTATTCACGCTCCATTTCATCGTTTCGCACCAGAAACTAGCCTAGTGGTACAGCTATTGGGCCTGTCCGAAGATAGCGGCGTCATAGCGGTGACGATTGGTTTGATCGTGGCGCTCATCGTCGCCATCGGATTGATCGTCCGGTATGCCCGTGATCTGGCCCAGGGCACAGCGCTATCGCGCGAACTGGCGCCGGTGCCCTTCCGCTGGGGGTATCTGGCCCCGGTTTTGGCTGGATTTGTGGTACTGGCTGCCCTGGCAGCTTATCTTTACCCCCTCCTCCCGGCGGAGCACGTGGCCTCCCATTTCAACGTGAGCGGTGCGCCGGATGATTGGCAATCGCGCGGCCAATTCCTGCTGACGTTCCTGGGAATGGGGATGGTGTTTATGCTGCTGGATGGCGCCGTCGTCTTGGTTGCTACCCGCGAGCCATTGATTGCCTTCGAGCGGCTGGGGTCCTCCTGGCGGCTCGATCCGCAACAGGGTTTGATTTATACGGGGGCAACATTGGGCCTGGTCAACTTATTGCTGGCGTTTGTGCTGCTGAATACCAGTTGGTATACTATCTACGGTGCCTTCCTATTCCCATTCTCGGCCTTCTTCTGGCTGATAATCCCGTTGGTAGCTATCATCATCGTGCTATTCTTTGTGTTGGCCAGGCGGAATGGGATAGATCATTAGTCCTTTTATAGGATCGCAGATAGTCCATATCCCGCTCAATAGCCTGCTGGCACAGGCGGGGATATTGGGGAATCAAGCGGGCCTGCTGCAGAACGCCGTTATCCTGGGCCTCTCGGCGGGCATTTGCGAGGAGACGGCCCGCTTGATTGGCTTCGCGGCCTTAAAAGCACGGGCCCGTTCCTGGCAAGCAGCCCTGACGTTGGGTATCGGTCACGACGGCACCGAGAGCGCCATCATCGGCGAGCTGGAGCTGATTACCTTCATCAATATGTTGGTGCTGCGCAATGCCGACCCGGCCAGCAGATAGCTGCCTATTGGGCTTCTCCCGGCTGAGTACTCTCAGCATGCATCTGCCGCTGGCCGGAGCTATTGAGCGCCTGGGGGCCATCACGCTACACATCGCCCTTTCGCTCATCGTGCTGCTGACCTTCCTGCACCGCAACGTGCTCTTTTACCTGCTGGCCCTGCTCTGGCACGCTGCAATCGATGGCGTCGCCGTCTATTTGCAGGGGAGCGGCTGGGATGTCTGGCCTATCGAGGAACTCCTGTTGGTCATAGCGCTCATCAACCTGGGCATTATCCTATACCTGCGCCGGTCCACCCAGACCCCCTCTGCCACAGCACCAATGGCTGAACCGAGGGGGGAAATTGAACCAGCAGCGGAGGGCTAAAATGCAACCAAATGGCCGGCCAGGACGTCGGATAAATACAGACCCAGCATAGTGGAAGTAATTAACCCGTTTGCATCGCTGGTCTGGTTTCTATATCCGTATCCTAAGCGAGCCAATGGCATCCAATCGTCATCCCCTCCCCACGCAATTTAGCATCTCCCGTCGCGCCTTCCTGAGACTGGGTCTCGGAGCGCTGGCGGGAGGGCTGTACACTACCAAAATCGAACCGGGCTGGATCGAAGTTACCCGACCTTACATCCACCTGGCACATCTACCGGCCGCTCTCAGAGGGTTTAAGATTGCCCAACTCAGCGATCTCCATGCCGGACCCTACGTAGATGCGGCCGAGATCCGCCACAGCGTCGCCATCGCCAATAGCCTCGGAGCCGATTTGATGGTGCTCACCGGTGACTTTGTATCCCGGTCCGCCAGTTTTAGCAAAGCGTGTGCACAGGAGCTAGCAGCGCTCCGCGCTCCCTACGGCCTCTACGCAGTCTTAGGTAACCATGACATCTGGACTGATCCCGACGAGATCGCCGGCAACTTATCAGATGCGGGCATCGTCGTGCTGCGCGATGCCCGCCAGGCCATCCAGATAGGTACAGCCCAGCTATGGCTGTTGGGCATAGAGGATACCGGGTTTCTGTCCCATTCCTTCAAAGCTTTTCGGTCGCGGTGGCTAGATAAGGCCGCGAAGCTGGCCGAACTACTACTGGGCATTCCTCCCCAGGAGAGCCGGATACTGCTGGTCCACAATCCCGATTTCACCGAGATGCTTTTCACCGAGATGCTGCCTGCCGGGCGAATCGATCTGGCCCTGTGCGGCCACACCCACGGCGGGCAGGTGCGGTTGCCCATCATCGGACCGCCCTTCCTGCCCTCCTGCATGGGCCAGAAGTTTGCCGGGGGACTGGTTTACGGCCCTCACACTCCAGTTTATGTAAATCGGGGCATCGGCGTCATCAGCCCACCGGTCCGCTTTAATTGCCGTCCAGAGATCACCCTGATAGAGCTAGAGAGGGGGTGAGGGGGTGACAAGGTGACCATTTATCACGAAAATATCGTGTCCACGTAGGTGGACACCCGGCTATCAGCCCTCCAACGCCGAATTCTATTCGGTCTGTTGGGCTGCAATACAAATAGGAGCATGAGATCACCTAAAACTTCACCCCCTCACCTACCCAACCTGGTTAAGAAGTCACCTTGTCACCCTCCTCCCAACTCCATATAATGAACCGATGAAGCTTATCGGGAATGACAAATTTCGGGCTGCCGGCCTTTTCTTGCTGGCAGTGGTAGCGCGCCTGGTGTTGGGCTGGCTGCTGGGTATGACCGACCTGGTGAGCGGGTCTGAGTCGGGCGCTATCGCCTGGAACCTGGTCCACGGCTTGGGCTATACCTTCGACTTCTACGGCTATCGCCCCGCCGCCGCCCTCATTGCCTATATGCCACCGCTCTATACGTGGGTGTTGGCGGGCGCCTTAGCCACGTCCGCTCCCGCCGCTGCCTTGCTGATGGTGCATGCGCTACTGGGCGGCATCCTGGCGGTGATTGGGTACGACCTGGCCAGCCGCCTGTGCGGTAAAGGCTCCTGGTTGGCCCTGCTCACCGGCGCGGCTCTGGCCCTCTACCCTCCGCTGCTCATCATGAGCAGCCGCCCTTTCTCTACCACACTACACGCCACGCTGCTGCTGGCCTGGCTGTGGTCCTGGCACCGCTTTACCAGCGGACCAGCGCACCTGAGATGGGCCATCCTGGCCGGGGTACTGGTGGGGCTGCTGGCCCTCTCCCGTTCCTCTATGGCAGGGTTGGCCGGCATGGGCGCCTTATGGTGGGCCTGGCGCACCCGCCCCCAGATCCAGTGGCGCGCTATCGGCCTCAGTTTGCTGGCCTGCGCTGCCGTCATTTTCCCCTGGAGCCTGCGCAATACTCTGGCGCTGCACGCCCTGGTGCCCCTCACCACCAGCGCCGGCCACACTTTCTGGAACGGCAATAATCCCTTTACCACCGGCTCGGCGCTGGATGTATATACTACTCGCCTGAACGCCTATGCCGGAAAACAGTATGATCCTAACCTGGGCGCCCCCGCTACAGGAGACAGCATCCAGGAAATCCGGCCCTATCCCCTGCCCCATTCTGTTGCCCCCTTGGTGGCACAGCTCGACGAAGTCGCGCTGGATCGATCCCTGTGGCAAGCCGGAGCAGCCTGGGCCAGGGAGCATCCGGCGGAGTGGCTGGCCCTGACCTGGCGCAAGTTTGCCAGCTTATGGGGATTTCGCCCCAACCTGGGCCGCAGCAGCCCCACCCCAGGCGCCGCCAGTCCCTACTATGCGGAGAGCTGGATTTTACCCTACCAGGTGCAATATATCCTCTTACTGCTGCTGGCGCTGCTGGGTATGCTGCGCATGCGACCCTGGCGCACCGCCTTTTGGGATTCCTGGGGCGGCATGGCGCTGCTGAGCTTGGCTTACCTGACGGGGGTATACGTGGCGTACAATGTCATCACCCGGTACCGTTTTGAAATAGAGCCCTGGTTGATTTTATACGCAGCCCAGCTCCTGCTGCCTGCCACAGAAGATGAGTGCCCCACCTACGATATGGGGCGCCCAACCCGGTTGGGCCAGGCATTTATGCGCTCACACATCAAATTCGGCAATATAAAGGGGAAATTAACCGCCGCCATATTGCTGCGGCAGCCCACCTTCCTGCTACGCGCGCTCTCCGGCCTGGTAGGCATCGGGCTGGCCCTGCTTTTTACCTGGCTGGCCGTATCCCAAGTCGATCCGCAGACGCTCAAAACGGCGCTGCTCGCGGCAGACCCTTTCTGGCTGGCGCTGGCCTGGCTGGCCACCGCGGCCGTCTACCTGGCGACTGCCTGGCGGTGGCGCGCCCTGTTCCAGGCCCCCGGGCCAGGCTTCTCCGCCCCGCCTTTGCTGCCACTGCTGGCGGGCCTATGGGTAGCGCAACTCTTCAATTTAATACTCCCCGGAAAAGCGGGCCCGCTGGCCCGCGCCGCCTTTCTACGCCTGCGCGAATCCCGTACCCTGGCCTTTGTGTTAGGCACCGTGCTGGTTGAGAAGCTGCTGGAAGGCATCACCCTGCTGCTGGTGGCCCTGGTTTTACTGGCGATCAATCCAGCTTATACCCTGCTGCTGCCACCCGGCAGCCTGCTACCGTTGGTGGTCGTGCTGGCAGTGATGGTCCTGGGAGCGAGCCTGGCAATCCAGGCCAGGAAAGGTCGTGTCGCATCCGGCAGCGGCCTGGGAATAGCGAAACCAACCGGACCCGGTGATACCCTTCTCCTGCCGGCCTATGTCGTGCATCTGGCACACCGTGCTCCGTTCGTTGAACGCCTGGCGGCCTACCTGCTGCGCCAGTGGTCGCTCCTCGGCCAGACCTGGCCGGCGCCGCGGGCCTGGCCGGGATTACTGGGATGGTCCCTGGTCGTATGGGGCTGTACCGCTGCGTTAAACTACTGCCTGTTACGTGCGCTGCACCTGAACGCCGGGTGGATACCCGTCCTCACCCTGCTGGTCGTTTTACAAGCCGGAGCGCGTATCCCCGCTACTCCCGGCAGCTTCGGCGTCTTCCACTATCTGGCAGTTGTGACCCTCGGCTGGTTCGGCGTAGCCCAGGCCGATGGACTGGCCTTTGGCATCTTACTACATACCGCCCTCTTTATCCTACCGGCCTTGCTGGGGGTGGTGAGCCTGGCGTTCAGC
Organism: Chloroflexota bacterium; assembly: GCA_009692745.1. Classification (GTDB taxonomy): domain Bacteria; phylum Chloroflexota; class Anaerolineae; order Epilineales; family SHYO01; genus SHYO01. The sequence continues at coordinate 5,178 of SHYO01000005.1, forward strand.
ACCCGGGCAGCTTTCCAGCGCTCATGAACACCGCCCCATTGGCCGCCCTATTGGCTGCAGCCTGGTTAGGATTGGTAGGTCTGCTCTGGTATAGCGAAACCGGTAAACGCCCCGTGCTCTGCTGGAACGCCGCGCCGGGCTGGCAGAGCCGCTCCCACTCCGGCGCATGGCTTTTGCTCCTTATCGCCCTGCTCATCCGCCTGCTACCCGCTTTTCTGCTACAAAGCGGCGCGCAGTATGACCTGGCCGCCTATGAGATCGTGGGGCGCTCGCTGGATGAGGGTACCAGTCCCTACCAACTGAGTGATCCCTATCTCTACCCTTATCTTCCCTTGCATCTCTACCTGGAGTGGGGCATCTGGCGCCTGGCCCAGGGCACCGGCCTGCCCTTTACCGCCTTGATCAAAATACCAGCTATCATCGCCGATGGCGCCATCAGTCTCCTGATATATCGCCTGGCCTACTGCCGCAGCCTATCCATCCCAGCCGCCTGGCGCCTGGCCCTAAGCTACGCCTTGAATCCCACTGCGCTCGTTATCACCGCTTATCATGGCCAATTCGATGCCATTCCCCTGGCGCTGCTCTTAGGCGCCTGGGCACTCGTGCCGGTATCCTGGCGGCATATCGGGAGCACGTCACAACCAGGTCAGGCACAGGGGGCTGCCCCTACGCCGCCGCTGCTGCTAGGTCTCGGCTGCGGCCTCATTTTGGGTTTGGCTACGGCCGAGAAGACCTGGCCCGCTCTTTGGCTACTGCTTTTCTGGTTCAGCGCTCCCGGTACCGCTCTCTCCGCGCCCATCTGGCGCAACCTCGTCCGGCCCGGCGCCTGGGCCAGGGGTCTGCTGGCTGGTTTTCTGCTGCCCCTGGTCTTGATTTTGCTGCCCTTCTGGCAGGATTTACCGGCCGTCGCCGGCCGGGTGATTGGGTATACCCCCCTGGTAGGCGCCTGGGGGATCCCCGGTATCGCTTACGCCCTGGCATACCTGGCGGGGGGATCGGGCACAGCAGCGGCGGAAATCGTGGCAGCCGGTTGGCGCTGGATCGCCCTAATTCCTCTAGCCGCCGCCGGTCTGCTCTACCGTCCCTGGCTTCCCTCCCAGTGGCCGCGCGCTGGCCTGGCATTTACCTTATTGCTCTATGTGGTAGCGCCGGGCTTCGGCGTACAGTATCTCATCTGGGCGCTGCCCTTTCTGGCTCTCAGTGGTGAAGGGGTATTTTTACGGCGCTACACTATGGTGACCACCCTTTTCCTGGGTATCTGGTACCTGGCTTTCCCGCTGGCCGCCCGGCTGATTCCCGCCTTGCCTGGCAAAGATACACCTGCCACAACCTTAGTCTTCATGGTTATGCCGATGCTGGCGCTATGGCTGATTTTGCTGCGCTGGAGCGCGCAATTCTACCGCCGCCAATCCTGGCTTACCGCCAGCGAGGAATAGGAATCTGCCGCATGGAAGACACCTATAAAGAAGAATTTTCCGCAAGCGTTTATGCCAGCGGGGCAGGGCAGCCACATAGGGCAGGGCAGCCACATAGGGCAGGGCAGCCACATAGGGCAGGGCAGCCACATAGGGCAGGGCAGCCACATAGGGCTGCCCCTACGCCGCTGCGGCTGCTGTATGTGGTTGAGGCTACCACGGCGGGGACGGGGCGCCATGTGCTTAGCCTGCTCGCGGGACTGGACCGGCAGCAATTTCAGCTCTCGGTGGTCTGCCCGGCGCACCGCTCCGCCGCTCATGGCGACAACCACTTTCTCTGCGCCATCACCCGCCTGGGAATTCCGGCCTTCATTCTCCCGCTACAAAGGAAAATCCAACCATTGGGGGATATGGTGTGCGCCGGGCGGCTGGCGCGCTTTCTGCTGCGCCAGCCGGTGGACCTGCTCCACGCTCACAGCTCCAAGGCCGGGCTGGTCAGCCGGCTGGCCCTGGCCTGCTTGCCGCCATCGCGCCGCCCTCTGTTGGTATATACCCCGCACGGTTTTGCCTTTCTAGATGCGCGCGGCCCCCAGCGCCGCCTACTGCTGGCAGCCGAGCAGATACTGGGACGTTACAGCAATATGCTGCTGGCTGTGTCGCCCCATGAGCAGGAAATCGCGGTGGGCCTGGGTATTGTGCCCTGGGAGCGCAGCGCCTGGATCGCCAACGGTATTCGCCCGCAGGATTATCTGCCCCCTGCCAACCAGGCGGCCGGCGCGCGGCGCCATTCGCTTAACTGGCCCGATAATGCTACAATCCTGGGCACATCCGGCCGGCTGGTGCCGCAAAAAGGGATCGACCTGCTGGTAGAGGCTTTCGCCGCCGTCCAGACAGAGTGCCCGACCGCTCATCTGCTGGTCATTGGAGATGGGCCGGCGCGCGCATCGCTGGAGCGACAGGTACAGGACCTGGGCCTGGCCGCCCGCTGCCGGTTTGTGGGACACCAGGCGCCCATCACACCCTGGCTACATACCATGGATATCTATGTGCTGCCTTCGCGGTGGGAGGGCATGTCCTATAGTTTGTTGGAAGCCCTGGCGGCTGCCCGACCCATCATTGCCAGCGATGTAGCCGGGAATCGCCTGGTGGTGGAACATCCGCCCGCTAACCCTGGAGACGGATTCGCCGTCTCAATCGCCCAAAAGGACGCACCGCCCGGGCCTGCCGGCCTGGGGGTCAGGCTAGTCCCGGCCGGCGATATAGCGGCACTGAGTAATGGTATCAAGGAATTTGTGGCAGATCTACCCCGGTTACGGCAGCTTGCAACCACCGGGCCGCAATGGGTGGCAACCCATTTTTCCGAGGAAAAGATGGTAGCGGAGATGGCACAACTCTATTCCCGCCTGGCTGGAGCCGGTATGCGCCGAGGTCAGCCGTGAAACCTGGCCGTCGCCTGGCACCCTGGCACCAGGTGCTGCTGGATATGGCCTGGACGGGCATAGCTTTGCTCCTGGCCGATACCGCCCGCAGCATTGTGCCCCTCGGAATCCCGCTGGATCGAGAACCCCAGGGACTGGCCGGCACCCAATACCTGACCCCCCAGATTTGGTTGGTGGTCGGCCTGGTATGGTTGAGCGTCTTCCTCATCCTGGGTGTTTACCAACCGGCCAACCGCCTCTCCCTGGCTTCAGATTTGCAGTATACGGCGCGCGCCGTGACCTTTGCGCTCTTGACCTTTTCCAGCCTCATCTACCTGTTGAAGATCCTGAACTTCTCCCGCCTGCTCTTCTTCTATTTCTATCTCTTCGATATGGCCGGACTTGGGGCCATCCGAGCCATAGCATCCTACCTCTTGCACCGGGGAGGCGCGGCCCAGAAGCGGGTGCTGCTGGTGGGAGCCGGCGAGCAGCGGGGCGCAGTAGTTGACTGGCTGGCCAACCACCCGGAGTATCACCTGGTGGGATTTATAGAAGGCAATGTAGCCAACTTTGCGCCACAAATCCCCGGCACCGTGCTGGGGACTTTCGCCGAAATTGGGCAGCTCGTCATGGAACACCAGGTAGACGAAATTATTGTGACCACGACGCAGCGGGGGTCTGGGACGCCTGCCGCAGACGGACAGGGTTCCCCGCTGTGGAACGCGCCGGACTTAGTTATGGATTTGCAGGGCCAACCTGTCCAGGTACGGATCATACCCGATTTGGGCCACGACTTGCAGCACCTGGACCTGGCAGGCGGAAACGGCCAACGTGCTAAGGCCGGGCGCTCTGACGCCAACCGTTCTGACGCCGGCCTCAGCAGGGCAGAACCAGGGCCACAACCCATTTACAACTCGCAGCAGCCACCCATCCGCGGCTGGAATACCCTTTGGAAACGGGGCATGGACCTGGTAGGCGCTTCCCTGGGCCTGGTACTGTTTTCCCCCTGCCTGTTGATCATCGCCATTCTGATTAAACTGGACTCCCCTGGCCCGGTGCTCTTCATCCAACGCCGCGCCGGTAAATACGGCAATTCCTTCCACATGCTCAAATTTCGGACGATGCAGATAGATGCTGAGGCGATGTTGCAGCAACTGATCGACCTGGAGAATCTACCGGAACCGGTTTTTAAGTTACAGCATGATCCGCGTATTACCAGAGTTGGTCGCTGGCTGCGACGTTACAGCTTGGATGAGTTACCCCAATTGATCAATGTGCTACGCGGGGAAATGAGCCTGGTAGGACCCAGGCCGGAAGACGTACAAATAGCGCGGCGCTACTCTCCCTGGCATAAACAGCGCTTGCTGGTGCGGCCCGGCCTCACCGGCGCGATGCAAATTAGTGGGCGGGCCGACCTGTCCCTGGAAGAGCGGGTGCGCCTGGAACTCTCCTATATGGAGCATTATTCCTTATGGCTGGATCTCAAAATCTTGCTACAGACCATCCCTATCGTGCTCAACGGCAAGGGTTCCTATTGAAACGTTCCTACCTGGCGTATTGGTGGCGTCACGCCCCACCTACGATATGGGGCGAACGCCTTCTGGCCGGCATCCTACTGGGGCTGCTGGCCTTCAGCCACGGGCTGCTATATGCTGCGGCGGCGCTGCCCTGGCAAGCGCCGGATGAGCCGCGCCATTTTGAGCATGTGCGCCTGGTCTACGATACCGGCCGCCCGGTCACGGAAGCCGACATCTCCCTCCCCCTGGAAGGGGCCATCATCACCTCTATGGATCGCTACCAATTCTGGCGCCTGGGTCGCTTCGTCAACCCGCGCCTACCCACCAACGGCAGCCTACCACGCCGCTTTGAGGAGATCTGGTACCCCGGCGAGTATCAGCCCGGCGAGGCCAACCTGGCCCACCTCCTCAATCAGCCGCCGACCTATTACCTGGTGACAGCCGCCTGGTTACATCTCTTTCCGACTAACGATGTGACCACCCAACTCTACCTGGCCCGCCTGCTTTCAGTGCTGTTCAGTACCGGTGTGATTTTGCTGGCATATCTGACGGTCATCACGCTGCGCCCCTGGGACCGTTTTTCCGCCTTCATCGTCCCGACTTTTATTGCGCTGCTCCCCACCCATGCCTATATGAGTGCTATCGTCAACAGCGACGTTATGGCAGAGTTCCTGGCGGCGCTGGTCTTCTTCCTGACCGCCAGGCTCCTGGTAGCCAGGAGCGTCAAGCTGCCCGATATTTTGACGCTCTTACTGGCGCTAATTATCGCCATAGCCACGAAGCGAACCACGGTCTTCCTGGTTCCGGCGGTCGTCCTGGCTCTGGCATGGCGCTTTTGGCCCCGGCGCTGGCTGCAGCAGCCGACCTTAAAACGCGCGTTACTGCCCGTGGCTACCGGTGGGGTCATCGGCTTCTTTTTATTATGGCAAAGCGGTTTCTTGCAAGATCTCAGTCAAAGCATCGGCGGGGATGCCCTCGCCGGTGAGCTATTCTTGCATCCCGGGCGCTATCTCGTGGCGCCCTTCGAGGGTTTCTGGGGGCGTTTCGGCTGGCTCAATATTAACCTGCCTCCTCTCTGGTATGCTTTCCCCGGCCTCTTATGCGCCGTAGCCCTGATTGGTCTGGTAGGTAGTTTGTGGCGCACCGCACCCGAGGATAAAATTAACCCTGCCCTGGTGGCATTTAGCCTGATAGCGATCGCCTTCTCTCTTGGGCTGAATATAGCCAACGCAGCGGTAGCCAATGCTAACACGATATGGGTCGTATTTGTACCACAAGGGCGCTACCTTTTTGCCGCCGTGATCCCGATTAGCCTGTTGCTTGTATTGGGGTGGCGCGACTGGATTCCGCCGCGCTGGCGCACCATAGCGATTGCACCGGTGCTGCTGACGCTTTTTATCTGGGATATTGCCGTGCTCTTCGGTGTGGTGTTCCCTGGACTCTATGGTTAACCCGCCGACATTATCTCCGGTAAACAACCAGGCAAGCAACGGTACCACGCAGACAGGCCGCGACCTCTGGAGACCAGCTATTTCCTGGGCACTGACCGTATTTATCGCACTACGGTTGTATCTCAGCCTCTTAGGCGGCGCAATCCTGTGGTTTACCGGCTTCGCACCGGACCCGGCTACCGTAGCCCATTATTACCTGGGACAGAGTCCCATTGGCGCCGATGTCAGCGGAACCCTCGGTGGGATATTCACCTTCCTACTCTCCCCCTGGCAGCGCTGGGATGCCTTGTGGTATACCCACATCGCCCAATATGGCTACTTGCCGGGAGATGGCAGCGCCAACCTGCATCCGCTGTACCCATTACTGGTCGCCCTCGCGGGCAGGCTGCTGCCCGGCGCGGATGGGGACAAGTATCTCCTGGCGGCCTTGATCGTCTCCAATGTATGCCTTATCGGCGCCCTGGCGTTTTTATACCGCCTGGCCCGGCGGGAATCTAATGCCAGGGCAGCACGCCGGGCAGTCCGGCTGTTGGCGCTCAGTCCGGCGGCATTTTTTCTTTTCGCACCCTATACCGAATCGCTGCTGATCCTGTGTTTATGCGCTGCTTTTTGGTATGGACAGCACGAAAAGTGGGCGCTGGCAGCTACCTGGGGCGCCCTGGCAGGACTTACCAAACTACCGGGAGTGCTAGTCATAGTGCCCTTAGCATGGTGGGCCTGGCAGAAGATGGTATATCAACGCCGCCAAACGAGCGCCCGCCAAATCGGCGGAAGGGAGCAGGAAAATACCATCTTCCTCCAGAAACGAGGCAGCCCGTTTTCTCACCTACCAGGGGGGGTAGTGGATTTCATAAGAAATCCAGCCTTTCTCTGGCTCTGCCTTATTCCCGTAGCTACCCTGACCTGGATGCTCTACCGCTATATATTTCTCAACGGAGCAGGGGATGGCACAACTGCGGCAGGCGGCCAGAATACCTTCGTCTTTCCGGTTGCCGCGCAACAGGTCTGGGCCTGGCGTTTTGTGCCACCGTGGGAAGGGCTGTTGCGCGGTATCGTGATGGCCCTCACACCCGCGGCGCCGGTACAGTGGGTGCGCAGTATCTTGGAGTTGGGCATGGTGTTGGCTTTAGGCGCCGCCGTGCCTTGGGTCTGGCGACATGCCTGGCGACCCTACGCTATATACCTGCTGGTCGTATGGCTGGCGTTACTCTGCTGGGTCGATGCCCTGCGCCCTTTCTCAACTGTCTACAGGCACAGTTTGCTTTTCTTTCCAATCGTAATAGTATTAGCCGATAATTTTGAAAAACGGCGGGTAGATGATCGGGGCCTGGCGCTCATTTCCCTGGGGCTGCTGACGATCTTTACCACCTTTTTCGTTATGTGGTATTGGATGGGATGAGAAGTCTATTTAACAGACCTTTTTTCAAAGCACGCTTCAGTGTACTGCTCTCAATACTAGAGAGATCACCGAGATCCCGTATTTTGTTGGGCAGCGCCATTGTGTTGCTCTTTTTAGGCGCCGTGGTGGGGGTTTTATTGATCCAACCGCGCAGCCTGGCTGCTACCATCACGAATGTCACCCCCCAGGTGCGGATACCCTGGGTCGGATTGCGCGCCTATCCAGGAGACAACGGCAACAGCATCACCGCTACGCCCATCCACCCCAACCCCACGCCCACCACGACTCCGCCAGCAGGTACATCGGCCACCGCCTCTACTTCCGCCACCGCGCCCGGGTCGGATACAGCCACGGTAACCAATGGCACAGCAACCACCACCGCAGTAGTTACCATAACTGCCACACAACCCGCCTCATCGGCCAGCGCCACGGCGACCACCGCTACACCGACATCAACTTTAGCCGGCGCTACATCCACCACGACTACAAGCGTTCCGACGCCGCCATCTTCGCCGACGCCCACCAAATCACCCACCTTCATCCCTTTTGCTTCGGCTACCGCGACCGCGACGCCGAGCTGGACGGCGCTTCCCACCTCTCCTTCCCCAACTTCTACGCCCCGCCCCTCCACGAATACTGCCACTTCTACCCGCACGCCCACCGCGCCTGCCGCTACAGCGACCACAATCCCGGTACCGGCGAGCGATTTACCCTTCGGCGTACAGATGTTTGAAGAGATTTACAACGGGACAGCCCGCCAGCGCTTTGCCAATATCGGCATGTCCTGGGTACGCCTCTATATCGGCTGGCGCTATATTGAGAGCTCGAACAGCAATCCACCCAGTTACAACTGGGCCTCAGTAGACGATTTGGTGCGCCAGGCCCAGGCTGCCGGGCTGCAACCGTATTTTACTGTACAAGATCCGCCGGATTGGGCTGCATCTATCCCATGCGGTCCCATCGACAAAGTGCCGCCCAGCCGTTTTGCGGCCTTCATGACCGCCCTGGCGCAACGGTACGACGGCGACGGCTATAACGATTTCCCGGAGCTGCGCCAGCCGGTACGTTATTATGAATTGTGGAATGAGCCGGATTATGATCGCTCACCAGCCCCTGGCGGCTGCTGGGGTGGCGACGTTAACCAGAACGGCACACCCGACCCGGAAGAGTATGCCACCATGCTGCAAGCCGTCTATCCGGCGGTCAAAGCCGCTGCGCCCCAGGTCCAGTTGGTCTTCGGCTCGATTGCCTACGACACATTTACCGGTAGTCACTTCAATATGACCTTCACCGACCAGGTGCTCGGAGCCCTCTCCCGTGATCCTGCTGCGGCAACCCATAATTTCTATTTTGATGTGATGGCCTTCCACCAATATGATGCTTTCCGGCGTAATTGGGATGGGACTCTGCCCTACTACCAGGGCTTATTGGGTAAAGCCAGCGCCGTGGATAATCTCCTGACCCGCTATGGATTACAGAAGCCGCTGATCGTCTCGGAAGCCGGCTTACAGATCGGCAACAACCCAGGAAGCGCCACCGCGGAAGACCTGGAAGCCCAGGCCCGCCACCTGGCTCGCGTCTTTACGCAAAGTAAAGCCGCCGAATTCCCGGTGGTGATCTGGTACACCGCGATAGATCGGCCCGATGAGCTGCGTTATGGGCTCTTCGGTACCAGTTTTAATGATCAGCGTCCGGCTTTCACCGCTGCCCAGGTCGCTATTCGACAATTACAAGGGATGAATTTTGATCAGCAGTTGGATACGGATATTACCGGCGACCCCAGGATCCAGGCCTTCCGCTTTATTGTGCCGGGCGGCCAGAGACGCCTGGTGGTTTGGGCGGATAACGGCCAGCGCATCAAGGACACGCAGGAGGTCGATCTTTCCATGACGGTAACTGCGAATACTCTAGGAGTCTCGGGGGCTGCCTGGACAGGCCGGGTGCGGGTGACCAACCAGTATGGCATTTCCCAGATCTACGGCTCAGGAGGCACACAAGTAATTATACCTATCAACCGGGCCGTCGTGTACCTCGAGGTGGCTTAATAAGAGGCGCCATGAGATTACACCGGCTGCTGAGGCGACGACCTCATTATTTTATCACCTGTCTATTGGGATGCGTTATCATCCTGGGACTCTGGACCGGCGGCCCGCGCACTGCCCAGGCTCTGCCTATAGCAGGCCACCAGGGATTGGCTGCATGGCAAGCACAAGGTGTAGAAACCACTCCTCTGGCGGCGCGGCGTGAGCCGCTGCCGGCCAACCTATCGTTACTGGAGCGCCTGGCAGCGGATAAGCCGGGCTTGCTGGGTCAACCCTGGTTTTACGGGCTTTTATTTGGCCTGATCCTGGTGTGGGTCTTCGCCTTGGTGGCGCTCTCCACCGATCTGATGGAACCTACCCGCCAGGCCGGACCTGCCACCCAACCGGTTGGCCCCAGCTCCGAGAAGAGCAATTAAGCGCGCTGCCGTCTTCAGCTCCCATCCCCGGTTATTTCCACTCCAGCTTTTCTGAAACATGCCCAACCTGGTTGGACGGTCACCCTTTCGATAGCCACTCCCAGGCCTGCCACCAGCCAAATGACGGCAATGGGGCGCGAAGCCACCGTAATCGCATCAAACAAGCCGTAGAGGCTAAACGCCAGTAATCCCGCGGTGAGACCATAGGCGGCTCCGGCGGCAGGACCGGTGCCACATCTGCGCCCGGCGCGGAAGGCAGCCAGCGCAGCATGTACCAGCAACGCCAGGTAGGCCACTGCGCCGAAAACCCCCAGGTCCAAGCCAGCCTGCAGGTAGATGTTGTGGGCATGCGGTACTTCGGGCACGCCATAGATCATAGCTGTCTTTAGCCAGGGATGCATATCGCGGAAGATATCGTAAAAGGCGCTTAATCCTATGCCAGTCCAGGGGGAAGCTTGTAGCAACCCCCAGCCTTCGCGCCAAATCTCAAACCGCGTGGGGGTTGGATACCATTGCGGCGTGAGCAAATCAGAGCTGGTCAAGGCTTGGATCGTAGTAGGGGGCAGCAGTAACAGCGCCCCAGCTATAGCTGTCAGACTAACCAGCAGTGCGGTAAATCCCAGCCACCGCCCCCGTTGAAATAGCAGCCAAAGTAGAGATATAAAGAGTGCCACCAGCGCACCACGCGCCAGGCTCAATCCCAGGTAGAGGGAAATTACGATCGTCGCTGCCAGGGTTAGCCAGAGTAAGGCACGTGGCAAAAAGTGCTGCGAAGGACGGACGCCAGACGCATCATATCGGGTGTTGTAATCCCGCTGTACCAACCATAACCACAGCCCCACCAATGGCGGGAGCACCAAGATCAATACACCACTAGCCTCATTGGGATGGATCCGATCGCGGGCCCCCAGCCAAATAAGCCAGGCATTGGGTAGCTGTGGCATCCAATTAACAGCGCCGGAGAGCAGTGGAAATTTGTGGTCCATCCACTTGGATCCGACGAGGGAGAGGAGCGCCACCGCCAAGCCGGCCACCGCCAGGCAACCCAACCCCAGCCAAAATCGCCGCAGCGAGGTGGTAAACTTTACCACTACCACATAGATCAAGATCCCCAGCAGGAAAATGACGAAACGAAAGGCGCTGGCGGCCTGATGGGGCGAAACCCATACCCCCACCGCGCCGGCCAACAATAGTATACCGATAGCCGCGCTGTGGCCGTGACGGCAGGCATAGCCGTAGAGGGACACCAGCATGCCGCGCATATCTAGCAGGGCTGGCAGGGTCAACCGGGCAGGGGGAGGATTTTCTCTAGCGGTACGCATGTGTGGTACGCTTCCTCATCAATTTGCAAAGGGCCAGGGTAGTTGCAGCGCCAGCTTATTTGAGGACGTCGCACCGGGGAGAATCTGGCGGATGAAGCTGTCCATAGAGGCCACCGCTTCTTCTTGAGTTTGGCTGGTCAGAGAGGAAGTCACATGCATGACGTACGCGCCATCTTCAATGCGGCGCCGGTCATCGCGCCAAAGATACCAACTGAATACCAGCCGGTTGTCGCTCAGCGCATCGTTACGGGCGATGAATTGGTTAATGGCGATCTGCCCGTTATCCAGCGAAATGGTATGCACCGGCAACTCTGTCACCGTCCACCCCCCCGCGCGGTAACAGATCTCGGGGCGGTGTAGTTTGCGGGAAGTATCGCTGCCGATAATGGTGAAGCTTACATTTTCGCCGCGCGAATTGCGATAAGCGCGGTTAATCATCAATTCCGGTGAGACCGAGGTATAGGCTTCCAGGTTCAGCGGAAAGTCCACCCCTTCCCAGCGCCCTATCTGGCGGGGAAGCTGGGCCGGACCGTCTGCCAGGTTATAGATGAAAGCCGACCTGACGTCCACCTTGCCGTTGTTAAATCTGATGATGCCGCCCCGGTCCAGGGTAAAGCGCGCCGGGTCAAGCGCCTTGGCGGAAGACAGATCCGGCAGCAGACGCCCCTGGGAGATAAGGGCGGCCAGAGTAGCCAGCAGGAGCCCGCTGAGGATCAAGAGCCGCCGCGTGGTTGCGTCCATTCTAATCCTTTCCCAATGACAAACAACAGCGCCATAGCCAGGAACCAGAAGACCACATCGCCTAGAGCATGGTAATAGCGCATAGCCACATCCGCATTTTGCCAATACGCGATGGTCAACAGTGAACCCAGCCGAAAAACATTGGCAGTAACGGTTACCAGGGGAATAACTGCAATCAATAATAAGCGGCGCGGCCAGGAGCGGAGATTCAACATGTAGACGTAAAGCAGCCCCAGGGCGGTCAGCGTGACGGTGGAGTAGAGGCCACTACATTGCACCCCCACCACAAAAGAGGCAGACGGCAGGCTTACTTCGGCCCCCTGGTAACTCGCCGGCACGCCGCCCAATTTCAGCAACACGGTGGTAGCCGCCGTACTCAGGCGCTGGAAATAGAAGCCGATGTCGTCCATAAAGGGCAAAGGGATGGCAAAAGCCAGGTAAGCCAGGGGGAAAGCCACTAGCCGCATCCCCTCCCGCCCCAACCACCAGCGCCCAATCCCTGCCAGCACCAGTAAGAGCGCCAAAGCTCCCAGGAAATCGGATTCAGTGGCAGTTCCCAGCAGTCGTAACCCCAACCCGGTCGCCACCAGGATGAATCCCCAGGGCAGCGTCACCGGCAGGCCAGCAGGCCGCACCGGCAAAGAAGAGCGCTGGGAATTTCGTCTCAGTAGGCTGCCCAGATGGGGCCAGACCAACGCCACCAGCACGAGTGAGACCAGCGGCACCAGGGGGCCATGCCCATAATAGGGATTATCACCCCATTCTCGTACCAACCAGGTAATAGGACCGGCAAATACCAGTGCGATGAGCAGCACCACCCAGCCTCCCTCCAGCCAGGTCCGCACCGGCAGCCGCTTCCCTGTGATCGACCACATAGCTATCTCCCAGTCTAAAGGTAAATCCAGACCTGTCAGGGGTTGCATATCCTGACAGGTCTGAAGCGTATAGATCATATCCCGCAGTACTACTATGCTACAACTTCGTCCTCTGCTACAGCTTCATCTTCGCGCTTGCGGGCACGACCCGAGCGCAGACGCGCTAGAGCGTAGCCGCCCAGACCGGCTAGACCACTGCCGAACATCAACAGCGGCGTCAGCTCAGGCACTACCGGAGGCGAAGAACTGCCGATCAGACTATGCAGACTATCATAGCCACCCCAGGATGGCGCCATGTAGGGGAAATTTGCCAGACAGGGCTTATCGTTCTGGTTGACGCCATCACCTAGCACGTTATTAGGCGAGTGATTAAACGAAGGCGTCAGGACATACCCTCCCGCTACGGCCCGGAGGGCGATATCCACCACATCATCCTCCAGGCGGCGCCCGTTGGGATATCCTGCCACGTCGTTGCCCAAGACCCCCAAGGGATTGCCGGCGCAGACACCCGCCGTGGGCGTGATCGCCGTGTTCAACCGCAACTGCTCAGAAGGGGTGACGGTCGAACTGAGTTGCTGGTTGAGGCCGGGGATACCGGTCAAGAAAACAGTCACCAGGTCATTGCGCGGTGGCGGTGGCACAGTGACACCGGGATACAGTACCTGGATCAGCGAACCCAATTCCGGGGTCAAAACCCGATCCAGGGCCGCAGCATCGGCCGTCGGAGGAATGGCGTTGAAAATATCCTTGCGGGCCAGATCAATGACAACTTCGTTCACCAGCGGGTTGCCCAGTCGCGAAACCTGTACCCACCCTCCGGCTCCGGTCTCGGTACCCGCGCCGCGAACCGTCTGAGCGCGCCTCTCGGCCGTCGTCCACACACCAACAACGCAATTCTTATCGGCCGGATTGCCCGAGCAGCTCGGGACCAGGTGGCTGCGCGGTACCTGGATAGCCGTGGTGTGGATGTTGAAGCCATGCACATTATCCTGCCCGGGAGCATTATGCAAGGGGATCAGATGGGCGCTATTGAAGGGGCGTAACCCCCCAAGATCGAAAATCGCGCCCACATCCACAAAGAAGGGATCGTCCCGCTGGCCTGTAAACTCCCTGATGCCAAAAGTCAGGGTACGGATAGCCTGAGCTGACAGCACCGGGTAGTTTGGCGTGGACCGGGGCCCGATGTTATCAGGCGGCATCAACAGGTCTGCACCCAGGACAGTAGTCGGGCCGCCGTTGATATACTCCGTCACCGTGTAGTACTGGCGGTAATTGTAGGTGGTGTCAGTAATATTGTTGATCGGTCCGGTATTATAAAGGAAAGTTGCGGGATTCTGGATCTCCGTATGGAAAACCCACTCGTAGGTGACATCTTCGACCGCGTCGCCATCGCGATCAACCTTAATCAGGTAGCGGGCGTTGTCATCAAAGTGGTAGAAATTGGGGCCGCCGGCGGGTTCTTCAAAGGGGATCCAGTTAGAAATCAGGGTAATCATAGAGGCGTCATCCGGGCTGCGGAAAGCATAGAGGTCAGTGTTGTCCACCGCCGGATCCTTCGAGATCAAGGGCGCCTCACGGTGGCTGGAAGCGCCTACCAGCGGCACAGTCCACAAGAGTACCCCGACAAAAATCAAAGCCAAGGAAACTGCTAATACAAGCCGGGACGGAATTCGACCGAGCCTGCTCATAGAATTAACTCCTTTCGTACAAGGGGGGGAAAACGAACGAATGGTTAATGTGGGCGTTGGAACGGTTCAATAGTTTTAGACGATAGTCAACCTCCCCGGCACCTATGCCGCAAATAAGAGATCCGCCTACGTGATGGAAATACATCCAGCAGGCGGGCGGAGATTCCGGAATGTATATGTCAGCGGCTGGCCATGGTTAACTTGGTAAGGGTATCACGGGCCTCACCGGCATATAGCAAGGAAAAATTAGGATTGGTAGTAACCGTTCGCTTCAGGTAGCTTTGGGCCTGGTCATAGTTACCCAGGCGATAGGCAATCATACCGGCGTGAAACCACATCAGAGCATCATGGGTACCCAACTTCAGCGCCTGGTTCATAGCTTCCTGAGCCCCGGTATAATCGCCCGTCTGGTAGAGGGTCCAGGCCAAAAGATCTGCCGCCTTGATACCGGGCCGGCGCTCCATCTGCTCTTGCGCCCGCGAGAGCGCCTGGTCCGAATCGAGACCGTGGTCGACGTCGAAAAGCGCCATTTCCAGGTCCATATCTACCTGGTTGGCTTGAAAAAGCTGTTTCACAGCCTGCAATAAAGCATACTGTTGGGCCGCTGCTTCAGACTCCCCGGCTACCCGGTAGACGTCGCCCAAGGCAATAATAAAATCAGGGAGCGGCACCGTGTTCACCGCCCGCGTATATAGGCTGATAGCCTCCGGGTAATGGCCCTGAGCGGCGCGAATGCGAGCCAGGCCGGCCACGGCATAGACGTAGCCGGGGTAATCTACCAGTGCCTGGCGATAAAGAACCTCTGCCGCCGGTAAATTGTTGGTGTAGTTGAAATAAAGATTACCCAGTTGGACGCGGCACCAGGCAGTATTCTCGGCGCGCGAGGCGCCGGTTTCCACCGCAAGGCGCATGGCTGCGATAGCGCCATCGGTATCACCCAGAAGCTCGCGGGCATAGGAGATGCGGGAATAGGAGCTCAAGTCGGGACGCAAGTTTACCATTTTCTCAAAAGTATCAAATGCCTGTTGGTACTCGCCCAGTTCGATATGCGCGTCTCCGATGATGCCGTAGATTGAAGTGCGGTAAGGATTGATGACGCGGGCCTTTTCGGCCCAGGTCAGCGCCTCGCGGAATTGGTGGCGTGATAGGGCCAGCCCTCCCAGGGAGATCATGGCTTCAAAGTCATCGGGAGTCAGGTCCAATCCCTTCATGAGCACGGCCTCGGCTTTTGAATAGTAAGCCGGATCGCCAGTCTCACGCGCCTTTTGCAAGTAGACTGCGCCCAGTTGACCATACGCAAGACCATCCGTGGGAACCTGGCGCAGGTGCGCCTGAAGAGCATCGATATTCCGATCTACCGAAGAAGCCCCTGGAGGGATATGGGGGGATAATAGATCTTCGCCCGGATCATTCCGATGGGACCACCGGGTATAGAAGGCGCCCCCCAAGAGGAGCAAAGCAATGTAACCTGCAATTGCCAGTTTCTGCCAGCGCGCAATGCGCATAGATCTCTCCCTACTCAAAACAATTCGAACTCCAATATCATAACCGAAGCAAATGCTCACTTTAAAGATCAAAAAGTGCTCATACTTAACAGATTTCAATAGCACTGCCGAGCAGATAGGGATTTCTAGAATTTTGACACATTGTTAAATCTATGTTAACATGCGCTCGCTAGCACCCGACGGGGGTCTCGGGGGATAAAGGAGGTAGCAATATGGCCGGAGAACGCGTAAAAGGTAAAGTCAAGTGGTTCAATCCAGTCAAAGGGTATGGCTTTATTTGTCCTGATGGCAGCAATACTGACGTATTCGTACACTTCTCTGCAATCGAAATGGCGGGGTATAAAACTCTCGATGAGGGAACACCCGTAGAGTTTTCCATCGAGGAAACCCCTAAAGGATTACAAGCCACTAATGTCGTAAAAGTAAGTGTAGAGGGTTCTATTTAATCCTGGTAATCCAGTATATCTTCGTCAGTCGGGTACTAGAACGGCCACTTCGGTAAAGAAAGTGGCCGTCTCTTTGAGCGCCAGAAGTCTCTACGTGGACTAAATCTGTGCTGGGAGAATAAGCGTCTCGCTCGGCCACGGATGCGAGTGAGACGCTTGCGCTTGCAGGAGAACCGCGCAGATACGATTGCCCGATTGCCCTGGTATCTTGACGAGGGGTGGATCATAAGGTATACTTTAACTCTCACAATGGAAGCAGGAGAAAGACGATGGTGCGATTTAAACTGAGTCAGGATACCGAATGGGTTCCTCCGATGGATGTCTGCGAAACAGAAGAGGCTTTCCTTATTCAGCTTGAAGTACCCGGAATCCCTCTTAAACAGCTAGCCATAAGCCTGGAAAACGATGTCTTGGTGGTAGAAGGACTGAAACAGCCAATATCCGAGCCAGGCCGCACCTGTATTCACCGCCTGGAACGAGGGTATGGCGCTTTCCGCCGGTCGCTGCAACTGCCATACCAGGTAGATCCGGCTGAAATTACCGCTTCTTGCCGGGATGGTGTGCTCTATATTAACTTGGGCAAACGCAAATACACTTCACCCGTCCATGTGCCGGTGAGAGTTAGCGTGAAGGACTAAGCGCGCGTGTGGCTATAGTCATCACAGTTTTTGGGCATCCTGCAGAAGAAGTTTGCCTGATAAGCGGGTGCGGCGCCAAAGTTAAATCCCAGGACACAGCCAGAGAAACCGCTACCACGCTGCAAAACTTATTCGGCGGTCGGGTCGTGGTCCGATATATTGATGTCACTGAACCGGCCCTGCGCCCTACTTTGCAATACCTGCTAGACGAAGCACGGCAACGCAAATTACCCTGGCCCTTAGTAGCTATTGACAGTGAGATCGTACTGGCAGGAGTAGCCACGCCGGATGCTATCTTGCGGAAGTTAAATAGCCACCTGGCAGAGACAGCCGGAGCCACAAAAGCCGGGCCAGGTGATTGAAAAAGACCGAAGGGGCAAGCAACATCTTATTGACCCTGACGACGACAATTCCGCTCTAAGATCGTCAAGGCTGCTTTTGAAAAATTAAGCAGATCGTGCTATAATCTCCACTCGAGAAGGATATATATAGGAAAGTCGAGGAAGAAACCACTTATGGAACAAATTGCCCTCAAGGCCGAGCAACGGACTGCCAGAGGTAAAAAGGTACGCGCGCTACGGCGCCAGGGCCTTATCCCTGCTATTGTATACGGGCACTCAACTCAGCCCATTGCCATACAAGCCGAGGAACGCCATCTGGGTCGTGTCCTGGTGAGCGCCGGTATGAACCAGTTGATAAATCTTACTTTGGATAACGGCGATACCCACGTTCTCCTTGTGCGAGACGTGCAACGCGCTCCTATGACGCATCGCGCCATGCATGTTGATTTCCAGGTGGTGGTCATGACAGAAGTTATCACTACTGAAATCCCCCTGAAATTCATAGGCACCTCTCCCATCATCAAGAGCGATGATGGCCAACTTTATATTGGTCTCAACAGCATCGAAATTGAATGTCTGCCGGCTTACCTGGTACCGGAGATTGAGGTGGACGTAAGCGGGCTTACGGAAATCGATGCCACGATCCATGTGAGAGACCTGGTACTTCCGCCGGGTATGACAGCCATTACCGACGGTGATGAGATCGTTGCGCGCATTTTGCATAGCTTCGAAGCCAGCGCCGAAGATGAAGAGGGCGCTGCCAGCTCTAGTGAGCCAGAAGTCATCACTGAGGCTAAAGCTCAAGAACGGCGTGCTGCCAAGAGTGACGACGGATCCTAAGCACCACTGTTCAGCTATCCCTGCATGCGGGAGAAACCGGGCTTGCTCACTTGGTTAATAACATGAGCAAGCCCGGTCTGTTTTATTGCACATAAGGGTAATGACTGGAACAGCCTGCAAAAACATGTTATAATTCACCGTTGCCAGCCGCTACAAACGGCTTGCTTATCGATATTAGATCCAGGTGGATCAGAGAACAAGTTTTCAGGAGGCTTAATGTTCAGCCCTCTCAATTGGTTTTTGGGGTTATTTTCGCGGGATATCGGCATAGATCTCGGTACGGCCAACACTTTGGTCTCAGTCCGTGGCCAGGGCATCGTTATCAATGAGCCATCTGTAGTAGCGATTGAGAAGAAATCCAAAAGAGTGTTAGCAATTGGCTCCGAAGCTAAAGCCATGGTGGGACGTACCCCTGCCAGCATTATTGCCATTCGCCCTCTACGGGATGGCGTGATTTCCGATTTCGAAGTCACCGAACGCATGCTGGATCATTTTATTAAAAAAGTACATGATCGCTCGATTATGCCCGCAAAACCGCGGGTGGTCGTGGGCATTCCCAGTGGATGTACGGAAGTGGAAAAGCGGGCTGTTATAGAAGCGGCGATGAACGCCGGCGCCCGGGAAGCCCATGTGGTCGAAGAGCCAATGGCAGCCGCCATTGGAGCAGGCTTACCCGTCACCGAGTCGATGGGGAGTATGATTGTGGATATCGGGGGCGGTACCACAGAGGTAGCCGTCATTGCTCTGGGAGATATTGTCGTCAAGCGCTCCATCCGCGTTGCCGGGGATGAGATGGATGAAGAGATTATCCAATATGTGCGCCAAAAATACAACCTGCTCATCGGCGAGCGCATGGCCGAGACTGCCAAAATCACCATCGGCTCGGCTTATCCCTTGGAGCAGGAAAAGACGATGGTGATTCGTGGGCGCAACCTGATTACCGGTCTTCCGCAGGCGGTAGAAATCAGCAGTGTGGAAATCCGCGAAGCGCTTTCCGGGCCGGTGTCGATCATTATGGATGCACTGCGTAGCGCCCTGGATGAAACCCCTCCGGAATTGGTAGCCGATCTCATGGAGAATGGCATTGCCCTGGCGGGAGGGGGAGCCTTGTTGCAGGGCTTGGCGCAGCGCTTAACGGACGAAACCAAGATCAATGTCTACGTAGCGGAAGACCCTATGTCTTGTGTCGCTCGGGGCGCCGGCAAAATTCTGGAAGAGTTGGATACTTTGCACAAGGTACTCTCCCCGGCCCAACGCGCCGGGTCACCACGTTGACCGGAGGAGCAGATAGAGGATAGAGGCTGATTTGAAGGGCTTGCTAGACCGACCGGTGACCTTACTGATATTGGCTTTCCTTACCCTGGCTGGTATGGCATTATACCAGACAAATCGCCTGGACAGCGCCGAATCTGTTACCCTGCGCGCCCTCCTGCCTGCGCAATCTATCCTCGCCTCGTTTGGAAATCGTGTCAGTAACATCTATGAGACCGCGCGCAATCTGGATTCTTTGCGCCAAAAAAACACGGAATTACAGGAGCGGGTCGATGCTTTAACCATAGAAAATGTGCGCTTACACGAGGCCGAGCTGCAGAATACCGCTTTACGCGAACAACTTAATTTCCGCGAATCTCGCCAGGATCTCAAAGTTCTGTCTGCAGATGTCATTGGGCGCGATCCCAACAACCTCCAACAGAGCTTACTGGTTAATCTGGGCCAGGAGGACGGCATCAAGGCGGGTATGCCTGTGATTATCTCGCGCGGCCTAGTGGGAAGAATCATCCGGGTGGGGCAACGCAGCAGCAAAATCTTACTGGTCAATGACCCTTCCAGTTCTGTGACAGCCGTGGTACAAGGCTCGCGTGCTACAGGGATATTGGAAGGGCAAATCGGCGGCCCGTTGCGCATGACCCAAATCCCCCAAAGTGACGATATTCGACCGGGCGATATCATACTGACCAGTGGCCTGGGGGGGAATTTCCCCAAAGGGATGATTATCGGCCAGGTCACCACCGTTAAACGCCGCGATGTAGATATGTTCCAAGAAGCCGAAGTTCAGGCCACGGTTGATTTTTCCCGGCTCGAATTGGTAATGGTAGTTACCAATTTTACACTGGCTGAAGATCAAAGCCAGTTTCAGGAACAACCTTGAACCTCTACCTGAGCCTGGCATCCCTCCTTGGGCTGGTGCTACTGCAAACCGCGGTAGCCACGCGCATCACCCTCTGGGGCGTACATCCGGACATTCTGTTAATGGTCGTAGTGTCCTGGAGTCTCTTGCGCGGTGTAGGAGAGGGCGTCACCTGGGCCTTTGTTAGTGGCGTCTTGTTGGACCTGCTCTCCAGTGGCAGCTTTGGGATCATCACCATCGCCCTGGTTAGCGCAGCTTACCTCACGGGAGTGGGTGAAGGGAATCTGTTCCGGGAAGCATTTTTGCTACCTTTTATTGCATGTCTGATTGCCAGTGTGGTTTACTATTTTGTCATTTTCAGCTTGAGTCTGGTGTTTGGCCATGCCAATCTGGCTAGATCAGGGACATTTAATGTGATAGCCATCGGGACCCTCTTCAATGTAGTACTCATGCCGCTAGTCTACCTGCCCCTACGAGCTATTAGCCGTCGCATGCGTCCCTCTGCTCCGCGTCTGGACTAGATTATGAAAAGAACCTCAATCCCTGCGCCCCTGCGCCCGCCACCCAAACGCAACTCCGCCACATCTGGTCTTACCGGTGGTCCCACCGATGGCGGTGACGATGGCGTTATCCGGATTCCCCGGCTGAAGCTGATACTGCTGCAGACGATTGTGGTCCTCTTCTTCCTGGTGCTGACGGGGCAGATGTACCGGCTGCAACTGATCGAAGGCTCCACTTACCTGCAACGAGCAGATCGCAATCGTTTCCGGCCCGAAAATATCAATGCGCCCCGTGGCGTGATTTACGACAAAGATAACACCTTATTGGTGCGCAACCGTCCCAGTTATAATGTCTTTATTGTCCGCGCAGATGTGCCGGAGGATAAAAAAGCGCTGAATACTATGTTACAGCACCTGGGGCAGATGTTAAATATGCCAGTCGACCCGCCCACGTCTACCCTGAGCGCGAGTCCCGTAGCCGGGCCAGCAGAGGTGGGCGGATCTACACCGGCAGCGGATAAACCGGTGAGCCTACGCGCAATTGTCACAGATAACAGCGGCAATCCCTTCGAACCGGTGCCTGTTAAAAAGAATGTCTCGCGGGAAGTTGCCTTCAAAATTCAAGAAGAACATTTTAACCTGCCGGGAGTCAGTGTCATCATCGAGCCTGTCCGCGAGTACCTGGTGGGCCCGCTGATCGCCCACATCTTGGGATATATGGGACGTATCACGCCAGAAACCAAGGATTACTACACAGCCAAGGGATATGATCCCAACGATTCGGTGGGCGTGGCAGGGCTAGAGACCAGTTACGAGGATGAGCTACGTGGTAGTAAAGGGCGCAAACAAATTGAGGTGGATGTGGCCGGGAGGGAAATCCGCACCGTAGGAGATATCATTCCTCCGACAGCCGGCGACAATCTAGTCCTTAGCCTGGATATGAAATTGCAACAGGCCGCCGAACAGGCCCTGCTCAAAGGGATGAAGCGCGTCGATGCCCAAACCGGTGTGGTAGTGGCGGTGGACCCACGCAACGGCAAGATACTGGCGATGGTCTCCTGGCCCACCTATGATAACAATCTCTTTGCCAGCGGGATTACGGCCGCAGACTACCAACGCTTATTGCAAGATCCGTTACACCCTCTCTTGAACCAGGCGATTGCCGGTGAATTCCCCACCGGTTCTACCTTCAAGCTCTTCACGGCCTCAGCCGGTTTACAAGAGGGCGTGATCAATCGGGATACCCGCATCTTTGACCCTGGCGCCATCTATTTGCCTAATAAATACGCGCCCAACAACCCGGCCCTGGCCCAGAAATTTGTCTGCTGGCAGCCTGGAGGTCACGGTTGGGAAACTGTCACTACCGCCTTGCGCGATTCCTGTGACGTTTTCTTCTATCAGGTGGCTGGCGGCTATAAGGAGCAACCGGGGGTCGGGATTGAGCAGCTTGTCAATTATTCCCGTTTATTCGGATTTGGCGACCGCACCGGCATCGATTTACCCGCAGAAAGTAAGGGCTTGGTTCCCGATCCTACCTGGAAGAGCCGGACATGGCGTGAGATCTGGACCACCGGTGATACCTATAACTTCGCCATCGGCCAGGGTTTCTTCCTGGGAACTCCCTTACAATTGTTGATGGGCGCAGCAGCGGTCATCAACGGCGGCACGCTGTACCGCCCTCAAATCGTAGAAGAGATTCACGACACCGATGGGCACGTGGTACACCCATTTCAACCTGAGGTTATCCGTAAGATCCCGGTCTCACCGGAAAATCTGGCGATTGTCCGTGAAGGTATGCACTTAGTCATTCATACCGGCACAGCCACTCTGGCCAATGTGCCAGGCATTGATGCGGCGGGGAAAACCGGTACGGCAGAGTTTTGCGCACCCGACCCCCAGCGTCCAGGTCACTGTCTGGTAGATAGAGAGGGGCATCTCCTAACCCATGGGTGGTTTGTGGCCTATGCTCCCTATGATAATCCTCAGATTGCCCTGGTCGTTTTTGTGGGTGGGCGCGGGCAGGGTGCATTGGTGGCTGCTCCCATCGCGGGCGATATTCTGGCAGCATATTTTAATGTTAAGAATACGATTATTCTGCCGCCACCACCGGAGAATCTACGCTCCGGAGCCGATTAAAATACACCGCTCGGCTGCCGAGCAAGGAGATTATTGATTATGTCCAGCAGTCCAGTCATAATCCGGGGCACCAAAGATGGCTTGCTGGTCATTTTGGGAGAGGGACCCTGGGATGAAATTTTACATGAATTAATGGATCGTTTAGACCGCACCGCCTCCTTCTTCAAAGGCGCCCGAGTTAACCTGGAATTGGGCGAGCGCGAAATCAACGAAGACCAACTCCGTCAGGTGCAGGATTTATTGGTCAGCCATGACATTCACCCGAGCAGTATCAGTGCCAATGCGGAAACCACTAAGGTTGCGGCCCAGGGGCTGCATCTACCCATAGCAGATCCATCTCGCCCCGACGGTGAGACTTTGCGGATTGATCGCGAATCGCGCCGCGGTACCCTCATCCGCCGTACCTTACGTTCCGGTCAGGCCATCCAACATCCCGGTCATGTCGTGGTTATTGGCGATGTCAACGCGGGAGCCGAGATAACTGCGGGAGCCGATGTGGTGGTCTTTGGGCGCTTACGGGGTGTAGTACACGCCGGCGCCACAGGAGATGACGATGCTATTGTTTGTGCTCTCGACCTCTCTCCTACCCAGTTACGTATTGGCAACTATATCGCCCGCCCACCTGATGAGCATTCGCGGGGCACAAACAAAGCCGAGATCGCCCGCATCCTGGACGGTCAAATCGTGCTAGAACGGTGGAAATAGCGTCGCAATTTGTATATTATCAAAATTTATGATAGATTAACAGGTTAATTCTACCCCTGAGAGATTGCTACATACTACTTCATGGGCAAATGTAGCGATTTGGATTATAGTGGGTTCATTTTGCCAGATCAGCCGGGCTCGATTGTGCAATTAGCCGGGGTAGGCTTTCCTATTTGCCCAGGATATGCACGTAAGATATGTTTCTGCCGGATAGCCCTGAACGGAGAGGGAGAGGGACTATGACCACGAGAGTAGTTACAATTACTTCAGGAAAAGGTGGCGTGGGTAAAACCACAACCACGGCCAATTTGGCAGCCAGCTTGGCGCAGGCAGGCAAACGCGTCGTAGCCATCGATGCCGATATCGGTTTGCGGAATCTGGACGTGGTACTGGGCTTAGAAAATCGTATCGTTTACGATATCGTCGATGTGGTAGAGGGGCGCTGCCGGTTACGCCAAGCTCTGATTCGGGACAAGCGTTTGCCCGACTTAAATCTTTTACCGGCTGCCCAGACCCGTGATAAAAGTGCTGTCCGGCCTGATCAGATGATCCACCTGGTGGAACAACTGTATAACGATTTTGATTTTGTCCTGATAGATTCTCCAGCGGGTATCGAGCAGGGTTTTAGAAATGCCATTGCACCTGCCAAGGAAATTCTGATCGTCACCACGCCGGAAGTCTCAGCAGTGCGCGATGCGGACCGGATTATCGGCCTGATCGAGGCCGAGGGAAAAGGTCCAGGGCGTCTGATCCTGAACCGGATTAAGCCCGACCTGGTGAAGCGTGGCGATATGTTGGATACGCATGATGTGCTGGACATCCTGGCCATTGAGCTCATCGGGATTGTGCCCGAAGATGAATCTATCGTCGTTTCCACCAATAAAGGTGTTCCCATCGTTATGAATGGCGCTACCCCAGCCGGAGTTGCTTATCGCAATATTGCCCGTCGGCTGCTGGGTGAGGAGGTGCCTTTCCAGGTGCTCAAAACCACACATCCTGGTCTGCTAGACCGGCTCTTTCGTTTTGCGCGCGGCCAGGGGTAGCAGGTTATCCGCCTGAGGGTACTCAGGGTGTCACCCGGAAAGCATGGCACGCAGATCGAAACCAGTTATCCGAATTTGTTGTGAATTATGGAGGAAAACCCATGAGCTTTCTTGATCGGCTCTTTGGACAGGAAACCCGCAGCAAAGATATAGCCAAGCAAAGATTGCAATTGGTGCTGGTTCACGACCGGGCTGGAATTCCCGCAGCGCTGATCGAGCTGATAAAAGACGAGATCATCCAGGTTATCTCGAAGCACCTGGAAATCGACCGGGAAGCGATGGAAGTTAACCTCACTGTCGCCGAGAAAGGCCAAAACCGGTTGGTGGCGGATATCCCCATTATTCATGTGAAGGAACCGTATGGTACGTGAGTCTATCAGTCGCAGCTTTTGGAAAACTTTTGATTACCCACTCATTCTCGCCACTCTGTTCATCTGCGTAATTGGCCTGGCAATGATTCATAGCGCCGCCTACTCCATTGAACACACCACCAGCCTGTTTGATGATACTCTGGTCATGAAACAACTGCTTTATCTGTTGGTGGGATTAACGGGGATGCTGGTCGTAGGGGCTCTGGATTATCGCATCTTCAAAGGCATGGTCGTGCCACTCTACTTGTTTATGCTGACTCTCCTGGCTGTGGTATTGGTCAGTGGGCAGATCGGCGGCGGCTCCCAACGGTGGATTAACCTGGGCTTTTTCCAGTTACAACCATCAGAATTGGCAAAATTCATTATGGTGATCGTGCTGGCCCGCTTTTTCAGCGACCGCCAGGCATCTATCCGCAGCCCGGTAACCTTTATTATATCTTTGGCGCTGGTGGGTATCCCCATGGCTTTGATCTACAAGCAACCGGACTTGGGAACGGCCCTGGCCATGGGAGCAATCTGGCTGGTCTTGGGCTGGATTGCCGGAGTTCCGATCCGCTACGCCGCCTTGATTGGCCTGGTTGCCCTGCTGGCATTGCCATGGATCTGGACTCACGTTTTACAAGACTATATGCGCGACCGCATCACCCTCTTCTTGAATCCGGAGATAGACCCTTTAGGGGCAGGTTATAATGTCAACCAGGCGCGTATCGCGATTGGTTCAGGGGGTTGGCTGGGAAAAGGGTTTATGATGGGCACGCAAAACCAATTACAGTTTTTGCGCGTCCGGTATTCAGATTTTATCTTCTCCGTATTAGGTGAAGAACTGGGATTTGCCGGAGGCATATTACTATTTATCCTCTTGAGCTTTGTGGTAATTCGCATATTGCAGGATGCCGGCAAAGCACGGGATCAGTTCGGCATGTTGTTAGGTTGTGGCGTGGCTATTGTTATCCTCTCCCAAAGTCTGATTAACTTATCGGTGAATCTGGGGCTCATGCCAGTAACGGGGATCCCCCTACCTTACGTCAGCTACGGCGGCAGCTCCCTGATCTCCTTGCTAGCGGCCCAGGGTTTGGTGCATAGCATCCTGGTTCGGCCTAAACAAATGGAGTTTTGATTCATGACGGTACGGGTACGTTTCGCCCCGAGCCCCACGGGATATCTGCACGTAGGTGGGCTACGTTCGGCGATTTTCAACTACCTTTTCGCCCGCCACTACGGCGGAAAATTTATCCTGCGCATCGAAGATACCGACCGCAAACGCTTTGTAGCAGATTCTCTGGCCGATATCCTATCCAGTTTTCGCTGGATGGCGTTAGATTGGGATGAGGGTCCGGAAGTAGGAGGAAGCTACGGTCCCTATCTCCAATCGCAGCGCCTGCCTATCTATCAGGAATATACGCAGAAACTGATCGACAGCGGCCATGCTTATCATTGCTACTGCACACCTGAACGTATGGAAACCTTGCGCCAGGAGCAGATGCGCCTTAAGCAGAACCCCGGCTACGACCGCCATTGCCGCAATCTGAGCGCAGCAGAGCGTCAGACGGCCATTGCGCAGGGTGTTATCCCGGTGGTCCGCCTCAAGGCGCCTCTAGAGGGCGTGACGGTTTTTCACGATGCACTTCGCGGTGAAATTATCACCGAAAATCAAACCCTCGATGACCTGGTCCTTATGAAATCCGATGGGTACCCGACCTACCACCTGGCTAATGTGATAGACGATCATCTGATGCAGATTACCCATGTATTGCGCGCTGACGAATGGATTCCCTCCACCCCGCGCCACGTCCTGCTATACCAGGCATTCGGCTGGGAGATGCCCGTCTTTGCCCACCTATCCCTCATTTTAGACCCCAACGGCAAGGGTAAAATGAGCAAGCGCAAAACAGTCGATGCATCCAGCGGGCAAGAACATTTCGTCCAGGTACGCGAATTCCGCCAGGCCGGTTATTTGCCGGAAGCTATGTTAAATTACCTGACCCTGCTCGGCTGGAGCTACAACGATAAGACCGAAATCATGTCGCGAGAGGAGTTTATCGCGAGTTTCGACCTGAAGGGCATAAAAGCCTCACCGGCTGCCTTCTCATACGATAAATTGAATTGGATGAACGGCATATATATCCGTGAGTTACCGGCAGCAGAGCTGGCGCGGCACCTGATTCCTTTTCTGGAGCAGGCCGGTATAAAGCCAACAGATGACATAACAACGTGGCCCACCCTGCTGGCGATCATTCCGCTGGTGCGAGAACGGCTCAAGACTCTGGCAGAAGCTCCAGCCCTGGTCGATTTCTTCTTCCAAGAGATTGGTCTGCCTGACCCGGAAAGTCTGCAGGGTAAATTAACTCCGGCTGAGACCCGTCTGATCCTGGAACAAACCCGGTCGATCCTGGCAACTCTGCCGGAGTTCACCGCTACGGCCACCGAGGAGGCATTGCGGGATATGGCGGGACAACTGGGTAAAAAACCGGGGGTGATTTTTACCCCGGTACGAGTGGCAGTTACCGGCAAAACGGTGGCCCCGCCCTTGTTCGGCTCTTTGGAGATATTGGGACGGCAACGCGTAGATGAGCGCCTGGCACGAGCCATCGCGCAATTTGAAATGCCCTGCTGAGTGAAGCTCAGCGCTAGACCCATTCACAGAGCAGCAGGCAGGGAATGACCGTCGAACCCGGTTCGACACGTGATTCGTCTTGCGCCTATCACGCAGCCTACGTCCCGAGGCAATTATGGATTTAAGTATCATCATCGTTAACTACAATACACGGGATCAGTTGCGTAACGCACTACGCTCTCTATATGCTTCCCATACCTCTTATCGTTGGGAAGTACTGGTAGTAGATAATGGCTCTGGCGATGGCAGCGTCGCCATGGTGCGTCAGGAATATCCACAGGTACAGGTATTGGCCCTTGTCGATAACCTGGGATTTACCGGCGGAAACAACACCGCATTACGCTTACTTGGCTTTCGTGATAAGCCAGACGATGAGACCCTGACGCCGGCAGAGCATGACACAAAACCGGGCACTGCCACACCCTCATCTGAGACGCCGCGCTATGTCCTCTTGCTAAATCCTGATACCGAGGTGCCTGCCGATGTCCTGGATCACCTGGTTAGCTGGATGGACGACCGGCCCGATGTGGGAGTGGTTGGACCTAAACTGTTTTTACAGAGCGGCGCCCTGGACCTGGCCTGCCGCCGCTCTTTCCCCACCCCCGAAATCTCCTTCTACCGGCTCTTTGGCCTGAGCAAGCTTTTTCCTAAGAGCCGGCGTTTCGGCCGGTATAACTTAACCTACCTGGATCCGGACGAAGAAACCGAAGTGGATAGTGTAGTCGGCGCCTTTATGTTTATCCGCCGCGCGGCCCTGGAAGGGGCCGGTATTTTGGATGAGCATTTCTTTATGTATGGTGAAGACCTGGACCTGTGTTATCGCATTAAACAGTTGGGATGGAAGATCATTTACCATCCTCAGGTAGAGGTTTTGCACTTGAAACGGGAAGCCAGCCGCAAAAGCCCACAACGCACCCGCCTCGAATTTTACCGGGCAATGCGGATTTTCTACGAGAAGCACTATGCCCAAAGTACCCCCTTACCGCTACACTGGGTGGTATTGGGCGGTATTGCTTTGCGCTATCGCATGGTGCAACTGTTGTCATGATATGTAGTAGTTAGGTACAATATCAGGATTGTTGCTATGCGGCGACATATGCAATCTTTTCTCCTATTACTGTTGGTTGCGCTGGATGGCGCCATTATCTGCCTGGCGTTCTACCTGGCTTACCGGCTGCGCCGCGTCACAGATGTACCGCCGGCCATCAATATCCTGCCCTTCAGTGATTACAGCGGCATGATGATGATCCAATTGGCCAGTATGTGGATCGTCTTCTTCTTCGCGCGTCTATACCATCGTAAGCATGGCGTCTCCCGCCTGGATGAGACCTCCACCGTTGCTGGAGCAGTTTCCATCGGCACCATCGTTACCACAGCGATGGTCGCCTTAATTTACAAGAACGACCTGGACTATCCGCGCTTGATGGTCATCTACGCCTGGGGACTAACCATCGTCTTCGTCACTTTGGGACGCTGGCTGTATAACAGCCTCATGGCGCTGCTTTTCGAACACAAGATAGGCGATGCCCGTACGATTATTGTGGGCACCGGCGAAATCGGGCGGACGATCCTGCGCCGTATCGAAGAAAATCCGCACCTGGGATATGGGATCATTGGCTTCGTGGACGGTCTCGTGCCTCACGGCCGGATCCATAACCTGCCGATCCTCGGCACCACCAATGATCTGCGCCGCATTATGGACGAAAATCAGGTCGACGCCGTGATTATCGGTTTGCAATCTGCTACGAATGACGAAATAATGGATATCATTTCCCGCTGCCGCCGCGGCCATGTCAGTATCAAAGTATTCCCCGATTTCTTCCAGATTATGGCCTCCGAAGTTACCATAGATGACCTGGGGGGGATGCCGTTGCTCTCCGTGCGCGACCCGGCTTTGCGCGGCTGGAAACTCATCCTCAAACGGTCGGTCGACATCCTCGTTAGCGGTTTGATATTGATCTTCACCTCACCGTTGATGCTCCTGATTGCGCTCTTGATCAAGATGGATTCCTTGGGCCCCGTCTTCTACGTCCAAGAGCGTATGGGGTTGGATGCTAAACCTTTCCCGATGTTAAAATTCCGCTCCATGCGCATCGACGCCGAAGCACAATCCGGCCCGGTATGGGCCCAGGAAGATGATCCGCGCCGTACGCAGCTCGGCACCGGGCTGCGCCGCCTGTCCCTCGATGAACTGCCACAATTTATCAATGTGTTGCTAGGTGATATGAGTATTGTGGGCCCGCGCCCCGAGCGCCCCGTCTTTGTAGATGAATTTCGCAAGCGCGTCCCCCGCTACATGGACCGTCACTGGGAAAAGACCGGTATCACCGGCTGGGCGCAGGTTAACGGCTTGCGGGGCGATACCTCCATCGAAGAGCGGACCAAATACGACCTATATTATGTCGAAAATTGGTCGATATGGTTCGACTTCAAAATCATGCTCTTAACCGTGGTCCAATTTTTCAGAGGTAAGAACGCTTATTAAGCGTTACTGCTAAGCTGAGTACCCTCAGCAAGGATTATTTGCCATGTCCGCCATACGTCTTGGATTGATCGGCTACGGTAACTGGACCAGGGAAGCTATCGTGCCAGCCTTGCGCCGGGATGGCCGAACCCGGATTATATCGGCAGCGGCTCCCAGTGCCAATACTCGGCAGCGGCTCCAACAGGATCTGGGTTCGGATGTAACAGTTTTCAATGGATTTGAAGCCCTTCTGCAGGGGCCGGAAGTTGACGCCATCATGATTGTAGTCCCTGATACTGTCCACGCACAGGCGCTGACTGCCGTGCTGGATGCCGGTTTGCCGGCCTTTTACGAGCCACCAGTTGCTGCCACCCGCCAGCAGATCCGGCCTATGCTGCAGCGTCTGCTGACTGCCCCGCAAATCACCCATGCCGACCTGGAGCTGACTTTTATCCCTGCTATCTTGCGGGCGCGAGATCTCATCCGCGAGGGTGTTATCGGCCGGGTACAAACGGCGACCGTCCGCCTGCAAGCCGGTTGGGGTGTATCACCCCATAGCGACCTCTGTATTATCGACTCCCTGACACCCTGGTACGTAGGCGCTCTCAATTGCTTGCTTGACCGGCAGCCCCACCGTGTATTGGTGATGGATGGTTTCCCGTCTTCGGGTGGGGATGCAACACCTGGCCGGGCGCAAAATTATAGCATTGCCTGTCTAGATTATGGTGGCTCTGGGCCACATGGTATCTGGGCCACCTTCCAGGCCAACCTTGCCAGCCAGGGCGAGCTACAAACCCACCTGGAAGCGAATGGCTCTGACGGGGATGTAATCGTCTACCCACTGACGGGCGAAATTCACCTGCGCACCCGAAATCCGGCCTGGAGCATGGAGGAAATTCCGGCTATCGAACCCATAGCTGCCCTGGCCGGCATGCATGAATGCGTTTCGTCCTTTCTGGATGCCGTGGCCAGCGGCCGGCCCAGCCCCAATAACGCCCGCGCCGTGGCCCAATTACACCTTATCGGCCTGGCGGCCGAAGCTGCCATTGATACGGGCACCTGGGCGGATGTTGAAGATCTACAGACATTAATCGACGCCCCATAACCTGGCGCGGCGGCGCGCTTTGCACCACCTGAAAATTCCGCAGGCACTACTAAAGGAGATACCTTGAATTCTAGAAACCACTCTTTACGCGTTGGTGTCGTGGGTTGTGGCAGCTTTGGCTGTAATGCCTATGCCCGCAGGATAGCGGACCACCCTGAGACCACGTTGGCGGCGCTCTGTGACACCGATCGCTCGCGCGCTGAAGCCTGTGCCCGCGCTTGCGCCACTAACGAAATCACCGGAGAGCCCAACACCGGTCCACCGCCCAGCATCTATACCGGCTACCGCCAGATGCTGGATCGGGAAAAACTGGACATCGTGATGGTGGCTACCCTGGCAAATATGCGGCCAGAGATCACCATCGCCGCCCTGGATGGCGGCGCCCATGTGTTAGCTACCAAGCCCATGGCCCCTTCGCTGGCAGAGGCCGAGAAGATGCTCCAGGCCGGGACACGGTCGGGGCGGCTCTTTATGATCGGTTACAACTTCCGCTTCCGCGACGACGCCCAGATAGTAAACCGCTTCATTCAGGTAGGCGGATTGGGCCGTCCCCTCTTTGCCCGCGCCTGGTCCCACGAATCGAGCGTACCTGCGTGGGGTCCCCATTACATCAAAGCCCTATCCTCGGGCGGCTCCCTCGCCAGCACGGCCGTCCACGTGATTGATCTGGCAGTCTGGTTCCTGGGTGCGCCTCCCTTGCTTTCGGTAACGGGGCAGGTCCTATCCCGTTTTGCCGCGCTGCCTTCCCTCCCCCCCGAATTGGAAGCTATCCGCAGCAGCTACGACACCGAGGATCTGGTGTCCGGCTACGTGCGCTTCGCCGGTGTGGCGGACGGTGAGCAAGGTGCAGCTATGTCCGTAGAGGGTATGTGGCTGGCGCCACCGGCTTTAAATAAGAAAGGGGTAGATATCTGGGGCACGACAGGATATGCATCGCTGGAACCACTGCGCTTGATCTCCTGGGAAAACGGCGATTATGTGGATAAGACCGAACTAGTAGCCCCTGGACTGGCCGATGCCTTCCAGGATGATTCCATGCTGCGCACGCGGCAGGAGGTGCATCACTTTATTGACTGCGTTTTGGGCCGCGCCACGCCCCTGATTACCCCCACCCAAATGCGCACCGTGCAGGCCATCGTAGAGGGACTATATGATAAGAGGGGAGACATTTGATGACACCAACAACCACGGAAAATTTACGGGTTGCGATCATTGGTTGTGGCAGTATTGCTACACGCCATGCCCAGGGATACCAAAGTGTGCCAGGCATGGATATTGTTGCCGGGGCTGAACCGAACCAAGAGACAGCGCAATCTTTTCAGGAAAGATTTCATATCCCCAGGATGTACAGCGACCCCACTGAGATGTTGCAGCAGGAAAAACCGGATATTGTCAGCGTCTGCACCTGGTACCTGCTGCATATGGCCCATGTCGTGGCAGCGGTCGAGCACGGGGTAAAGGTAATACTCTGCGAAAAACCCATGGCCCTCAATCTAGCCGAGGCCAACCGGATGGTAGATATATGCGCCGCACATGGCACCAAATTGGCTATCGGTCACCAGCGACGTTTCTATCCGGCCTGGACCCGCGCGCGCCAGCTCATTGGAGAGGGCGCCATCGGGCAGCCCGTCCTGGTTACCGGGCACGTGGCAGACGGGCTGCTCAACACCTGCAGCCATGTCATCGACGGCATCCGATATGCCTTGGGCAGCGCAATACCCGTGGGCAGGAAATCGCCCCAGCCGGGCGAGCCAGCAGCGGGCCGGGCCGTATGGGTAATGGGCGCCGTCGAGCGCAAGACAGACCGCTGGGAGCGGAATGTACCTATCGAAGATTGCTGCCTGGGACTGGTGCAATTTAACGAGGGCGTGCAGGCTTTGTTACAGATCGATCTGACAGCCCGCAATGAGCCGGATTGCTTTACCATCCAGGGTACCGAAGGCATGTTGATGGTCGAACCGGACCAACTGCGCCAGATCAGCCTGATTCATGTTGATAAGATTTCAATTTCTGTTCCCTGGGATCCCGAAATCGCCATCGCGGCTCGCGCGGTGGGGTTGGAGGGGGCTTTCAATATTGCTTATGCCGCCCAGGCGCGCTCTCTCAAAGCCTGGGCCCAAGAAACCAGCGGAAATTATCCCTACCGCTCTCCAGGGAGCGAAGCGCTGCAAACCCATGAGATTATGATGGCCCTCTACCAATCGGCGCGGGATCATGAGCTGGTGCGTCTGCCGCTGCAGGTACAGCAAAATCCCCTGAATCTGATGCTAGAGGAGGGTAAGCTGCCTGTGCTCTACCCCGGGCGATACGACATTCGCGGTCCTGAAAGCCAAACCTGGCCCCATCGCGAAGCCTATTATCGCCTGCGTGCCGCCGGCCTATCTCATCCCGAAATCATGGCTAGGATCTTGGGGGTTGAATCCATGCCCCAGGACTCCGCATCGGTTTCCTAGTGGACCACCAACTAATATTGAACAGAATCTTGATGGAGGATGCTTACCTATGGCTCGCATTCGTCTGGCCCAATACGGCACCAAACACGGACACGCTGCCGGCAAAATCAGCGCGATGCGTCAAAATCCTCAGGTAGAATTGGCGGGCGTCTTTGAGCCCGACCCACTGCGGCGTCAGGAGCTGCAGCAGAGCCCCGGTGTATACCAGGATGTGCATTGGTTCCGCGATGCCCAAGAGCTGCTGGCAGATCCAACCATCGTGGCGATCGCCTCAGAAGGGCGCAACGATGAGAGCTTGTTCTATACCCTGGAGATTATCCAGGCCGGCAAACATGTCTGGTATGATAAACCCGCCGGAGACGATTGGGGGGTATGGCAGGATGTGATGGCGCTGGCTGCCGCTAAAGGTGTGCTGGTACAAATGGGTTATATGTTCCGCTATCATGCCGGTTTCCGCCACATTGCGGCATGGGCCAGGTCCGGTCACCTGGGAAATATCTTCGCCGTACGCGCCAATATGTCCACCCGGGTTCCGGCAGACGGCCAGCGCATTATCGCCCACCACGCCGGAGGGATCTTTTATGACCTGGGCGGCCATATGCTGGACCAGGTGATCTGGATCTTGGGGCGCCCCACTAAAGTGACGGCCTTCCTGCAGCGCCACCTCAGCTCGATACCTGAATTTAAAGATAATACGCTGGCAGTCTTTGAGTATGAAAAAGCCCTGGCCTTCGTCGATATTGCGGCCACTTCCGCCCTGCCTGCGCCGCGCCGCTTCGAAGTTCACGGTCACCTGGGCAGTGCCATCATGGAACCTTTCGAGCCGGCCAAAACGGTGCACCTCACCTTACAAGAGCCCATCGACAGCTACCAGGCCGGGGAGCATTTGATTCCCTTGCCTGAACAAAGCCGCCAGGATCTCTACAATCTGGAATTGGAAGCTTTCCTGGCGACAATCCAGGGGCGCCAGGCGCGCGACCGGCCCCCCCAGCACGACCTGCTGGTACAGGAGACCCTCTTAAGGGCCACCGGTGGGATTCCGGGTGGCTGACCGGCCAGGACTAATTTGAGGACCGGCGCTTCTGGCTTTCGGCCCACTCAATTAATTGTTGTTGCGCCTTTCGGCTCAGGCGTCCCCGTCGTGGCTTGGGAAAAGGTGACTTTCCCGGCGTCTGCTTCGGGTTACCACTTTCCCGGCGCGTACTTCGTTGCCCAGCCATCGCACACTCCCTTTTTATGATTATGCCCTCATCCTGATGAGGAGGCACACTTGAGCTACGGAACATATGTTCTGATTATAACCGGCAGTGACGCATTTGTCAAGGTGGTTAGAAATGTAAGATGGCAGGTGCGCCATTGGCGGCCTGCTACCCTAGAGGGTTTCTACCAGCTTAGGACATCCCTTTGACCAAAATCGGACAAAACCAGGTTATAATCAAGATAGTAAAATAGATAGATGGTATGATACAGGTGCGCCAATCTTCAAAGGAGAAGATTCCATGAAAAATGAGCCAGTCATCCGTTGGATGAGCAAAGAACCTATCACCATTGGGCCGAAGACAACCTTGCCAGAAGCCCATAATATTATGATCGCGCAGAAGATCCGGCGTCTACCTGTGGTGAACGAGGCCGGCCATTTGGTGGGTATCGTTACCCTGGGTGATGTACGGGAAGCTTCACCATCCGATGCTACTAGCCTGAGTATCTATGAGCTTAACTACCTCCTGGCCAAACTCACGATCGACAGGGTCATGACCCGAGAGCCAATTGCCATCACACCGGAAACCACTTTGAGCGAAGCGGCGCAGTTGATGTTAAAGCATAAGATCGGCGGACTGCCGGTGATAGCACATGGGAAAGTGGTCGGGATCATTACCGAATCGGATATCTTCCGGGTATTAGTCAAAGCGCTGGGAGAGGGATAGACTACCCGTGCGGGATATCGAAACTGGGCCTCTAAAATACAGTCCAGTGAACGCTGGGGGCCTTTTGCGGTAGGAAGGATGTAGAAATGGAACTTGGCATACCGAAGGAAGTAAGGCAATTGGAAAGTAGAGTAGGACTGACCCCGGCCGGCGTAGATGCGTTATCGAAGAGCGGCCATACTGTTTGGGTGGAACGGTCAGCCGGTGCGGCCGCAGGTTTTAGCGATGAGGTCTACCAGGCGGTCGGGGCGCAGATTGCCTACTCCGCGGAGGAACTCTACGGGCGATCAGAGGTCATTGTCAAGGTAGCGCGGCCGACCGCAGGGGAATATAGATATTTCCTGACCGATCAGGTTATTATGAGCTTTCTGAACCTGGCAGTGGCCTCGCCAGACCTGCTGGAAGTTTTGCGCCAACAGCGGATTACCGCCATCGGTTTCGAAAATATCCGGACTGCGTCCGGTACGCTACCGGTGTTGACATCCTCCAGCGAGGTGGCGGGGCGCCTGGCCCCGATCATCGCCGGTCAAATGCTGTGTTCACCCGGCGGACACGGTCTACTGTTAAGCGGGGTACCGGGAGTGCCGCCCGCTGAGGTCGTCATTATCGGCGCCGGCGTGGTGGGCACGAATGCTGCCCAGGGGTTCCAGGGTTTGGGGGCTCAGGTTTTGGTGCTAGATAACAATGCTGAGCGGCTGCGCCGGTTGCATGAGAGCTGCGGCAGCCGGGTAGCCACGATGATGGCCTCGCCTTACAATATCGAGAAAGTAGTAAGTTTTGCCGATGTCATCATCCTGAGTGTGTTGATTCCGGGGGCCCGCGCTCCTATCCTACTCAGCCGCGCTATGGTAGAACGCATGAAGCCGGGTAGCGTGATTATCGATTTCGCCATCGACCAGGGTGGGGCCAGCGAAACCAGCCGGCCAACCACACTGCAAGATCCCATTTACCGGGAAGCAGGGGTGCTGCATTACTGTGTGCCGAATATGCCAGCATTGGTGGCGCGGACGGCCAGCCATGCGCTAACCAATGCCTCCTTACCCTACGTGCTGACAATCGCTCATCAGGGCACAGAGAAGGCTATCCGCATGCAGCCGGACCTGGCTCGCGGGGTGAATGTCTATCAGGGGCGGCTAGCCAACCCCGAAGTGGCAGCAGCATTAGGATTGACACCAGAAGTGAATTTATCCGGATTGTCCGATACCACCGGTGCCAACCGGGAATAAGGCGGGATCATGAATTGGCAGGATATTTATCGTAGCAAAGTTACCAGCCCGGAAGAAGTGGTGAAAGCCATTCGTTCGCACCAACGTGTATATATAGGTGGTGGCGCCGGATCCCCACAGATATTGATTAACACGCTGGTTGGCCGCGCCGATATGTTGCGCAACGTCGAGCTGGTACACATGTTGACCCACGGCGATGCACCCTATGTGCGCCCCGAATTTGCGCAAAGCTTTCGCCACCTGGCGTTGTTTATAGGCAATAACGTACGCCAGGCTGTACAAGAAGGGCGGGGCGATTATATGCCCGTCTTCCTGTCGGAAATCCCCGCGTTGTTCCAGAGCGGGGCTCTCCCCCTGGATGTGGCACTGATCATGGTTTCCCCGCCGGATGAGCATGGCTTCTGTTCCTTCGGGGTAGAGGTAGGCTGTACCAAGCCAGCGGCCGAAGCGGCCAGCCTGGTAATCGCGGAGGTTAACCGGCACATGCCCCGCACGCTGGGCGATAGTTTCATCCACGTGAGCCGGTTACATCGGATTGTCGAAGTCGATTACCCTTTGCCCAACACCAGTTTTGGCACCTACGGAGACGTGCAGCGCAAAATTGGCGAAATTGTGGCCCAGGAGATACCCAACGGCGCCACACTTCAATTGGGGATTGGTGCCATTCCCGATGCGGTGTTGGCAGCCCTGCGCACCAAACGCGACCTAGGCATCCACAGCGAGATGTTTTCCGATGGTGTCGTGGAATTGGCGACCCGCGGCGTGATTACCAATCACCGGAAGACGCTCCACCGAGGCAAGATGGTAGCCGGATTCCTATTCGGCAGCGAGAAGCTCTATAATTTTGTACAAGATAACCCGATTATCGAGATGCACCCTACCGAATATGTCAATGATCCTTTTATCATTGCCCAAAATGATCTGATGATCTCGATCAACTCGGCCATTGAAGTCGATTTGACGGGGCAGGTATGCGCCGATTCTATCGGCAACAAGTTTTACAGCGGCATCGGCGGCCAGGTAGACTTTATCCGCGGCGCGGCGCGCTCCAAAGGGGGCAAACCGATTATCGCCCTGCCGGCAACAGCTAAAGACGATACTCTTTCTCGTATCGTCCCTACGCTGAAAAAGGGAGCCGGAGTGGTGACCAGCCGGGGGGATGTGCATTATATTATTACCGAATACGGCGTGGCCTACCTCCACGGGCGGACCGTCCGCCAGCGGGTCGATGCCCTCATCGCCATCGCCCACCCTGCATTTCGCGAAAGCCTGCGCAGCGAAGCCCATGAATTGGGGTATATCTGATAGAGGGCGACAATTACTGAGATCAGCCGCGCGAAGGAATTCGAGCATAACATAAAGGGGATCACCCGTTACGGGTGATCCCCTGATTACCTGCGGTACAGCCGGATGACCTTATTTCAGCGTGCTGAGGTAAGCCACCAGGCCATCGATCTCATTGGGTTTCAGAGTCTGGCCAAAGTTCTGCGGCATAATATTCGGCTGGAAGCCGGGCACGACGAAGGCGTTAGGGTTCATAATGGACTCGCGGATGAAATCTTGCGGAGTCTTGGCCTGGCCTTTGTAGTTGGGATCCGCAATAAATTTCTGGGCATCGTCGGCCACCTTGGTCAAGTTGGGGCCCACGGCGCCACCATTGTTACCGATGGCATGGCAGGCGATACAGGCCGCCCGCTGGAAGACCTGCTTCCCCAGGTCTTCGGGGGAGGCAGCCTTCTCCGGTTCCGGTTTGGCCGGTTGGGCGCCGGACATGGCGGTAGCCTGCCAGTTCAAAATGAAATCGGTCAGGTTGTCGATCTGGTCAGGACGCAGCGGCCCGCCGTACACATTGGACCAGGTCGGCATCTGCCCGGCATACAGTTGGGGACGAGTCGAGACCGGCCGGCCGCTGGAAATCACCGAATTAACATAAGCGCGCAGGGTACCAGCATAGCCAATATCTTTCAGCCGGCTCTCAAAGAAGGTGCGATCGTTCAGAGGGGGGCAAAGGCCGGCAGTGCCCTTGCCATCCTCTCCGTGACACCGGGAGCAGTTGATATAGAATAAATCTGCTCCTACTTCCACCGACCGGGCGTGCTGCTCATCCTGGACACGGGTCAGGTGGTCGGTAGCTATATCCCTGACGCCGATAATCAGCACGACAGTTGAGGCTGCCAGGATCAGCACCAGGCCAAGGGTAATCTGTAAACGTATCATGATAGGGCCTTTCTCCTCTGGCTACCGTCACTTGGCGGTATGAGCAGCGTCACGGTGTAAAAAGATAACTTTTTCATAGACTTGGTCGCCCCGTTGGGGATCTGTCCAGGCTATACGCATGATTACTTGTTTCAGCTCAGTTTGGCCACTGCCATCCACCTGCACATCGGCAATCTCCACCGTGCCCTTGGCGCCAGGCAGCTTATCGGCTTTTTGCTTGATCTTCTGCTGCAAGTCGACCATCACCTGCTTCAACCCCGGCGTACCATTCACCGTGGCAAAATCCATATCGGTAGTATAGCGCCCTACTTTCAACTGACTGAAAGGCAAAGTGCGCACCTCACCTTCACCTTCCTGGGGAATCATGTCTTGCACGATGCGGGTGGCGGGTGGCTGCTCAATCAAGGCCTTAGGGGTACCGAAGTAGCTTAATACTCCCAAGAGGGCGATGAACAGAATACCCAAGGTGATCTCTAGCTTGCGGTTGCGCGCCAGGCGGCTGGGGTTACGGTCGATATACGGAATAGCTGCCAACAGCGTAAATATGGCGCCCGGCAGAATCACGCCCATCAGGGTCTTATCACCCAGCTTCAACATGCCTTGCACCCAAAGGAAGTACCAGGGGGCTTCTGTATCCAGCGGCGTCGCGTTATAGTTAGCATGGGTTTCCAGCGGCGCAATTGGGATAAAGAGCACAAACAGCACCATAATAAAGGTCACCAGAGAGGTCAGGAAAATCTCATGGGTGATTAGATCAGGAATGAAGTCCACCCGCTCTAAGGCCTTCTTCTTCTCCGCCGGGTCCATTTCCCCTTCTTCGACCGAAGCCGGCAAAGAGATACTGTGCTCGCGGCTAACCTTATAGTAATGGATACTGATAACCAGAATAGCTATTAAGGGAACAAAAAGCACATGTAACAGGTAGAAACGCAACAACCCTCCGGCGCCGATATCGGGAGCGCCACGTAGCAATAAGTT
This sequence comes from Chloroflexota bacterium, assembly GCA_009692745.1. Lineage (GTDB taxonomy): Bacteria > Chloroflexota > Anaerolineae > Epilineales > SHYO01 > SHYO01. The sequence continues at coordinate 45,097 of SHYO01000005.1, forward strand.
GACCTGGGTGCCGATAACGGGCATGGCTTCAGCCATAGAAGTCCCGATGGTCACAGCCCAATAGGCTAATTGGTCCCAGGGTAACAAGTAACCGGAGAAACTCAGTAAGAGCGTCAATAAAAGTAACACTACTCCAGTAAGCCAGGTAAAGCTCCGCTCTCCTTTATAACTCCCGGTAAAGTATACTCTGACCATATGTAAGAAGACGGAAATCACCATCATTTCGGCCCCCAACCGGTGCAAATCGCGCATGAACCGGCCAAAGGGCACATTTGCCATAATGTTCAGAATATCGGCATAAGCCTGCGTGGGAATGGGCGTATAAAAGACCATTAAGATAATGCCCGTGAAAGTCTCGACGAAGAAAGTGAAAACACTCAACCAGCCCAACCGGAATGTATGGCTAAACCAGGTTGAAGCCCGTTGGTAGTAGCGGGGGCGAAGATGAAAGAGAAATGACTTGGTCTGCAATTTATAGCGGGGGTTGGGCTTTTCGGTGGGACTTTCGCCACGGGTTATAGCACGCAGTTCATTCGCGCTGAGGCCAGCGGTGATGGCGCGGATACGTTGGTCTAGCATCTCAGCGGCCTTCACAGGTAGTTCAGCGCGCATTTCACTGATCTTCTGCATGGCCGTATTTCGCAGTTCACCCAGATTGACCATGAGACTTCTTCCTCCTTAGGTGCAGATAGCTGCACTGAGAAACTGGATTACAATCATCCAACTGCTGAGGTTTTGCCTACAAAACAAAACCCGGGATAAGTGCCTTCGTTCTTTTCCAGGACTAATGGGACACGCCGGTAATCTTACTACCGGTAGCTACCACAATCTGGCCCTGCGCAGGTATCGGCGCCGGACCACCATCGGGAGGCGTTTGTGCCACCACCTTGCCGCCGTCTTCGATTTTGACAATAAACCGGTCTAATGAACGCCCGGCCGGGCCCTGGATGTAGGTACCATTCTTCTGGAATTGCGAGCCGTGGCAGGGACAGATGAATTTATTCTCCTGAGTAGACCAATTGAAGAGACAACCCAGGTGCGTGCATACCTTGTAAAGGGCCATGACGCCATTACCGGTATTGGATAGCCAAAATTTACCATCCGGCACATCCCGCGGGGGGTCATTGGGGCCGGGTAAATCGGCCACTGTGCCGATGGGGAAATCACCACCAAATTGGCCGGCCTTGAAGCGCGGCATCGCAAAAAAGAATCCGATTGCTCCCAATTCAACGAAAAAAATGCCGAGAGATGCCAGCCAAGCAATGTTCAGAAACTCACGCCGACTCAAGCCCTCTTTTTGAGGTGCAGTAGCCGGAGCTGCAGTCGTAGCATGCGCCATTCCTAAACTCCTCCAGATCTAGTTGAAGATGACCAGACCCAAGTACTACATCGGGGAATGCAGAGTATTATAATACATTGTGATATATAATTCAAATTGCCTCCGTCCAGTAACTGTTCACATTTTCTGTAGGTGCGGTTTGTAACCGCACGTGCGGTTACAAACCGCACCTACAGCAAGGTTAAAGTCTGGATTTCTTTACCGTAACTCTGAACAGAACATTACGGATAGGTTCCCAGCACAGCCCGTTGGCCGTACTGGCGCTGATAATATTCGCGGTATGCGCCGCTCTTGATTTTGCGCCACCACCACTCGTTATTACTATACCAACGCAGAGTGGTCTGTAAATCGGCCACGAAGTCCTGGCTGCGCTGCCAGCCTAAATCTATCAATTTCCGGCTATCGACGGAATAACGTCGGTCATGGCCCGGCCGGTCTTGCACAAAATGAATCAGGCGGCTGGGCTTCCCCAGCATCTCCAGGATCAACAGGGTGATATCCAGGTTGCGGCGCTCATTGTCTCCGCCGATATTGTAAGCCTCCCCCGTCAGGCCCCGGTGGACCACCAGGTCGATACCGGAGCAATGGTCCATGACATAGAGCCAGTCGCGCACCTGCTGACCATCTCCATACATGGGCAAAGCTTCATCATCGATAGCGTTAGTAATGAAGACCGGCAAGACTTTTTCGGGATATTGGTATGGGCCAAAAGTATTCGATCCGCGCGTGATGGTGGTGTTTAGACCATAGGTCACGTGATACGCTCGCACCATCAAATCGCCCGAGGCTTTGCTGGCCGAATAGGGGCTATTGGGACAGAGCGGGTCGGTCTCAAGCGAAGAACCTAGCGGTACATCGCCATAGACTTCATCGGTGGAAACCTGGTGGTAGCGCAGTTCAAATTCCCGCGCCGCTTCCAGGAGCACATACGTGCCATAGACGCCTGTCTTAATAAAAGCCTCGGCATCTAGGATGGAACGGTCCACATGGCTCTCGGCCGCGAAGTTAACGATGGTATCCACCCCATACTGGCGGATGGCCTGCCGCACACTCTCCGCATCGCAGATATCCGCTTGTATAAAGGCAGAGCGGTGATCCGCCAAAATATCTTTTAAGTTATCCAGGTTGCCGGCATACGTCAGCTTATCGTATATCACCATCCGGTAGTCTGGGTGATGCTGCTGGAGATAATGCGCATAATTCGAGCCGATGAAGCCGGCTCCACCGGTGACAAGGAAAGTGCGACCCATACAGACTCCTTACAATCCGGGATCATAGCCTGTGCGTTATACCGGTCAGGCGAGCGCACAAATAGAGGCGAGATCAGCTCATCTCATCTCGCTGCGACCTTCAAGGGCGCGGGATAGGGTGATTTCATCCGCATACTCCAAGTCCCCTCCCATGGGCAGCCCGCGCGCCAGCCGGGTCACCCGCACACCCAACGGGCTAATCAGGCGCTGGATATACATAGCCGTAGCCTCCCCCTCCAGGTTAGGGTTGGTGGCTAAGATGATTTCTTTGACTTCGCTACTGCGGAGACGTTGCAACAACTCTTGGATCTTGAGATCTTCCGGCCCTATGCCATCCATGGGAGAAATCGCGCCATGCAGCACATGATAAAGCCCCCGGAATTCCCGAGTACGTTCCAGCGCCAGCACATCCAGCGGTTCTTCAACCAGGCATAAGATGCTCCGGTCGCGGGATTCGCTAGCGCAGATATGGCACGGGCTTTGCTCGGCCAGATTATAGCACACCTGGCACGTGATCACCTGGGAATGTAGGGCTAATAGAGCTTGCGCCAAAGATTCAGCCTGTTCCTCCTGGGTACGGAGCAGGTAAAAGGTCAAACGTGATGCGGTCTTGGGACCAATACCGGGTAAGCGGCTGAATTCGTCAATTAACCGCGCAATAGGGCGGGCCAATTGGATCATACTGCACCTTTTTTTCTACAGCAAACCCGGCGGCAGATCAATACCGAGAGAGCCGGTAACCGAGCCCATCTTCTGTGATGCCAGCTCCTGTGAACGATCCACCCCCTCATTGACGGCTGCTATGATTAAATCCTGTACCATTTCAGCATCCTCAGGATTGAGCACTTCTGGCTTAATCGTGACGCTTACCAATTTCTGATGGCCGGTCATGACAAGGGTAATAACACCGCCGCCCACTGAAACTTCTACCGTCTTATTTTCCAGCTCTGCCTGGGCAGCCAACATCTGAGTTTGTAGCTCCTCCAGGCGTTTCATCTGATCGCGGGGTGAAGGGGCGGCAGCCGACCTTCCCCCAAGAGGTCCTTTGTTAGCAGCACGGTTGCGTCCACGTCCCATATCTCTTACTCCTTCCGTGATTCTTCTTCATGGCGAATATTGGTTTCTTGCCTGATATCGGCGATTTGCCCCCCCATGTGAAGGGCAGCTTTGATTAACGGATCTTGCGCTGCGGCCTCGTATTTATTACGTGGGGCAGTATCGCCGGTACTTGCCCGGCGCGTGGTTAAGATGCACTGCAAACGCAAAGCAGGTTGTTGCAATACCTGGCGCAGACAATCTTCCAAAACAATGCGGTGCTTTTGTTCATCCGCTTTATTCCGGTGGAATTCGTAGTAGAAACCTACGGTGACGCTATCAGACGCCACATCTACAGGCTCACTATCTTTTAACAAAGCTTCCAGGGTCGGATTATGATTCTTGACCGCCTGTAAATAGGCGGGCCATCTCTGCCGCAGGAAGTCCAGCGTCAGGGCAGCAGCTTCTTGTTTGTCCGGCGCCGGCGGAACTACCGTCACAGGCTGCGTCTTGGGTAAAACGGGTGCATCGGCGGGCGCCGGATTTGCCTGACTGCGAGAGCTATCTAGTGCTTGCCGGGCAGCCGGGATGGGACTCCCTTCCGGCTCGGCAGGCATCAACTTCACTGGCGGAGATCCCGCGCCCAGCACAACGGTCTGCTGTACCGGAGTAGGGGGTTGGACAGGCGTACTTGCCGGAGCTGTCACCGTTGCAGCAGGTAATGCTGCCATCATAGCGGGGTAGGTGCTAAGAACCTGCTCCTCCTGGCCCAAAGTGGCTTCAACGAAAGCCACTTCCAGGGGCAATTGTACCTGGGTCTGGCCCCGCATACTGTAGGCCGCCTCGTTAAACAACTTGATCACATCGATCAGCCAGCGGGAAGTAATACGCCCGGCCTGGCGGGATAATAGCTCCAGGGATTCCTGGGGCAGGTCCAGCACCTCGCCCCCTCCGTTGCGCACCAAGAGAAGACTACGCAGGTGCTCCAGAATCTGGCGCGCAAATTGGCGCGGGTCCAGCCCCTCATCTACTACGGTATTAATCAGGCGCAGACCGGCAGCTCTATCTTTAGCAATCAGGTGGTCTATCAATTCCGCCACAGCACTGGCAGAGACCGTGCCCAACACAGCCTGTACCTGTTGCAACGTAATGCGATCCCCGGCATAAGCGATTAACTGGTCTGTCAGAGAAAGAGCGTCCCGCAGACTACCGGTTGCCTGGCGGGCGATAAGCTCCAGCGCCCCGGCATCAATCTCCAGCCCTTCTTCGCGGGTGATAGCAACCAATTGATCGATCACCTGACCGATAGGAATGCGCTTGAAATCAAAACGTTGGCAGCGAGAAAGCACGGTCGCCGGAATACGGTGTGCTTCGGTAGTTGCCAGCACGAAGATGGCGTGGGCCGGGGGTTCCTCCAAAGTCTTGAGCAACGCATTGAAGGCTTCATTAGTTAGCATGTGGACTTCGTCCACAATATAAACCTTGTACCGGCCTTCGCTGGGAGAAAAATTGACTTTCTCGCGCAAATCCCGGATTTCATCGATGCCCCGGTTGGAAGCAGCGTCGATTTCAATCAAATCCAGCGAGCGCCCTTCGCTAAAGCTGCGGCAGGTGGGGCACGTATTACAGGGCCGGGAACCAGCGCCGGTGCAGTTGACGGCCTTGGCCAGAATCCGCGCCACAGAGGTTTTCCCCGTGCCCCGCGGACCGGCAAACAGATAGGCGTGGGCTATCCGCCCAGCCTCCAAGGCATTCTGCAGCGTGCGAGTGACGTGCTGCTGGCCGATCACATCGTCGTAAGTTTGAGGTCGCCATCTGCGATAGAGGGCTTGGCTGGCCATACCGGCTCCTTTTCAGGGGCTAAGTGTAGCATGGACAGAGGTTAAATGCAAGAGTAAACAACCTTACGGGAATAGCACAAATGGGACAGAATAATGAGAACCGGATAAGACGAAATAATGAAAATGGAGAAACCATCTATTACAGCCCTTTATTTGACGTCTGCCTTATGGTATAATCTTTTAACACATAAGCCAAGAGCAGGGCTTTAGACAGATCCACGGTATTCCCAACCGATAGAAGAGTTTAAATGGCTTTTAAGTAAAGAAAGTTATGGCACAGCAACAAGAACAGCAAGAATGGTATAGAATTTTACAGGTGGATCCGGCAGCCGAACCCGAAGTAGTAGAAGCTGCCTACCGGCGCTTAGCCCGCAAATATCATCCCGATGTGAATCCGGCTCTCGATGCCTCCGATAGGATGAAATATATTAACCTGGCCTGGGAGATATTGCGTGATCCTGCGCGACGGCAGGCGTATGATCGCCAGCGAGAAAAGGTAGAGTATAGCTGGGAACCACCACCACCGCCACGCCCGGCCCGCCCTAAGCCAGAGCCGATACTGCATGTCAGCCCGGGAATCTTGGACTTTGGCGAACTCGACCGGGGGGATAGCCGCACCATGGAAGTTCACCTGGTGAATGTAGGGGATGGTAAACTGCGCGGCAGTATCCTCCGCCTGGATCGCTGGGTGGTGCTCAGCGCAGCACGGATTCGAGATAACCGCGCTACGCTCCAGATCACCATCCACACCAAATCTCTGGCCAAAGGCCGGGAATATCATTCCGGCGTCAACATCAAAAGTAATGGCGGCGAGCTGATAGTACCGATCCGCGTCCAAATCAAAGCCCTCTCCAATCCCGATAGCCTGGTGCAGCGCTATTACGAGCGTGGGCAAGCTTATTTTGACCGAGCGGAATGGAATAAGGCAATTCTTGAATTTACCAAAGTGATTGTATTGGACCCCAGCCATATAGATGCCTTTATCTCACGCGGTGAAGCGCAACGCATCCTGGGCCATGATGAGGATGCGTTATATAGCTTTAATGAGGCTCTGAAATTAGATCCACACTATGCCGCCGCCCTCCATGGGCGGGGTCTAACCTATCGCGCCACCGGGCACCTGGTTGAGGCCGAAAAAGATCTTTTTGCCGCCGCCAGCCTTGATTCAGCTTATCGAGAAGACCTGGAGGAGTTATTGGCCGCGCGGAATGGCACCCCTTAAAATAAGTAGCATGGTTGGATATCGCACCCAAATGCCGGACAATAGTATCCCTTTAACTCAGGTAAAGAACATCCCATGAGCTTTTCACCACCAACCTCAACCCAAGGACAATCCTCCCCTGGCCGCGCCGTAGTGCTGCGGGGCTACTTCGAAAATGGGCTATCCCCTCTTTGGCTGGTCCTCATAGTCCTGGTTATCGGCGTGGGCTTGGGCATTGCCCTGGCCTTTACCCCGTGGCCGTTGGTCCTGGTCTGGCCGCTGGCGCCACTGGTCCTGATTGCGTTGCTGGCCCTGGTACAGAATGTGACCTGGGTGTTGATGGCTGTAGCCGGTGTGGTAGTGGTAATCCCCTTCGCCGCCCTCCCGCTGAACATTGGCTTTAACCCCACCTTACTCGATCTGGCCATCCTGGCTGTCTATGGCGTCTGGTTGGCACGCCTAGCGACCCGGGTGCAGCCCGATTACCATGCCTCCCTGCTGGATTTACCTCTAGTGGGATTTATTATCCTGGCCTGCTTCTCCTTTGCTGCCGGCCTGGGCCACGCCGAATTGACACGGGATGTGGCCCGCCACTTTGTAGAGGTGCTCCTGGCCATTGGCCTGGTATTGGTGATTAACAACGTGTTGGACCGGCGGGATATGCTGATTCGATTTTTGCGTTTCCTGCTGATTGCTGGCATCATCTCGGCCACTATTGGTATCCTGTTAGACCTGCTTCCACAAGATTTTGCGGCCCGTCTGTTATCTGCCTTGCGGATATTACAGTATCCCTCGGGGCCGGGTGTTATCCGGTTCGTCGAGGATAACCAGACGTTATACCGCCGCGCGACCGCCCTGGCGATTGACCCCAACGCGTTGGGTGGATTGTTGATCATGCTAGGGGCGATTACCGGAGCTCAGCTCTTTGCGCCCCGGCCTGTTTTACCTCGCTTTTGGATTGCCGGCGGTTTGGGTCTGATCGGCATCTGCCTCGTCCTAACCTTTTCCCGCGCAGCCGTGCTGGGAACAGGTGTGGCCTTGGGCCTGATCGGCGGGCGCTACCGACGGATGTGGCTGTTGCTCGCTGGAGGTGCCATCCTGGTTCTAATTCTGCCACAGACCCAATTCTTCGTGCAGCGTTTTCTCCAGGGCGCGCAAGGGCAGGACCTGGCAACCCAAATGCGCTACGGCGAATACCAGGATGCTCTGAACCTGATCTCGCGCTATCCCTGGTTTGGGGTGGGCTTCTCAGGCACCCCGGACGCGGACACCTATATTGGTGTTTCCAGCATGTACCTGCTCATGGCGGAAGAGATGGGGTTGGTGGGTTTAGCCAGTTTCCTATTCATTATGGCCTGGTTCTTCTTGCAAAGTTTTGCCGGCTTGTGGCGTGGTTATGATCCCGAGTTGGACCCTATCCTCTTAGGGGCAGTAGCAGCGGTAGTAGGCGCAATGCTGGGGGGAGTACTCGACCATTATTTCTTCAATTTAGATTTCCCCCATTCGGTGACACTGTTCTGGCTGTTCGTGGGCCTGGCCCTGGCAACCTTGCGGCTGAAGGGGAAGAATAACGCGACAGAATAACCCCAAGAAAAATCAAACAGGATATAAGGATAGGATGGATAGTTCTCCCTGTCAAATCAAATGATAATGTTACCGAAAGGGAATGGCTCTACCAACTGATAATGTTACCGAGCTAGGCCAACTCCTTTCCAGGGAATAGGGATTTAGGATCAGCATCATCGTTAGCGGGAATAAGCCAACCGTCCTGAGGACAAG
>SHYO01000151.1 GCA_009692745.1 Chloroflexota bacterium
CAGCGAGAAGTCGCCCTTGGGCTGAGCAGTCGGTTTCCGAGTAGTCGATTTCATGGTATCCTCCTGGATTGGCAAGTAATACCATGAAAGTATACAACTGCAGAACGCACCTCCCGCGCTTGTCAAGGTTCAAATCTTAGTGCCATTACCCGTCATCCCCGCATTCGAAGCAAGCCACCAGGTTGGGACTACCAAAAATATCCGCCTGCAACCCGATGCGGCGCGTGAGATAAGTATCCTGGGCATATCTCGCCTCCAGCGGAAAGCCACCCACCTGGAAGAAGAGATCGGCCTGGATGGCGGAGGCCCCCTGGATAATCCACTCGCCGGCCATCAGTTGCGCAAAGAAATTGCCGTTAAAACGCGGTTGGAAGCGAATAATGGGCCGATCCTGCCGGTCCACCAGTTGCGCCCCGCCGTAGACCGCCCCGGCCTGGGGATGTTGTTGGGCCAATCCCCACCAAGTCGCCAGGGCGCCGGGCAAGAGCCAGTCGTCGTCGTCCAGGAAATGGAGGTACTGCCCGCGGGCGATAGCCGCACCGGTGTTGCGCGCTACGCACCGTTCACGCCGCGGCGTATGCAGGATAGTGACCCACTCTGACTGTTGCCACGGCGCGGGCGCTAAGGACTGGCCGGAATCGTTGACCACGATCACTTCGTAGCCGGCCTGGGCAAAATCCTGACGGAGCACGCTCTCCACCGCGCGGGCCAGGGTGGGCCGGCCGATGGTAGCGATGATGGTGGAACAGAACAGGGCATTATGAGGCATAAAGAGTACCTACCACGGCAACGTAGCCAACGCCTTGCTGTGCGGGATCATAGATTTGATCAGACTGAGCATCAGCTCTGATTCCTTCTGCCGGTTCGCCCGGTCGTATGCTGTGGCCAACCCCCACGCCAGGAAGACTTTGAGCAGGGGGGGGACCCTGGGCAAGAGGCTCTCCAGCTCCGCGACCGTCTCCGGCCGGGTTTGGCCGCTCAGGATCTCGCCGATATTGACGAAGGCCTGGTAGGCCGCTTGCGCATCTTCCCGGCCCGGCATCTCGTCCGGTATATCCGCCACCAGGGACCTGGCCTGCTGCGCCAGCTCCAGGCCCTGCCGGTAATCGCGGGTATCGAGATAGGCCAACAGCGCCTGCAGCCCCAGGCCGGCCGCTTTAATGAAGGGCGGGCGGCGCTCCCAATCGACGGTGTCTAGCCGGACGCGCGCCTGGGTGAAATCGCCGAAGTAGGCGTAGACTATTCCGGTGCTGTAGGCAATGTGCGCGTCGGCATCTGGAAAAGCGGCCAGGGTGCGCTCAAAATAGGCGACCAGGCCGGCCGGGCTCTCCTGGCGCAGCAGGGGGGCGGTAGTGCGGTCAGCCTGCCTGAAACCGCGGATCACAAAAACGCCCAGGAAGAGCAAAAAGACCAGCACCATCCAGGGAATCTGCCCCGTCGTCAGGGAGGAGGCAGCGCCAAACAGGACCAGCAGGATCAGCAAGATGGCCGGTACCCACAGCTTGGCCAGGGATAGGAGGTTATTTGTAGTGTTCATTGTGACTCCCATTATACCTTTATGAGATCAAGAGTAGGGGAGATTTCGTCGGCGGTTATTTGTAGGGTTCATTGTGACTCCCATTATACCCCACTTCGGATATGGGCAAAACAAGCAGAACCTCCAGGCAGCTCCCCCGAACCAGGTTCGGGCAGCGTCTCGCTCGCATTGGGTGCATACGCGAAGTGACATTGCCCAGGAATTCGCCGCTAAAAACGACCTGGTTTATTTCCACCCCCATTTTCCGCTTGTCGACTTGCGGGGTATCTACCTGGCCCATCTTATCCATATGACGCCTATCCTACAAACTATCACGGAGCAGCTCGCACGGCGCTATCACCCAGGCGACGAAATCCGGAGCACCGATTTTCTCCACCGGATTTACGAAGTTTATGGCCAGCGAGGGGTGGTCACTAACTGCACGCGCCATTTCTTGCGCACCCTCTCCTGGTTTAGCTGTCTTGAGCGGCTGGGACCGAACCGATACCGTTTTGTCGCGCACTTGCCTATAGGTGAAGAAAGCTTCCCGTTGCTGGTGTACTCCTGGCTAAAATCCGGCCTGGGAAATATCCAGATTGATATTAGCGAGTTTTCCTCTGCTCCACTGTTTATGGAGCATCTACACCTATCTGGTGAAAGACGAAACCGGAGCGCGGTGTAAACTTGAGATCGTCAATGGCGCCGTTGAGCACCTTATAGACGTTTCCAGTTTCACTCTCTTGCAGTAGAGCACCTTCGGGAAAGAAAGATTTGACCACGGGGCTGAAGCGGATAGTGCGGGAGGACGCATTGACGGCTATCAGCAGGCGCTCCTCCCCCAATTGCCGGCCATAGCAGAGTAGCCTGTGCTGTTCGGGGTTTTGAGAGGTGTGGGATTGGGTTTGGGATTGGGGCAAGAGAACCAGCTCACCCCGGCGTAGCGCCGGATACAGCTTGCGCAGCCGGATGCAATGCTGCACGAAACTCCGCAAATCCTGGTTCCAAGATTTCGCATCCCAGGGGAAGGCCCGCCGGCAATCGGGATCTTTGCCGCCTAACATACCGATCTCATCCCCGTAATAGATGCAGGGAGCGCCGGGGAGAGTCATCAGGACCAGATACGCCAGTTTAAGTGCCGAGATGTCGCCCCGCGCGATGCTCAGGAAACGGGGGGTATCGTGGGAGCCTAGCAAGTTGAGTTGGGTCTGGGTAACTGGGGGTGGGTAGAGGCTCAAGAGCTGGCTAATGCCCGTGGCGAAAGCCTCGGCATCCAGTGAGGGGATGGGAGCATAACCAACCCCGGCAATCAGGGTGCGATCTATATTGCCATCCAGGATGAAGCCGGCGATTAACTTTGTCAGCAGGTAATTCATGACGGCGTCGAACTGGTCGCCCTGCACCCAGCGGCGGGCATCGCCCCAGATTTCGCCCACGATATAAGCGTCCGGGTTGGCCACTTTCACCCGGCGGCGGAATTCCTGCCAGAAGGTATCATCATTGATTTCGTTGGGTACATCCAAGCGCCAGCCATCCACGCCTTGTCTGATCCAATACTCGCCTACACCCCAGAGGAAATCCCGTACTTCGGCTGAACCGACATTGAATTTCGGCAGGGCATGCAGGTTCCACCAGGCTTCATAATTGGGCGGCAGGTCAGATTCGTAGGCATGCAGCGGATAACCTTTGACCAGAAACCAATCCAGGTAAGGGGATGACCACCCGTTTTCCATAATGTCGTTGAACTGGAAGAAGCCCCGGCTGGCATGATTGAATACTCCGTCCAGGATGATGGCGATACCGCGCCGGTGGGCGGCCTCCAGCAGCTCTGCCATGACTTTATTGCCGCCCAGCAGCGGATCGATCTGATAATAGTTATAGGTGTGATAACGGTGATTGGCGGTAGATTGGAAGACGGGGTTGAAATAGATGGCGGTAATACCCAGGTCTACCAGGTAATCCAGGTGCTCCGCTACCCCCAGTAGATCGCCACCCTTAAAGCCAAAGGTGGTGGGTGCTGATTCCCAGGTTTCCAGGTTTCCCGGTTTGGGCAAATATTTCGACCGGGCAAAGCGATCCGGAAAGATTTGGTAAAAAATGGCATCTTTAACCCAGTCCGGGGTAACGACCTCAGCCATGCAGGATATGCTCCTCCAACAAGAATAGCTCCAATTATAACTGTCCTTTGTGCGGGATTCAACTATGAAACTATGCAATTCACCGCCCAGGTTGATGTTTGACTTGGGCGGTGAATCTCAGACATGAGATGGTGCAATCTTTGCATGTGGACCGGACTCAGGCCTAGTAGCGTAATAGGGCTCCTATGCCGCCGTACGCCTGTACTAGCTCGGCAGCTTCATCGTAGACCATTTCCAGGGTAGCGTTGGTTTGGGCCGCCAGCAATGGCAGGGTAGTAGCCAACTGGCGCTGCCTGACGGCGCCGCTACATGTCGGACAAATGGCAATTTCGTGATCGGCAATGCGGTGGCAGTTCTGACACTCCCATACCTGTCCTTCAATTGGCATGGCGGCTACCACCGTTTGAGCTCTACCTTGCTGTAAAGCGTCGAACACATCCACCTGTCCCACAGCGCCGCGCCCGCCCGCCATAGCATAGTTAATCACCTGTTCTACCAGCTCTTTTTCGTGCTTACGCTCATACTCGATAGCTAGAGGGGTAACGCGCTGTAGCGTGGTAGCATCATTTTCATAGAAGGGCAGGGAAAGTGTTCCAATGACGCGTTTGCCAACGGCTTCCGGTAAAGTGGTCTTGAGTCCACTGACAGCCTCTTCATTCCCTCCAAAAATCAGCCGTTCCAGATTCGCTTCTTCCACCCAGGCGGAGATTTTCACTGCGGCCTCCCGCCAGAATCCGCGCACCTGTTCGTCGACGCGATCCTCGAATACATCCCGGTTCGTTCCGGCATTGGTCTTTGGTCCATTACTAGCATTGTGAATCATGACAGTGCGGGGCCAATCGCTGGTGTCCAGTTCCAGGCGCATTTCATCTTTGGCTTCGGGCCGTCCCAAGAAGGCGGTTAGTAGCTCGACCCGGCGATGGTCTACTTGCACAATGCCATAACGCTCGTATTCATCGAGCAGCCAGAGCAAGGGGACAACATCAGGGCGGCCATAGTGGATCTTATTAGAGATAGGCACTGGCAGGTCGAACTCTTGCCAGTAATCTTCGGCGGCAAAAAGTACTACTCCTTTGCCTTGCGGGCGGAAGTCTACGAAGTGGGTCATAATTTTCGTGGCCATTTGGGAAAGGGCCAGACGTTGCTGCCGCTCGCTCTGGTCATTATTCGGCCGTGGCGCGAGCCCATCCAGGGCATTTTTAAGCCAGATGCGGTAGGCAGGCTGGGTGGACTGATTTTCCGGCAGAGTGGGGTCGACATTCAGGTAGATACTGAGAATGTCATCGCGTTGCAGATTCAGAATCGTTTCGACATCTGTACGGCGAAACATAATAACCTCCATCCTAAAGGAACTAGTCGCTTTTATCAGGTAAATCCCATCTGAAATCAAGGGCCCAAGGTCGGACCTCTCGATCCAGATTTTTATTTCCCTCCCTTAAGAGTAACACTATTCCGGTAATTTTGGCAATACCGGGTCTATACCACCATCCAAAGAACTTAACCCGTCCCTCCACATTTGTCTTAAAAGGAAGATGTCGCAGCGACAAATTTGCACCCCGTGACCTTTACCAGGTCCTCGACCTTCAGTCGCAAGTTCACCCCCCGCTGGCCGGCGCTGATGTTCAAGCTGGTGAGGGTGCGGGCGGATGCATCCAGGTAGATGGCGAACCCCTTATTGAGGAGCACCAGGGGGGAGATGCCGCCCACCTGCAAGCCGGTGAGGGATTCGGCCTCTTTTTGGGAGGCCATCCAGACCTTTTTCTCGCCAATGGCTTTAGCAAATTGTTTGGGATCCAACTGCTGCGGAGCGGGGACCATGACCAGCATCGGCTTCCCCTTTTCGCGCAGTACCACCAGGGTTTTGTAGACCTCCGCGGCCGGGACGCCTATGATATCCGCAACTTCTTCGGCAGAATGAAAATCGGTGTCGTAGGTGAAAACCTGGTAAGGTACCCCCTTGCTATCCAGCAGGCGCATAGCATTGGTTTTATTGATCATTGCAGGGATCTTCCTAATTGATCCGTAGGACAAATTCCGAATTTGTCCTACGGATTCTCACCGCTTAAGTTGAAGTATGATGACGGCAGCCAGGATCATGGCGCCTCCCACAATCTGTCCAGGAGTGATGGCTTCTCCCAAGATCAGAGCCGCTAATGAAACAGTGGCAACCGGTTCGACGTTACTGATGATCGCTGCTCGGGATGGCCCGATGCGCTCCAGGCCGGCAAAGAAAGTAGTCACGGCCACAATGGTACAGAAGACGACCCCTAAGACGACTTCCCAACCCAGGAGATCGGAGGGCACGATCAATTGGCGACGGACAACCGCCACAGCAGCATATGATACCCAGGCGGCTATCATAATGATGGAGCTGGCCAGCGGGGCCGGAATACCGCGGGTAAGGCGCGTCCCGGTAATGATGTAGATAGCATATACCAGGGCTGATAGCAGCGCCAGAGCCACTCCGGCAGGATTGGGAGCTGCCAGGTCTGGTGTACCGGTGACGCCCAAGACAAGGGTGCAGCCGGCAAAGGCTAAGATCAGGGCAACGAGTTTGGAGATGTCGAACTTCTCATGGAAAAACAGGACGGCCATTAAAGATACCAGGATGGGGTTGAAGTACAGTAACAAGACCGCAGTACCTGCGGGAATTAAGGTTAGGGAGGTGAAAAAGGCCAAAGATTGGAGGAAATAAAGAACAGCCCCTAAAAAGATTAGCCCCAGCCAACTACCAGGGCGGAGAGAAAAAGTAGGTCGATAGTCGGCCGGGCGCAAACGGCTTTGAAAAAACAGAATGATCCCTAATATAACTCCCGCTAGCCCAAAGCGCCAGGTCATCAGGCTCAGCGGATTCATACCATGAGCAAAGGCAAACTTGGCAAAAATCGCCTGGCTGGAAAAGGCTGTAGCAGCGAGGACGATGAGGATGAGACCCTGCGTATCACGATGCATGACGGTTTCGGTTGAGGTCACAGGGATAGCCATATAATTTCTCACTACCTTACTATGGATGAGCGATAGGTTTCGGGTTGCCGGTGCCTGCGGTACAAAGCAACAAGGTATTATCTCCGAATTCCCTGCGGAATCCAAATTCCAATAGACTGTACCCTTGGAAATCAATTTGAATGTGGTATCCAGAATGACTATAGTTAGGGGAATTATTTTCATGAGCTACGGGGAGGTAGTATTATGAGGCTTGAATTCTGGGGAGCAGCCCAAACGGTTACCGGTTCGATGCATGTGTTGAGAGTGAACGGGTCCATGATCCTCTTGGATTGTGGTCTGTTTCAGGGACGGCGCCAGGAAAGCTATGAGCGCAACCTGAATTTCCCTTTTTCTCCAAAAGCACTGGAGGGGCTCATCCTTTCCCATGCGCATATGGATCATAGTGGAAATTTACCGAATCTGGTGAAGCAGGGATATACTGGTCCGGTCTTTGCCACCAATGGCACGCGCGACCTGTGCGCGGCGATGCTGGCAGATTCGGGGAAGATCCACGAATCGGATGCTCAGTATGTCAATAAGAAGCGTGCGCAACAGAATTTGCCACCGATAGAGCCGTTATATACCTTGCAAGATGCCGTGAATTGTATGAACAGTTTTGTGGCATCCGGCTATGACCGCCAATTTGCTGTGGGGCCAGGAATTAAGGCCATCTTCCGAGATGCCGGGCATATCCTGGGATCTGCCGGGATGGAGGTGGAAATTCAGGAAGGGGCGCGCACGGTGCGCCTCGGCTTCAGCGGTGATATCGGGCGCAAGGGGATGGCTATCTTGCGCGATCCCCAACCGGTGCGGGACGTAGACGTGTTGATTATGGAGAGTACCTACGGTGACCGCCTGCATGAAACGCCTGAGCAGGCTATGGATAAACTGCGCAATTTGATCAACCAGGTCGTAGCGCGACGCGGCAAGATTGTGATTCCGGCCTTTGCCGTGGGGCGGACACAGGAGATTGTCTACGAGTTACACCAGCTAGCCTTGAAGGGCGGCATTCCCCATATTCCGATCTTTGTCGACTCGCCCCTGGCTTTAGGAGTGACGGAGGTGTACCGTATTCACCCGGAATGTTACGATGCCGAGACGCGGCAGTTCCTATTGGAGAATCACGAGCAGGATTTGTTCGGGTTCAAGAATATGCAATATGTGCGCTCAACGGAGGAGTCTAAAGCGTTGAATGCTATGGAAGGGCCGATGGTGATCATCAGCGCTTCCGGTATGGCAGAAGCTGGACGTGTCTTACATCACCTGAAAAATACCATCACTGATCCCAGGAATGCGGTGCTCATTGTAGGCTGGCAGGCTCCCAATACATTGGGACGTAAATTGATGGACCGGGAGCACCGGGTGAAGATCTTTGGTGAGGAGTATCCGCTGCGGGCGCAGGTAGAAGTGATCCATGGCTACAGTGCGCATGCCGACCGGGGGGATCTGATCGATTATGCGCGGCAGGTGCAGCAGGGCGGCAGATTACACAAAGTTTTCCTGGTCCACGGCGAGCCCGAACCGGCGCGCGCGCTAGTACCGGCGCTGAAAAAACTGGGCCTGACCGTCTATTACCCGGCAAACGGTGAAGGGTTCGAGGTATGATGCCGCGTTAATTAATCGACGCTTAGGGCCGCCTGGATGCCCCAATGGTGCGCCTGCTCGGTCTGTTGTTCCAGGGACAAATCCATGCGCCCACGCCAGAGTTGGGGCTCATCTTGCCCCTGCAAAAGATAATTTTCAACCAGGCGCGGCGCCGTATCCGCGGTCACGTGGCCGAACCAGACACCTTCGGGGTAGACCAGCACATTGCCAGCGAAACGGTGCCCCCCGACGTGACTGCTTTGCAGGATATGTACATTGCCGGCCAGGCCGTGCGCCTGTATTTCCTGGGCTAACGCTGCCGCTATCTTGGGACCACACAACCCGCAGCGCTCATCTCTGGCGCTGTGGATACAGACCAGCAGATAACGCCCGCTCAGAGAGATAGGTGACCACCGCTCACCCTTTTGACCGGCTACCAGCACTTCAGAGATGAAGTCTGGAATGTCTGCTTCGCGGACGCCATGATAGCGGGTCATATCGGGGAAGCTCAAGAGATCGGTGCCGGAGATCGGCGTAGCGATACCAGATGTCTGGGAGGGAGCCGGGCTGGCAGTGAATTTGTATCTTAGCGGCAGGTCGCGTCTGGCGCGTTCCAATGCCAGGGAGAAAGTTGATAGGAAACCGGGCTCATCGTCGATTTTGCCCGGCCAATCGCTCCGGCCGGTGCAGGCTACCAGGTGGCGCTCGTAAGGTTTGACCGTAGCGGCAATCGGTTCCTCGGGTGGTATGTAAGGCATCATAGTATTATCCTCTCGCTGGAAGTCAACTTGCTCCGCAGAAGTATAGCGGAATTTGCGCTGAGATAAAAATGGGAGCATCACCAGGGGCAGGTTGTATACCTGCCCCTGGTGATACCGGTCGCTAACCGCTTATTTTGCCATTTGGGCCAGGGCGTTGAAAGCCGCCCGCCTGCCCCAGTCAGCGCGGACGATGCCAAAAGCGGCCTTTTCGTCACCTGCGCCAGCTACCGGGGCAAAATTCAGATTCCAGAGGAACATCGGACCGACCCAACCCCATGATTTGGCGATTTGGTAGGCCCGCACAATGAATTCGGCCTGGTTCTGCTCTGAATTATCCTGCGCATACTCATATCCTTTGGCAGGACTGGCGCCCGTGCCATCGACGCTGGCCCAACCTAATTCCGTAGGCCAGACCTGCTTGCCCCCATCACCGTTGGCTACCATAATGTTGCGGAAGCCTTCCATGGTGCCGCGAAAGAACCAGGAGGGATGGCCGGATGCGCCGAAACTGACGCCGGGGCGGCTATAGCTGCTCCAATCTGCGTCGGGCGGGTTGTTATAACCGCTGGGGTGAGCCCCAATCGCATCGGAGTAGCGGGCCAAACCGGCATTGTACATCTGCTGCAGGTAGGTGAGGTCGTCGATGGCAATATCGCCATCGTTGACGCCCGTCGGGGTAGGGGCGCCGCTGACGACTACGATATTGGGATCGGCTGCTTTGATCGCGTTGTAGGCGGCGGCAAGTATTTGCACGTAGCGGGAGGCGCTCAGCTTGTGGCCGCGGCCGCCCCATTCGTAGTAGAGGTTCTGCTCGTTCCAAACTTCAATGGCGCCGAGCCGGCCCCTATACCGTTCTGCTAGCTTACCCACGAAATCGGCGTAATCGGCGGGATTAGATGGCGGACCCTCGTCTGTATCGCCTGCCGGACGGGCCCACGCGGGAGCTTTCACGACACTGAAAAGCACATTTATATTGGCCGCCCCCGCCGCATCGATAATCCGGTCCAGGGGAGCCCAATCGTACTGTCCCTTGGAGGGCTCGTATCGCTTCCATTCGACCTGCTGCTTAACCCAGTTAAATCCCAGGTCGTTGATAGCGCCGAAAATGCGTTGATGGTTGCCATCGGTGATTAAATCCGCCTGGATGCCATAGCCAAATCCTTTTCGGCCGGTATTCCGGGCGGGAGCCGCGGGAGGCGCTGCTGGGGCCGGGGCCGCCGGGGCTGCTTGGGTTGCGCCGGCGGAGGCGCCGGGGATCACCAACTGTTGGCCCACGGAGATAATATTGGGGTTAGCAATCCCGCTGGCTTGGGCAATGGCCTGGTAACTAACCCCAAAACGCGCAGCGATGGCTCCTAATGTATCTCCGGCCTGAACCGTATAGTTACCGTTCTGGCTGGAAGCAGGAGGAGCGGCCGCCGGGGCCGGAGCGGGAGCTGCTGGGGCGGAGCCGCCGGAAGCGCCCGAGATCAACAACTTTTGTCCAGGGTAAATCAGGTTGGGATTGGAGATGTTATTAGCTGTGGCAATGGCTGAAACCGTGGTGCCGAAGCGGACGGCAATGGCGCCAAGCGTATCACCCGCGGTGACCGTATACGACCCGCCTTGGGAGAGGGGGAATGCCTGTACCTGGCTACCCCGCCCTAATGAGAGCGCGAGGGCAAGGAGCATAATACCGGCAAAGCGCCACGCGTGGCGCAGGTTGCTGACGTGCATGCAATATCCTCCTGGATCTTTGTTGCTAGGTTCCATGTCTAGCCAGTTACTTGTCTGGCTAGGATCTTTTACGCCTGATGGGTGTGAGCCTGATCGGCGCGGGTTGGGGACCACCGGACAGGTGCGCCATTTCTAGGGATACGGCGCGGGGACCCTGGCTTGAAAGCTCTAGTTTAGAGCGGAAGGGCCATACGGGAAAGATGGACTATTTTAAACTGCATTTATTGAGACTGCAAATTCATAGATCGGGTTTCTATGCTGTGAAAAGTAAGCAGATAGTAAGAGCTAATTAAGTTTCAAAGAAATGCGTGTACCTGCCCGGTCATCGAGAACCTGCAGAAGCCAGGCTGCTGGCGAAGTAGAGCCTGGCGGCATTTTCGCCCATAATCAGGTTGAGATCCTGCGATGTCAGGTAGGTATAGAAGCGCTCTTGCAAGAGGAGCACGCGCCGGTAGCTGGTTTTGAGCAGGATATGGGGAAAATCGCTGCCCCAGATCAGGCGGGCAGGACCAAAATGGTCGTAGAGCGCCCGGAAGAGATCCCAACAGTCGGGATAGGGATACGGCTGTTGGGCATAGCCGTAATAGCCGGAGACTTTGACATAAACCTGGGGGAAGCGCTTCAGGTGCAGCAGCGTCTGAAACTCGGCGGAGTTGACACCGGCTTGCACATCGGGGGAGCCCATATGGTCAATAATGATGGGTAGGCCGGATGTGGCGTCTGAGGCAAAGCGCTCGGCCAGACTTGTCACGGCCGGTAAGTTTTTGGGTTTCATCAGCAGGTTGATGGCGATACCGAGTTCGCGGGCGCGCTCCCACAGGGGATAGGTGGCGGGATTGCCGAAAAGGATGGCTTCATCAGGATTGCGGGGCCGCAGACGCAGCCCTTTACAGCCGTGCTGCTGTACCCAATAGGTCAGCCGGTCAGGGGCGCCGGGCACGCGGGGGTCGACGACGCAGACGGCAGCAAAGCGTTCCGGCCGGGCTGCAGCACAGTTGGCGACGTAACTGTTATCTTCTCCCGCGTAGATAGGCTGCACCAATACCGCCCGATCGATGCCATGTTCTGCCATATATTCTTGGAATAACTCTATTGGTATATCACAATAGGGACTGACGACCGTCTCGGGATGGGGTAGGATGGGGGTAGGGCGCCAGACATGCAGATGGGCATCGATAATCATAACCGGCCTCCAGAAATAGCCTTGTTGGACAGGTTGCTAATTCATCTTGCGGTATTAGATGCGCTCTATATCTATGGTGAGCGCGTAGATACGGCTGCGCTCATCGGAGTCTATCGGCACAGGGCTCCAGCCGAAGGGAATGCGATCATAGACCAGGAGCAGGCGATTAGGCGCCACTTCCACCATCTCGGTGTAGGCAGTAGTTTGATAAGGATCTTCTGCATCGCGACCACTCTTGCCGGGGCGGATGTGGTGCATGGAGGGTAGGATACCATTATGGTGGGCCAGAATATCGAGCGACTCCCAGGAACTGCCGCGCGGATCGCTGGAGAGCCAGAGATAGATGCCCGGCCGGCCGGCAGAGAGCGCGATGACCCCGTTTTGTACCTGGCGCACCGTAGGATCTACGCTGAAGGCCGGCAGGCGGTCGGCCGGGGACCAGGTCTGCCCTCTATCGCTGCTATAGGAACGGATCAAATGCCACTGCGCTCCGCCGCCGGTACGCATGATGCACATCAAGTCACCGTTGGCTAGTTGGATCATGGTGGGTTCGCAGGGTCCTTCCCGCATGTCAGGACTTTGCTGGCGAATTCACCTGGCTGTGCTAACCTGCGCCAAGCAAGCCGGCAGTTGGATCGTTGTTGAGCAGCGTCGCGAAGCGTGGTAGGCGTATCCGGCGGATTGGTCCCTCTATCTGTTCTTGCCACCACGCCACCAACC
>SHYO01000152.1 GCA_009692745.1 Chloroflexota bacterium
GCGAGAAGTCGCCCTTGGGCTGAGCAGTCCGTTTCTGAGCAGTCGATTGCATGGTATCCTCCTGAGATGATAGGTAATACCATGAAAGTATACAGCTGCATAATCCTTCTCCCGCGTTTGTTAAGGTTCAAATCTTAGTGCCATTAAGCGTCGCGCTCCCAGGGCAGGCCGGGAATTTGCCGTACACCTTTACGTGTGATACATTAAAGAAGATACGCGGGGCGCTGACAACAACTATAGGGGGTGGGCGATGGAATTGACCCTGGCACGCCGGGAGGGGGATACCCTGGTGACCGTGACCTGCGATGGGGTGTTTTCCCACACCTTCGACCTGCCGCCGCTGCTGTTGGGCGAGGCGCCGCCGGGCTACCTGCCCGCGCGGCTGCTCGACCCGCAAGCCTATGGCCGGCAGCTTTTCGCCGCCCTCTTCGCGGCGGGCAGCGCGGCGCGGCAGGCCCTGGAGGCATGGCCTCCAGGCACGGGCCGCCTGCTATTCGTGACGGAAGACGCCCAGGTACAGCGCGTGCCGTGGGAATATACCTGCGGCCCCCGCGGCTACCTGGCGGCCGATTACCCCTTCGTGCGCGGCCTGCCCCCGGCGCAGCGCCGCCCCGCGCCCGCCCTGGCGGAAGGGCTGCACATCGTGGCCGTGCCCTCCAACCCGCTGGACCCCACTGTGCCGCCGCTGGACATCGAAGGGGAGTGGCTGCGCCTGCGCGAAGAGGTGGAGAAGATCGACGGCGCGCTGGTGCTGGAGCGCACCCGCCCCCCTACATTGTTCGCTCTGCGCCAACTGGTCGCCCAGCGCCAAAACCGGGTGGTCCACTTCATGGGTCACGGCGGGGCCTTCCAGGGTGAGGCTGTGCTGCTCTTTGAGAACGATATCGGCGCGGCGGCGCCGGTTACCGCACAGGACTTCGAGCGCCGGGTGCGGGGGACGGTCTTCCTGGTGACGTTGAATGCCTGCATCAGCGCCCGGCCGGGAGCCACACCCTTCGGCAACCTGGCGGCGGCCCTGGTGCGGCAAGGCACGCCTTACGCCCTGGGTATGCAGATGGCGATTGTCGATGGGGATGCCCGCACCTTCTCCCGTACTTTCTACAGCGAGCTGGCGCGCGGCTCCCCGGTGGAGCAGGCCCTGTTGCAGGCGCGGCTGGAATTGGCGGGCAGCCCGCAGCCCTGGGCGGTGGGCGTCCCCGTGCTCTATACCACCCTGCAGGCCCCGGCCGCCGGTTTCCCGCCCCAGGCCGGAAAAGCCAGGATAGAAGAGCACCAACCGCCGCTGCAGCTTGACGCCCTGCCCCGCGCCGCAGGCGCCTTCCAGGGGCGGGTGCCGGAGCTGCTGGCTCTGGGGCAGCGCCTCACCGGCGACAGCCGCCCGCGCCTGCTGACCATCCACGGTAGCGGCGGGCAGGGCAAGACCGCCCTGGCGCGCGAGGCGGCGGAGCGCTTTGCCCACGCCTGGCATAGCGGAGCCTGGGGCATCAGCCTGGAAACCTTGCCCAGCCGCGCGCAACTCGTACACAACCTGGCCCGCTTCCTGGGGATCGCCACGGAGCAGATGGCAGACCCCGGCGCAGTCGAGCGGCAGGTGATAGGCCGCCTGGCAGGGCCGCGCACCCTGCTGGTGCTGGACAACGCCGAGACCCTGGTCCAGGCAGTAGATGCCGGAAACGCTGATGCCATTGCCCTGGCCGGGTTCCTGCGCGACAGCCTGGCCGGCAGCCGCGCCACCCTGTTGGTCACCAGCCGCGACTACCTGGGCTGGCCCGGCGAGCAGGGGTTAGATCTGGAGGGGTTACAGGCAGAGGATGGCGCGCGCCTCTTCACCCAAAGCGCGCCGCAGCGGGCCGGGGAGGTGGAAATGGCCCTGGCCGCCGGGCTGAGCCGCCGGGTGGAGGGGCACCCCCTTAGCCTGCGCCTGCTGGGCGGGGCCTTCAACGCCCGGGATATACCGCTGGCGGACTTCACGCAGCAGTACGAGGCGGAACTGCTGCAGGCCCAGGACCGCTACAAAGCCGAAGACCACCGCCACCGCACCCTCTACGCCGCCATCGACACCAGCGTACGCACCCTGGCGCCGGAGCTGCGGGCGTTGCTCAGCGGTCTATGGCTCTTCCACGCCCCCTTTCTGGCCGAGATGGCCGCCGCCATCTTCGACCCGGATGGAGAATACCCGGCAAGCGTGCAGTCGCCGGTCTACGACTACCTGCATACCCTATGGCAGCGCAGCCTGTTGGCGCGCAGCGAGCATACCGTGCGGGACGGCACGGTGCGGCTCTACCGCCTGCTACCCACGGTGCGCCCCTACACCGAGTACTACATGGAGCAGGTGGTCGACCGGGAGGAGCTGCTGGCCCGCTTCGGCACGGCCTGTGCCCGGTTGGTCAGCCTAATTTACGATGAGCTGGACCGCAGCGCCGCCCTGGTCTACGTGGCGCAGCAAGCGCGGGACGACCTGGCCCGCGGTCTCGCCTGGGTGGCTGCAGAGCAGCGGGGCTACTATCTCCTACACTGGGGCTGGGTTGTAGGCCGGTTGGGGGATACCCGGCAAGCGCTAGACCTGGTGGAGCGGGCACTGGAGCAGGCCCAAGGCCGGGACCAGCGGCTGGAATTAGAAGCGCTGAACAATATGGCGTTGGTGTACCGGGCCACCGGGCAGCCGCAGCGAGCGTTGGCGTTGTATGAACAGGCACTGATGATCATGCGGGAGGTGGGAAACCGGGCCGGGGAGGCCTCCACCCTGAGCAACATGGCGGTGGTGTACCGGGCTACCGGGCAGCCACAGCGAGCGTTGGCGTTGTATGAGCAGGCACTGCCGGTCAGGCGGGAGGTGGGAGATCGCGCCGGAGAAGCCTCCACCCTAAGCAACATGGCAGTGGTGTACCGGACCACCGGGCAGCCGCAGCAGGCGCTGGAACTGTTTCAGCAGACACTGCCGATTATGCGGGAGGTGAGAGATCGGGCCGGGGAAGCCTCCACTCTGAACAACATGGCGTTGGTGTACTTTAGCACCGGGCAGCCACAGCAGGCGCTGGCGTTGTACAAGCAGGCGTTGCCAATCATGCGGGAGGTGGGAAACCGGGCGGGGGAAGCTACGACCCTGAACAACATGGCGGGGGTGTACGATAGCACCGGGCAGCTGCAGCGGGCGTTGGCGTTGTATGAGCAGGCGCTGCCGATTAGGCGGGAGGTGGGAGATCGGGCCGGGGAAGCCGCTACCTTGAACAACATGGCGTCGGTATATCGGGTCACCGGGCAGCCGCAGCGGGCGCTGGAACTTTATGTGCAGGCATTGGTGATTGTGCGGGAAGTGGAAAATCGCGCCGGGGAAGCCGCTACCCTGAACAACATGGCATTGGTGTGCGAGAGCACGGGGCAGCCGCAGCAGGCGCTGGCGTTGTATGAGGAGGTACTGCCGATTACGCGGGAGGTGCGAGATCGGGCTGGGGAGGCTGCTACTCTGAACAACATGGCGGGGGTGTATAATAGCACGGGGGAGCCACAGCGGGCGCTGGCGTTGTATGAGGAGGCGCTGTTGATCAGGCGGGAGGTGAGAGACCGGGCCGGAGAAGCTGTTACTCTGAATAACATGGCGGGAGTGTACGAGAGCACCGGGCAGCCGCAGCGGGCGCTAGTGTTGTATGAGGAGGTGCTGCCTATCAGGCAGGAGGTGGAAGATCGGGCCGGGGAAGCCGTTACCCTGGATAACATGTCCAACCTGTTATGGTCGATAAACCGGGCCGGGGAAGCCATCGCCTATAAAGCACAATCTGTGGCCTTGCTGGAGCAGGGAGGACTATCCTACAATGGCGGGGGAATTCCATTAGCTCAGATTAAAGCGGAGCTGGCCCAGATGCAGTCAAGTGCAGTATCGCCTGATACTGCGGGTGATGGCGGCCACCATCCCGGCTGAAACCCTCGGGACGATTGTTACGAATACGGTGGCCGTATTGACGGGGATGCCGGAGCGGCGGGAGGAATGGCGGGAGACTATCGCCGGGGCTTTGCAGGATGCCCGGCAGCGCGGGCCGGACTGGCAGATCGAAGTTGAGTTCTTCACCGCCGTGCTGGCCCTGCTGGGTGGGCAGGCGGCGGATTTGCCCGCAAGCCACCCGTATGCGGCGGCGTTGGCGCAGATCCGGGCTGCCGTGGCCGCCGGGGGAACCCCGCCGGACGAAGTTGAACCGGAGCCGGTGATAGCGGCCATCCAGGCTTTCGTCAGCGCCCCCGACTGGGCGGCCAGCCGGCAAGTGGTGGAGGCCCGGCAAGACCTCCTCTTCCGGCCGCAGGTGGTGGCCATCTTTGAGGAGAATATCGACCGGGCCAAAGCGGCGGGAGATCAGCAGTGGGCGGACACCCTGGCGCTGCACCTGGAAATCTTACGGGCCTGCCGGGCGGAGGGGATTGGCCCCGCCTTCGAGCGGCTGGCGCAGATGGAAGCGGAGGGGGATGATGACGTGCCCACATCATGAGATTGGGGTGCCCCAAACCGTCCCGGCCACCACCCCGGATTGATGAAGTTTTACTTTTTAAGTATGACACCAAGTACAGATGTTATGGCCACCAGCAACATGTCTTTTATTGCAGCACTACATTTTGAAAAATGTAGCTTGGCGCACCGGTAGTTGGAAGCTACACCTTTTAAGGTGTAGTACTCTACATATAGTAGCTATCTTGGGGGAGAGCACTACATCTTGAAAGATGTAGCTTGCTCGATACCTGCCGGGTATGCACGATTACCGGTTTATTTGATGAACCTTCGTCCTTCGTGGACGTTCTTGGGCCGTAACAATGAAACGTGCTATAG
This sequence comes from Chloroflexota bacterium, assembly GCA_009692745.1. Lineage (GTDB taxonomy): Bacteria > Chloroflexota > Anaerolineae > Epilineales > SHYO01 > SHYO01. The sequence continues at coordinate 4,811 of SHYO01000152.1, forward strand.
ATCACCGGAAGGAGCCGTAACCCATGACCCAAATCTTTCTCTCCCACAGCCACGCCGACCTGGCCTGCGCCGAGCAGGTGCGGCGCGACCTGGACGCGGCGGGGTATATCGTGTGGAAGGATAGCCAGAGTATCCCGCCCGGCTCACCTTCCTATCCACGGGTGATCGAGGCGGGCATCCGCGGCAGCGCCGGGATAGTGGTGGTGTGGAGCGCCCAGGCGGCGCCATCCGAATGGGTGGAGCGCGAGATCCTGTATGCCCAGCGGCTGAAGAAGGCCATCTACCCGGTGATGATCGACGGTACGGAGCTGCCTATCACCCTGGTGAATGTGCAGGGGCTGAAGAGCCGGGCGGGTTGCCGGGGCGTGGTGCCCTTGCTGCTGACGTACCTGCCGGCGCCCGACAGCCAGGATGGGCTGGTGGTGCTGCTGGGGCAGCTCTCCCATGCGCACATCGCTGTGCGCAAAGCGGGCATCGACCGGGCGGCGCAAATGCTGCAGCGTGGGGAGCACCGGCAGGAGGTGCTGGCCTTGCTGGAGGAGCTGGCGCAAAAGGACTTGATGCGCGGCGTGCAGGAGAAGGCCCAGGCGGTGCGCGAAGCCGAGGCGCGCCGCGGAGAGAACCCGCCCCGCCCAGCGGTCAGCCCGGACGAGTCGCGCCACATCATCGGGGCGCGCTGCCGTAACGGCCACGTCTCCTACTTCGATAAACGCCAGATCTGTCCGCCCAGTAGCACCTTCCCCCGCACCATCCTGCGCCGGGGTGGAGTGGATCTGGACAAAATGTCTCTGGAATGCCAGGAATGCGGAGAAGAGCTGGTGGTGCGGGTGGACTGTGAGGGGTACAAATGAGCGATCCGACCATCCTGGAAAGCGAGATCCCCAGCGACGGGGATCGACGCCTGGCGGCGCTCTTCGATGACATGGAAAAGGGGCAACTGGATTTCCTGGACCAGGCGGGCAAGCGCATCATCGAGCTGGCGACGCTGCTGCTGGGGCTGCTCTTCGGGGTGATGGCCTTCGGCGACAAGTTCCCGCCGCCCTACCTGGTTAACAGCGCCGCCGCCCGCGTCCTGATCAGCGCCACGTTGATCTGCACCGTGCTGTCCATGCTGGCGGGGGTCCTGGCCGTGCAGCCGCGCAGCTACCCGCGTTACACCCACAACCTGACGAAGATGCGGCAGGTGCTGGAGCAGATGACGCGCTACAAAACCCGCTGTTTCCGGCTAGCCAGCGGCTTTTTCGTGCTGGGCTCGGTGGCCCTGGCGCTGCTGGTGGCGGCGATTGTGTGGGGGGTGTAAGAGGGGGACAATTTGCAAAATTGTCCAACATGGGCTAGCGCTGCGGGCAGTATGAGATAGGTGTTCGGCGGGTTCGGAAAGCTGAAATCGAAGAAAAGCGGCGCAAACTATTCCCCCCACCTTGTGGGGGAGGATTTCGGAATTCTGACCCCATTTTTTAATGGGTTTTCCAAAAATCAGCGGCTCAGAGCATCTGAGCATGGATTTCAATCCAAGGCGCCTCGGCCACAGGATTACCGGATTTAATAATTAGCCTTCATCAACCACCAGGCTGCTTTCAGCGAAACTTGCTCCTCGCCTTCCCTTGTGTTACCATGAAACCTGAATTAAAAGCCCCGCAGCGATCACACCATCCGTGGTCAACAGAATACCGGTAAGATAAAAAGGAGCATAGAAAACTATGTGGACACCGTTGGATTATGGACGATCTTTTCTGATTGGCAAGGCCCCCTCCAATGAAGTCATGTTCTGGGTGGAATCGCGGACGCGCATCATAGATGAGAAGAACGGCACGAGCGAGGATTATGTGCAGTGCGCCTCGTGTAAAAGCGAGCATACTTTCGCGGCTCATGACCTCTTGCAGGATGACAATTATGATTTTATGCCTATCTTTGGACCGGAATACGGCCTCATCTTCCGCCGCAAAGCCTGGTTAAATCCGAATTATAAAAGTGTGGTGCTCGCAGAAAATATGTGGGCCGGGCAGATTTATAACCTGGTGGAAGCGCGCGCTTTGCGCGAATTGCACACCGTGCAGGACGTCATCGACGCGACGCACACGCTGCATCCGCTGGTGGCCCAAACCGAAATCTGGCAGGCCGATACCGGCTTGCGCGCTATCATTGAATACCCGGTCAAAACGATGAACACCAACCGTGAAAAGCACATCTACCAGGTGGATACCGGCCCGGTGCTGCTGCCGGACCTGTCCCAGCGCTGGGAGCGCCATGCAGATGGCATGTCTCTGGCCTTTGTGGTTTTTAATGTGCCCGATTTCGCCGATTTTGTAATTGAGGGGCCGACCGTCATCGCTGATGCCCACACCACTGCCGGAGAGCCGGTCAAGATCAATCACTATTCCCGCAAGGTAAGCTTGACTGCGCAGAACCGGCTGTACGTGCTGGAATAACGTATTTAGGGAGCTTTATTTTGAGGCTACAATCAAATCCAGCATGGTACCGCTAAACACTTGAGTACCCGGCGCCAGACTTTGGCTCCAAACTCGATTTTCGGGATAACCCGGGATTTTACGTTTAATCACCTGGCGCACCTGCAACCCGGCGGCCTCGACAGCCTTGATGGCTGCTTTTTCCTCCATACCGATAACCTGCGGCACGGTCACCAGCCGGCGCGCAGGCGTGTTCGTAGGTAGCGGCACGGCGGTGAAGGTAGGCAGGATGACGGTGGACGTAACGATGGGTGTAGTCTGGATGGTGGTAGGACTGGGAAACGCGGTAAATGTGGGTGGTAATGGTGTTGGAGGTAACGGCGGCGGCGGCAGCGTTGCCGCCGGCAGGGCCGTATGGGTTGGCGCCAGGGTAGGTTTGGGCGCAGATGTGGCGGATGGCGCCGGAAGGGCAGGCGCACGGGTGGGACTGGCGGCGATAGGTATCGCCCGGCTTGCGATAGGGGTAGCTGTGGCCTGCGCCCCCCCTGCAGATCCGTTTTGTGCCAGCAACCCCCTGGGCGGAGGTGCGAGGAACAATGCCAGCCCGCCGATGATATAACACGGGATGGTGAGGAGAATTATCCCGAATAGAAAAGCGCGCAGCCCCATGCGGGCGGTGGATGTTGGTTTTTGCATATACCTTACAAGACGCAAATCAGGTGATACCGGTTCCTGTTTCAGCGCATAACTATACTACAAATAGCGGAGGATTACCCCTTTTAACCGGGTACTCTGAGACTTGCAAGCATGAAGCGCCGCCGGCACGTTAACCTGCCTGGTCCCAGGCGGGGCCGAGCTATGCCCACCATGTTGCGGCTGCTACTGCTGGCGCTGGTGCTGCTGGTGGTTGTGGCAGCCCTGGCCCGGAGCTACAGATATATACGGCACGTCTACACCCCGCACCTGGCGCCAAGCGCCACCGGCTTCTACGAAACAGCAACACACACTTTTCAGACTCTTGGTTATGCCAGAACGACCACACAAGCAATCGCTGATCAGGCAGACGTTGCCGAAGTTACCACTTTTTGACAATATGGAAACAAATAAAAACTGTTTCAGGTGAGCTGAAGGCGGAGAATAGATATGAACATTTCAAAATATTACCTATGGTTAAAGAACGATTGGGCAAATACAGGTTTGATTCTTTCTATTTTCTTGTTTGTATTTCTGATCGTATTTGTACGAAACGACGATTTTGTGGTCTTTATCATTCTTCTGCAAACGCCTTTGTACATGATTCATCAAACCGAAGAATATGTTTTTCCAGGTGGATTTAGAAAATTCTTCAACAAGGAGATATTCAAGCAGGATACAGAAGATGAACCCTTAGACCAAAACTTCATTTTCTTTGTAAACATTCTTTTGATATGGATCGTATTGCCTGTGTTTGGTCTTTTGTCTACCATAGACTATCAATATGGGTTATGGATACCTTACTTTTCCTTCTTTGCCGGGATTGCCCATATCCTTTTAGCGGTAAGAGCTAAAAAATTTTACAACCCAGGAATGATTGTCAGCCTGGTTTTAAATATTCCAATAGGCCTCTGGTCGATCGCATATCTAATCGACCATGGCATCCTCAATAACTTTTTCCTCAATCCACATATTGCCATAGGTATTGGCGTAAACGCTTTGCTGCCAATAATGGGTGTGATCTTGTTTGCAAATTACAAAAGAAAAAAGGAGTTGAAAATAGCGCCAACTAAATAGTTGGGAGGAAAACAATATGGGAAAAGTCTGGACTTGCATCGTAGGCGCAGGTAAATAGTAAAAGCGCCCGCCCCGGGAGGGAAAATCCAGGCTGGCCAGGGCTTCGACCGGGTTGGCCTGCTCCCACTGCGTGATCTCTACATTGGCCACCAGCCAGGAAGCCTGGGAGCAGGCGCTGATCCGTGCCCGGGACGGGTGCCCCAAGCACTATTCGCCGCCGGGATAAAGCCGTACTTCACCAGGATTTGCTGGCCGAGAGGATTCAGGACCATGTCCAGGAACTCTTTGGCCAGCGCTGCTTTCTTGCTGTCGCTGACAGCCGCTATCGGATATGCAGCGATCGTATTCAGGGCATCGGGGATTTCCAGGCGCCCTACCTTGGCGGCGCTATCCGGGGTAATATCCGTGGTGTAGACGATGCCAGCATCTGCTTCGCCCAAGGTTACTTTGGCAAGCACGGCTCGGACATCCTGCTCATAGGACACCACATTCTTGATCACATCCTCGTTAAAGGAAGGGCCAAACGCGGCGTCCTTGCTGGCTTTGTCCAAAAAGTCCTGCGCGTACTGGCCCACCGGCGCCTCTTTGGCGGCCAGCACCAATTTTAGCTGCGGTTGCGCCAGGTCTTTTAGGGTCTTCAACCCGGTGGGGTTATCCTTAGGATAGATTATCACCAGGCGATTGCGGGCGAAGGTGCGCTCCGTGCCGCTGACGACCCGCCCGGCTTTAATGGCAACGTCCATTTGCGCCTTGTTGGCGCTGGCGAAGATATCCGCCGGTGCGCCCTGGGCCAGTTGCTGGGCCAATTGCTGCGAACCGGCAAAGTTGAAAACGATCTTCGATCCCGGGTGGGAGGCTTCAAATTGTTTGCCAATCTCGGTAAACGACTCGATCAAAGAAGCGGCCGCGAAAACGGTTAGATCACCGGTGGCAGCCATAGCCTTTGTAGGCGCTGCTGCGGGGGTATTCGCTCTTGCTGCTGGTGCTTGCATGGCAGCCGGGATAGCCTTCGTGGCCGTAGGAGGGGGTTGGGCAGGGGCGGCTGCCGGTGCGCTGCCACAGCCAGCTAGTAGAATAACTAGAACCATCCAGCATAAGGGCAATACTTGCAATCGTATGAGAACCTCTTCTACTGTAGGGGAGAGGGAAACAAACTGGACGGCGCGGAAAGCCGGCCACTTGTAAACTCTCATTCTTTGGATACTCAAATAATGAATAATCAGAATATATGCGCTTTGGTGCCAGATGTCAAACTTATTTTCATTTGCACAAAGTAAAATTTTGTGCCATTCTTGCCCCTGACGTCTATGTGGTACTGCTCCTTACAAGAAGCTATTGCAACTGTACCCTGTTACAATGCATGTTCCGGTATGCTGCGGCGATCACGAGGTGACTTCGTCTCTCTTAAAGGCTAATTGACTATGTCCCGCACCGCCCCCTCTTACCTGCCAAGTTTGACAGGAGATGCCGTTCACCTGTGGCAGGTCCTATTGAATGCTACCCTTTATCCACCCGGCAAATTACAGCCGCTGCTGGCGCCGGGCGAGATGGAGCGCGCCGGGCGCTATTACTTTCAACGGGACCGGGAAGCCTTTATTCTGGCGCGCGGTTTCTTGCGCTTGATCCTGGGCGTGTATTTGGATATGGCGCCCCACGAGTTGCACTTTGGTTACGCAGCGTATGGTAAACCCTTTCTGGTCGCAGGCCAGGGAGCGGCAGATTCGGCTTTAACCTTCAATATATCCCATTCCCACGGGCTGATGTTGCTGGCAGTGACGCTGGAACGGCAGGTGGGGGTAGATGTGGAATTCATCCGCACCGATTTTGATTCCCAGGAGCTGTCGGCACGCTTCTTCGCTGCGGCGGAGTGTGCCTTCTTGCGCTCCCTCCCGCCGGCTGCCCAGGCGGAGGCCTTTTTCGCCATCTGGACCCGCAAAGAGGCCTACATCAAGGCGCGCGGTGAGGGACTCTCCTGCCCTTTGGATAGCTTCGACGTGACTCCGCCCGATAGGGACTGGGGGCGCAAAATTCTGCTTCAAGAAAAGATGGGCTTCAAAAATGGTGCAAGTACTCCAGTATGGCTGGTGCAAGAAGTGGCGCTGGAGTCCGGTTATAAAGCTGCTCTGGCAAGCGAGGGAGAAAACTGCCGCCTCAGCCTCTGGCGCGGCGTGGCGGAAATATTTGCGCATAGCTCACTCTAGCTGTATCCTCAGCCAATATCTACCACTATGCGCCGCGCTTTTCTGACCCAGGTGGGGTGCATAGCGCGCCTTCCGGCGTCACCGCGCGGCGCCGGGCGTCGTCCAATGCCAGCGCATACCCGGCGCCGGCAGATAACCCTATGGGGGGATAGCCGGCGGATTTCGCCGCTGCATCACCGTACAAACACGCAAACGTGGTGGGCTGGTCGGTCGCATCCAGGTAGGGCTGGATTACCTCGCGGGTATACGCCAGGTCTGCGGGGTCGAGGCTGGCGGACGCTGTGCCGGCAAATTCCTCCGCCAATCCCGCCTGTACCATCATCTGCCGCAAGCTCTGCGGCTGGCCGCAGCAGAGGACGTAAATACTGTGGTAGATATAGGTCAGAGTCTGTTGATATATCCGCGGCTCCGGCCAGAGTTCGCTGGTCCAGAGCGACACGGTGATAAAGCCGCGTTTCAGATAACTTTGGGGCGCAAAGTAAGCGCCCATTTCGGTAAAATACCGGTTGGTCCAACCGCCCTTAGCATCATCGACGACCACCAGACCCACCTGGAAGCGCCGCTCACTATGCGTGACATGGCGAAAGCGGCGCGCGGCGGCCGCTATCGCTGTAGCGGCAATCTCTTCGGCTCCCATGCCGATCAAGGTATCCAGCATGGGAAGGATATGCTCTTTGCCCATAGGATTCATGCTCACCAGCGGCAGGGCAATATCATCGGTCCCGCCGGTCATCGCTGCGATATATTTATTGAACCGCTCCATACCGCGCGGAATTTCATAGAGTTCATGCTGCACTTGGAGTAAAGGTATCAACGTGAGGTCCATGCCTGGCTCCCATTACCTGATTATTTGGTCAGCCCGCTCGGAATCCCATTCGGATATTTCTCATCGATAGCGGCTTGGATTTTTGGTATCCGGTTGTCCGGGTTAGGATGGGTGCTGAGAAATTCCGGTGGTTGGTTGCCCTGGCTGGCTTGGGCCAGGATCTGCATCACTTCGATCATGGCCCTGGGATCGTACCCCGCATCTGACATAAAGCGCACGCCCAATTTGTCGGCTTCCAATTCGTCGCTCCGGCTATATTTTAAGCTGACTAATTGTCCTTCGGTAGTCAATAATTTGAACAAGGCTTCGGTAATAAATATCTGGCCGCCCGGCAAGGCAAAGGCGTTGATCTTTTTCGCATCATTGACTCTTCTTTCGCGTAAAAAGAAAGTGAGAATGATGGAATTAGTAGTAAACTTAAGTGCATGATAGAACAAGTTACGCTCACACACGAACTAGTTGACGATATACCCTTGCTGATCGGAGTCATGCAGCAGTTGGGCCTGCCCGAAC
>SHYO01000153.1 GCA_009692745.1 Chloroflexota bacterium
GACGCCAGCCGGGGCCTGGTGCGCGTGGGCATCGCCTCCGCCGATCCGGTGCTGACCTACAACGGCGCCACGCCTTCTACGGCACCGCACCTGAAGATCAGCAACCTACTACCCGGTTTCACCTTCGATGACTGCGAGCCGGTAATCGCGAATAGCGTCCAGCACACGGTGCGGTTCAAGGGAGCAGGCACCGTGGCGAGCTTGCGAGGGCAGCACGTCTGCCTGCTCTTCCAGGTGCAGAACGCGGATTTGTATGGGTTCAGATTTGCTTGATTAGACATTATCGGAAATGGTGTATAATTGGAGCATGCTAAACTACAACACGTTGAAAAACAGAACGCGCGACTTTTTAGCCGCCACCGGACTCACCCTGGAAGAGTTTGCCAAGTTGCTGCCGGCGTTTCAAGCGGCTTACGCCAAACGCTATCCGGGCGATCTCACCAGCACAGGTCAGCCCCGCGAGCGCCGCCGCGGCGGTGGCGTCAAGGGCGTGCTGGCAAGCGATGCAGACAAGCTCTTGTTCATCTTGGTCTACCAGAAGACGAACCCCTTGCAAACGCTGCATGGGCTGCAATTCGACTTGAGTCAATCGCAGACCAATTACTGGATTCATCGCTTGTTGCCCGTCTTGTCACAGGCTCTGAGCGACATGGGCCACGCCCCTGAGCGCGACGCGCGGCAGGTTGCTGTGAATCCCCTGGTCCTGGAAAGCGCGCCCGATTTGGCCATCGATGGCACCGAACGCCGGCTGCAACGCCCGCAGGATGCCTGCTGAGAGTACTCAGCGCTTGACAAGGACACCGGCATTCAAGGCTATGAGCCTGAAGGCGTCCTGACCCGACAGCCCCAAAAAAGCCGAAAGGCCAAACCTTGAGCGTGAGCGATCATTTCCTCAATCAGATCTACTCCAGTACGCGGGTGGTGGTCGAACACGCCATCGCTGGGGTGAAACGCTATCGGATTGTTAAAGATGTGCTACGCCTGACCCAAGACGGCATTTCGGATTTGGTGATGGAGATGGCCTGTGGTTTGCATAATCTCCGCATCTCTGGCCGTCACCCTGTGATTACTTTCTTTACTGGATTTGTCGAGTACGGGTTAATCCCGATAACGTCTATTATGCTACTCATGGGTGCGGAATGTGGGGTTCTATTTTACCAAGTCTATGACGGGCGCTCCCGTTACCTGGACCAGAGCTTGGAAAGGAATAGGAAAAACAGCATTATGCGCTCCCGCTGCTACCCACACCGTTTCGAAACGGACCAGAGATTGGTCAATTAAGGTAGTCAGAGGATGGAGCAACCCCAACGCAGATACCCCGCCAACCGCAAATCCTGTCGCTTGGAGCACGGTCTCAGCATCGGCGATCCGCACCTTCTTTTTACTTACCCCTAAGAATTCTGCCAGCTTCTTTTGATCGGCTGTATGGTCGCCGGCGACCAACACCAGCACAGGTTGGATATCAGCCATAAAGACCAGTGACTTCACTATGGCTCCTAAAGGGCAACCGGCAGCCGCTGCAGCTTCTTCCGCTGTGGCGGTACTTTGTGCAAACTGAATAACCTTGATCCCCAGACCAAACCGATCCAAATCGGCCTGAACGCGTTTAATACTACTCAAACTCACGACCTTTTCTGTTTTATGGCGCGCAGTCGATTTCCCAGCCAATCCGGGTGCGCACCTGCTGGAAACGGCGATTAGAATCTACCCAACCTGCATTCAAGCCGCATGACCATTACTCCGACGCTGCTTCCACAGAGGCTCGGGCTCGGCCTGCCGCTGCACATAAACATTTTCCGACCCTACGATTTCTTGCAACAAGGTTTTTAACCGTATATTGTAACCGACGCGGTTATTTGGGAAGGCTATTTCCACCATCTGCTCTCCCATGGGTACCACCATACTGAAGCGGTCATTTCCCGGATACTGCTGGAGCAAATTATATATTTCACTTAAGCGCTGAATATCCATCCGCTCATCGCCGCTTCGAGGTACGCTGACTGTGACCATTGCCGGTACCCCTGGATCATCCCGCTTTTCGGAGGTCTCATCAGTTGCGCTACCTTCACCCTGCGAAGCTGCAATTTCTTTCACTGGCTCGGCAGGTTTATGAGGAGTTGGGGCGGGAATAAAAGGAATGGTATCCTCTTGCACCGATAGGCTGGATGTCGCCTTCATAGCGAGCTTCGGATCGACCTTTACTCTCCCATCTTCAACTTTGTACTCCTCAATGGAATCACACAGAACTGATACCTTACCTTGCCGGACATCGACCTTGCCCCTGATAATCACCAGGTTGTCCTCGCGCCATAGTTCACGATTTTCTTCATATATGCGCGGGAAAACCGTCACCTCCAGGTTGCCCTGCAAATCCTCGATTTGTACAAAGGCCATCAAGTCACCCTTACGGGTCGTAATGGTCCGGATCCCGCTAATCATCCCAGCTACCGTCACCAGTTGCCCCGCCATCTCCTCAGCAATATCGCCGCAGAGCGCGGTCACCCGCTCTTCCAGGCTCTCAGTCAGGCCATATAAGGGATGCTGGGATACATACAATCCGAGCAATTCCTTCTCCCACATCAGTTGTTCTTTGTAAGGAATATCTTCTCCTGCCGGCAAGGGATCGAAGGTGCTGACGTGCGTCTGGTTACCGTCTCCCAGGTCAAAGAGGCTCATCTGCCCTAAAGAGGCAGCCTGATGTTTTTGACCACTATATGCCAGCATACGCTCCACTACGGCCAGGATTTGTGGCCGGCGCCCAAAGCCATCAAAAGCGCCCACCTTTATCAGGCACTCCAATCCACGCCGATTTACCTGGCGCAAATCCACCCGCTGGCAAAAGTCGTCGAGGTTAGCAAAAGGAATTATACCTCGCGCATCTAGAATAGCCTGCACAGCCCCATCACCGACATTCTTCACCGCCGCCATACCGAATCGTATCGCCCGTTTCCCATCTTGCTCTTCGATGGTAAAATCCAATTGGCTGACATTCACATCCGGCTGCCGTACTGCAACGCCCATCCGATAACAATCGGCAATCGCCTGGGCCAGCTTCGCTGTGTCTCCCCGCTCCACGCTGAGCATCGCTGTCATATATTCCACGGGGTAATGGGCCTTCAAGTAGGCTGTCTGGCAAGTAATCACAGCATAATCGGCAGCATGAGCCTTGTTGAAGCCGTAACGAGCAAAATATTCGATGTCATCGAAAATGCCCTCAGACACTTCCTGACTAATATTACGTGCCAAAGCGCCTGTTACAAATTTTTCTCTGTGTTTTATCAGATCTTCGCGCTTCTTTTTCGATACCGCCTTGCGGATGGTATCTGCCTCGCCGGGAGAGTAGCCAGCCAATTGGCTAGCGATATGGATAATCTGTTCTTGATAAACAATAATGCCGTAGGTCTCTTTCAGGATTGGCTCGAGCATAGGATGACGATAGGTAACCGGCTCGCGCCCATGTTTGCGGTTGATGTAGGTAGGGATGTATTCTAAGGGACCAGGGCGGTAGAGGGAGATCACCGCGATGATATCCTCAAAGGTGGTGGGTTGCATTTCTATCAGCACCCGGCGCATGCCTGCTCCTTCGACCTGAAATATTCCCGTTACATCCCCACGAGACAGAAGCTTGAAAATATCCCCATCATTTACCGGAATTGTTTCAAGAGTTAATTTTGCACCGTGATATTTCTCAATCAGTTCAGCGGCACGCCGCATAATCGTCAGAGTCGCCAATCCCAGAAAGTCGATCTTCAATAGCCCGATCGATTCTACAATCTCCATCGGGAATTGGGTGACAGGCAAAGCATTTCCCTCACCCCGGGTTGGGCGGTGCAGTGGACAGTACTCAACGATAGGTATGTCGGTCACCACTACTCCTGCCGCATGGGTAGAGGCATGGCGGGCCACTCCTTCTAATTGTTGGGCAGTATCAATCAGCTTATGGATATAGTCCTTTTCTTCGTAGATTTCCTTAAATTCGCGTACAAAGAATTCATGAGATGGGTCGAGCACATTACTGAGCGTTACCGGCTTGCCGGGAACGGCCGGTACCAGACGCGTCACTTTATCGACCTCAGGGAGCGGCAGATCCAGCGCACGGCCGGCATCGCGCAGAGCGGCTCTAGCTCCCATAGTGCCAAATGTAATAATCTGGGCCACCTTGTCGCTGCCATATTTGTGCATGGTATACTGGATCATTTTATCCCTTTGATCGTCGGGGAAATCCAGGTCAATATCCGGCATCGTCACCCGGCCAGGATTGAGAAAACGCTCAAAGATTAGCCCATGGCTCAAGGGATCAAGAATGGTAATTCCCAGGGTATACGCTACTAAAGCGCCTGCTGCGGAACCGCGCACATTCCACCAGATGCCATTTTCACGGGCAAATCGGGTAAGATCCCAAACGATCAGGAAATAGGTATCGAACCCCATTTGATGGATAATGTTTAATTCATGGTCTAATCGCGTCTGTAAATCGGGTGTAACAGTGCTATAGTGCCGTTCCAACCCTTTTTCGCACAATTTACGCAGGTATGTGTCTGGCGTATCGCCAGTGGGCACTTCAAAGATCGGCAGATGGTATTTGCCAAATTCTATTTTGATATCACACATTTCCGCGATGAGCTGCGTATTCTGCAACGCTTGAGGAAATTCCGGGAAGAGTCTGGCCATCTCATCGCCACTCTTCATATAGAAGGTCTCACCATATTTCATCCGGTTTGGATCGTTAACCGTGGTATTGGTCTGAATACACAGCAGAATCTCCTGTGCATAGGCATCGTCCGGCCGAGCATAATGCACATCATTGGTAGCCACGAGCTTCAGGTCGAATTCCTGTGATAGGGCTACCAACTTGCGGGTCAAGTCCCGATGTTCGGCAATATCGTGCTCCTGGATCTCAATGAAATAGTTTTCCGGACCAAAGATATCACGATACCATGCCACAGTGGCGCGGGCCGCGGCGTCGTCACCTTCCTGTATCTTGCGAGCCACCTCCGCCGAAGGGCAGCCCGATAGGACAATCAACCCTTCATGATACTTCTCCAAAAGTTCGCGATCCAGGCGCGGGCGATAATAAAACCCCTCCAGTTGGGCTAAAGATACCAGCTTCATCAAATTTCCATAGCCGGTGTTATTCTTAGCCAGCAGCGTTAGATGGTAGGATTGGGATTGCCTCCCACTAGTGCGATCATGGCGGCTATTGCGGGCTACATAAGCCTCGCATCCCAGAATAGGGTTGATTCCCGCAGCTTTAGCCGCTTTATAGAAGCCTACCACACCAAACATGACACCATGATCGGTGATCGCCAGGGCGGTTTGCCCCAGCTCCTGGCAGGTATTCACCAGGCGACTGGCGCTAGCAATGCCATCCAACAGGGAATATTCGCTATGAACGTGCAAATGTGTGTAATCAACCATATCAGCCATTCGTCCTTAACATATTTCAACGACCCGCCCTATCCGGTATTTTCAGAATCACTGATCCAGAGTTGTCGCTGCATCGTCGATCCTGCATCTGTTATCTGGCATAGGCTCTTATACCGGGGCGTATTCCATTATAACATAGAATTCGCGCCCTACATCCGGTGTAAACTTAAAAAATCAAAATAGGCCCGCTATATGCAGCGTAGAACACACGTGCGCAACAATATATAGCGACACAGCGAGGTCAATTGCAATGATATACTGTGGAAATGTGGAAGGATTGCGGATAAAATCCAAATTACGCAGGCTCGACAGACCTGGCCAATGCCTGCCGGTAGGTTCCTAATAGATGTCTGGTCATCGGACCCGGAAAGCCCGCCCCGATAGTGGTTTCCCCTATCCGCACTATCGGTAGGATATCCCTGGAAGAACTGGTGAGAAAGGCTTCCTTTAGCGAGGGGATTTGGGAGATATGGATGGCTTCCAACTGTACAGGTAACAGTTCCGGTGCTACCTGGAGTACCAACGCACGGCTAATCCCCTCTAAAACATCCTTATTGGCAGTATAGAGAGTTTCGCCGCCTTGATTTTCTAAAATTCCGAAGAAATTGCTGGATAAACCTTCCAGGATATATCCCTGGGTATGCACCATTAAGACCTCATTGACCACGTTGCTTAACTGCAATCGCAAGAGCTGCGTACGTTGAATAAAATCCGAAGACTTCGCGAGGGGATTTTCACGTCCTCCGTGGTGTAGCAGACAAGTTACCCCCGTTTCATAAAGCTGCGGGTCCAAGCTCACGAATGGCGCCACTGCAAAATAAATATCTTCCACGGACGCCTGCTCATAAAATGGGATGGTCACCCGGAATCGTGTTTCAGTAAAGCGGATCGCACGTAAAATCTCCCGAATTCCTCGGCGCATCCGGCTATGGTCTAAGATAAAGGCATGACCCAAACGCCAGGCCGAATTTTCCAGCCGCTCTAAATGGGCCTCAAGGTGAAAGAAGTGATCTCCCTGGTACGTACGAAAGGTGGTATAAGGTCCTGCGGGTAATCGGGTGGTAACTTGATCTAAATTCTGCACAGAGGGGGGGAGAGTTATCTCCTTCACATCCCCTGCCAGGTGGGGAAGTACAAACAGCCGGATCGTATCTACCATGGTTCTCCTGTGGGTAGCGCCCGGACTCGGCGCCGATTTTACAGCTCAGATTTTTTGGTGGAGCTATTTGTTAATCGGACGCCATCTGCCATTAAGGTATCTTTGAGATCCGCACCTTCTAGATTTGCCATGTAGAGATCGCACGTACGCAGATCCAAGCCGGCCAGAATTGCACAAGACAGATTGGCGTAGGAGAAATTAACATCTTTCATAATGGCCCCCGTAAAATTGGCCCGTTGCAGGTCGGCCCGCGCGAAACTGGTGCGACGAAGATTAGCCTGTGCCAGGTTCACGCCAGCCAGGCGCGCCCCATCCAACTGAGCTCCTGCCAGCTTTGCCTGGGACATATTAATGTCAATATCTGACGCTTTTACCAGTATTGCATCAGATAGGTCCGCAGCGGCGAAGATAGCAAAGTCCATTTGGGTGTTCCGGAGTTGTGACCAGCGTAAACTGGCCTGGGATAGATCAGCATTGGCCAGTATGGCTCGATCCAGGGTCGCGCCATCCAAGTTACAGTCAACCAAACGTGAGCCCGTCAGATCCGCTTCGGTCAAATCCGCCTCCGTGAGATCCATACCGGTCCAATCGGTGTTGACAAATCGATACCCTTTCAGGATTGCCTTTGGGCCAGGGGAATGGAGTTTTTTCTCATCTTCCTCCAAAGAATGTGCCGGATACGCATGGTTACCCTGCATAGCATACTTGCGCCGCAATGCCAAAGCTATCCATGCACTTATTAATCCCAATAACCAGCCGCTACCTAACCACAATATTTCTGTACCCATGTCGCAGGTTTCCCCCAAAACCAGGCTTATTTAGACCAGTTCCCTTATGGCAACACTCTCAACATTCTTAAAACCTCAACCAGAGGTTGTACAAATAGAAACGGCACAACGCCTAGGATCAACACGAGAATTATGATCACAGCTAGAATCAAGAGTGTTACGCGATTCTCCTCAGATCCTTGCCCTACGGGCTCATTATAATAGGTAACACGCACGAGGCGGAAAAAATTTGCCAAAATGAGCGCATTGGCTATCATCATGCCATAACCCCAGACTGGGTTGACCTCAAAAGCAGCCTGGTAGACAAGCCAACGCCCCGGGAATCCCGAAAATCCAGGGAATCCGCCTAAGGCCAGGGCGCCAATAACCAGGCCAATACTGGCGCCAGGCAAACGGATACTGATACCCTGCAGCAGGGAGACTTCATCTCCAGGAATATAATAGCGGAAGATGGCACTGGTAATCGCCAATAAGGTCACAGCGACGGCACGACTTAGCACCATTAATAAAGCGCCCAGTAAAGCAACCGGACTTCCCACGCCCAGAGCTATCAGAATTGCCCCCAAATCACTAGTGGCCGAATGGGCTAGTATCCGTCCCAAATTTGGCTGGGGCAAGGACATAGCCGCTGCGGCCAAAGCCGTAATGAGTCCGCCCATAATAAGCAACTCACTGGCATTGGTCTGGCGCAGCCAATTCGCCGAGAGTAATATTTCTACCAGGCGTACTAGTCCTACGGTCTGGGCTGTTACTACGGCTAATCCCAGAACCGCCGGAGGAGCTTCTTCTCCAATCGCCGTCAGACGTAAATGCAAGGGCACTATGGAAAGCAAACTGCCAAACCCTAATGCCAGGCAAAACACGGCTAACACCGGAGCATTGGTATCGCCAGGATTGGCAATCATAAATTCCGTCAACCATCCTCCTAAGGCCATAGGAGGTAAGGTCAAAACCGTCAAACCCAGGAAAGCCATAGCATTCCGGGTCGATCCATGGCGTCCGCTTTGAATCAGAAAGGTGTTGAGAATCGAACCCGCCAACAAAAATACCATTGCCAGCGTGAGGTTTTCCAATACCAACGCTACTGTCAAGATTCCAACGCTTACCAGGGTAAATGGTGCATTCGACCATCCCTGCGGCACACTTCCACTGAAGGCAAGCAACATACCGGTTAGAAGCAAGATCCACGGTAGGGCCAGGTGATCTAAAACAGAATATCGCAGCGTCCTACCCAACAAGACAAATACGGTATCCACCGGCGCTTGCCAGGCTACCCAAACCAGGGCCAGAATTACAAGCGCCGCCCCCCACGCCGATACTTTCTGGAAACGACGCAACAGGTAGATTGGGCCGGCGATTACCAACGGCATACCAATTAAAATAGAGAGCCAGATCATGCCGGTCCCTTCGCGACCAGGTCCGAAGCGATGGACAGGTACGAAATGGTTAGAACAACCAGAACCATAATCCCACCTAGGGTACCTGCCACCAGTAAACTATCTTCCAAGGTAAGGAAGAAAGTAATAAATCCCAGGAGAAAAGTTAACATCCCCAACCCCAACCGAAAGGGGTGGCGGCGGGTAACCATGGCAATAGTCCCAATCGCCCCCAACCAGGCGAAAACCTGGCCGGCAATGTAGGCGGAGAGCAGCAGTCCTGAGTTAGTGCCCACCGTATATAACCCCAGCCCGACCAGTGAAACGGCCAATAACCGGAAAAGAGAAACCGGCATACTGGCTCGGGGCAGCGTCGCGGGTGTAGCGATATTTTGCTCTACCCAGTGAATGGTCATATATAGAATTAGCCCCACGATGCCCCCTATGGCAAAAACGAGAATAGCCACATCGGGATGTCCCAAACGCCCCAGAAGCCAGCCACACAGTAAAAACTCGGCCAACAAAGCAAGTAAGCTTAACTTCCAATTTTCCAGTACGGCTATAGTTGTACCGGCAAATATCAGACCTATTACCAATAGATCCGGAGTCAACCAGGGAAAAATCGCCATATACACGCATTCCTTCAATTTTCGAAGTATTGTTCCGGCAGCCCTTGACCCTCAAACCTGTAGTACCAATATCAGCCCCAAGGCCGCGAGAATCATCCAAATAATTCCCCAGGTTAATAGATTTGTACCTTCGATGGAGATAGTAGATCGGCGCAAGACTTCGGCAATGCGCTTAGCCCCGGTAGTGATGTTTTGCCACAGCCATCCCAGCATGAGTAAATCTTGAATTATTAACCAGAGGCGCTGGCGGCGGGAAAGAATAGACCCACGCCTACGCCATATCAACCAACCAATCCCCCAGGCAAGCAAGCAAAGCGCTAGCGATTCTATAGCATACGTACCGGTGGGATTTACCGGCCCGCGGAGAGCCACAGACTGGTATAAATCCGTTAAAATGGGAATGTGTAATACCGGCACAACCCCGGCAAGCAACGCAGCCATTATCATCAATAACATGCCGAAAAGACTTCCTAGACCCGTTGGGGCCAGCACGCCCGTCTTTGATAATCCCTGTTGGCGCCTGTACAAATGAAGGACCGATGCCGTTTGCAACGCCAAGGCAGCCCCTAATAGCAGCCCATTGATCCAATGGATGGTCAGGGCCACAGGTAAGGCAAACCATAACCCCAGAAAAGTGGCGGTGAAAGGCATGGCCGCCAATGCTACCAAACCTATTACCTGCGCCGTACGCCATGTAAGGCGGCGCCAACCTGCAACGGGCGGGGCGCCATTTAGAGTTAAAGTTAGCGTACCTAATCCCAACAAGTTACCGGTTCCCCATAGTAAGGCTGCGATGGGAAGTCCCAAGGTTAACATTATCACAATTCCGGCGGCAGCCCCAAATGCCAACCACGCCCATATACGGACCACATTTTCACTAAGCAGGGCCATCAAGAGAGAAATGATGAGGGCCAGACTCGCCCAGGTGGCTAATAACACGGCATCGGTCGGGGAGGCTGTCAGGCCCATTATCACTTTCAAGCTCAAGAACATTCCACCACAAATCCCCAATAATATTCTCAACCGGCCAACGCTGCCATACTCTATTCCCCACATCAGAGGCGCCTGCAGGGGATACATGCCCATGAGACTCCAGGCAGCCACCAAGGCCAGTGTCCCAACGGTGCTACCTAAAGCAGGCCATGTCTCTGGAAATCGGCTGCCAATAGCCGCAGCCGCAGCCAGTAATAACACCCCTGCGACCCCGCCTGCCGCCAGCGAACGCAGTGCCCCTGTCGCCCGGATTTCACCATGCCCTATAGACCATAGAAGTCCCGCCATGGCCACTTCCAGACCGGCAAATGCCAGGTAGGCCGTCAACATATTGCCACTAAGAAAGAGGGCAAATAGCAGGGTCACTGTCAGCGACAGCATTGATCCTGACAAGGGAGACAAGGCACGCGGGGCTTTGCGATCAATCAGGGTTAACAAAGTTCCCAGTATAATTGTCGCCGTCAACAGCAAACATGCTATGCCTAAGGGTGTATAGCTTAAAACCAGCTTACCAGATCCAGTGGTCCAGCCAAGCCAATCGAAGCCTACCACAGATTTATCCGGGGATGGCGGCCAAACGGTAAAGGCCAGGCCCAGCACCAATGCCGCTGCATCACCTACTGCGATAAAAACCGGCGTTATACTGCGGGAGGCAGACTGTCCACGCAGGTAGGCATAGAACCAGGAAAATATTGCGCCCAGGAGAGGCAACAAAATGAGCAGACCCAGGATTGGTGAGGGCATTTTCTAGTCAATTTCTGGTGTTTCTTCTACGGCTTCGACGCTATCCCGGTAACGGTTGAAGATTTTTCTGGCAAAAATCAAATATCCGGTATGAGCCGTCAGACGATCTTCCGGTCTCAGCCGCTCTGCCACAGGTTTGTAATGGCGCTGAATAAGCTCGGAGACCTCTACTAATCCCAATCCAGCCCCCGGCAATTCCCGTAATAGGGCGCTGATCTGATTGGTAGTCGGCACCAGGGCGCCAAAAAATCCCCCAGGGCGCAGAGCTGTGAAAACCTGCTGCAGATACAACCACGGTTCACGCACATCCAAAAAGATGGCATCTATATCCTGTTGTAAAAATCCCAAGGAGATATCCTGGCAAGTGAATTCCACCCCATCTTCCAGGTTCAGGCGTTCCACGTTACGCCTGGCCAGATTCACCATATCATCTCGCATATCATAAGAGTAAACCTTTCCCCCGGGTCTCACGTAATTTGCCAGCGCCACTGTTAACCCGCCGCTGCCGCAGCCGGCCTCCACCACCCTGACTCCCGGCTGGATATTCAATTTTAACAATATATATCCAATCTCTTTCGGATACATAATCGTGCCGGCCCGGCGTACATTGAGAATCTGATCCTCTATGGAGGGTGTTAACAACAACACAGGGGAGCCGGTATTGGTATATACCGTCTCCCCTAGAGACTGTCCAATCATCTCATTATGAGACAACATGCCACGATGGCTATGAAAGAGAGCACCCGGTTCCAATTTAAGGGTAAAGCGCTTATCATCTTTTGTGATCAGCAAGATCCAATCGTTTGCCTTCAGCCGATTCATTATCCCTCAATTCCAGACTAGAGAAGCGCCTCACGAGGTTCTTTTGCACCGGCGCAACGCTGATATCCCTGGTCAACGCTTACAAACCTTCTATATTCCTAAATAGCCAACCTTTGATCCTAACACTGTAGGTCAGGAAAAGCAAATGCGCAGCGAATTCACAAGATTATAACCTTTTACGATCAACATCGGACTTCATGACTTCATGGGTGGGCGTCAAGATTTTGCGAGGGGAGGGTATTTGGGATCTATGCGTCTAGCACGACCAATGGGAGTGCAACGCCAGGGATGGTTCGGCGCAGGACGGCGCGGTTCTGCTGGGGCGGCTGGCAGCAGTGGGATGAGTGGCGGCGACCGCTGGTGGATATCAGGGGGTGTGGCTGGATGGGCCGTGCGCTGGGGCTTGTGCCGCAAGACTAGGGTAATTTCGCGCCAGGCTTCTTCCCAGCGGTCATTGCATACTACGTTGCGTAAGGCCAGCATCGGATTGACATGCTGCCGCGCCCAATGCATACCTGCACCTTTCAGGCGCGCCTGCACCACCAGCTTGTTGCC
>SHYO01000154.1 GCA_009692745.1 Chloroflexota bacterium
CGCCCGGTGATAGCGTTTGCTCATCAGTTTCAAGTACTTGCGACGTTCGTCAATGGTCATTTTTTCCGTGTTTGGCATAGTTCCTCCGGTAACATTTTCTTTTGAGTGAACCATACCACTTCGGTAACATTTTAGATGAATGAATACGGGCAGTTGACAAGGATCTCATAATTCAATAAACTTCCGGCAGGGCGGCCAACCGTGGTCACTTTGCCCATACTGATCCCATTCTTAAGTGAGGACCCTACCGGGGTGAAAATGCTATGGCTGATTATATTCGCACGTTTCCGCTCGGCGCAGGAACATTTACCATCATCAACGTGGGAGACGGGAACAGGAACATGGCCGGCTTTCTCACAGCGCCTGAATCCCAATGGCCTCCCCAGGCTGTCGCCGCTTTCAAAGAGTTTACCCGCCTGACCTACCAGGCGGTGCATATCGCCGTGGATGGACTCTCAGTGCTGGTGGATCCCGGGAAGTTCGAACCTTCTCCGGAACACGACTTCCCTGGGTACCAGCCTCCGCCAGGGTTGATCGCCAGCCTGGCGGAGATAGGGGTGCGGCCGGAGAAGATTTCCTATGTGATTGTCACCCATGCTCACGGTGACCATTTTAACTGTACCACAGAGGTGCGAGATGGCCGGCTCGTGCCCTACTTCCCGAATGCGCGCCATTTAATGGGGCGGGCGGATTGGGAGCAGATGCAGCCAGCTTTGCAGAATAAAGACAGCCTGGAAAGCCAGACCCTCGGTGTCCTGCATCAGGCCGGCTTATTGGATCTGGTGGACAGCCGCATAAACGTCAGTCCTGGTATCCAGATCATCCCAACGCCGGGCGAGACGCCAGGTCACCTGGTGGTGCGGGCACATTCCCAGGGGCAGACGCTTTACTGCCTCGGCGACCTGTACCATATGGCGGTGGAGGTGGAGTACCCGGAATGGCCGGTCTCCTGGGCGGATATGAATACGATGCGGGGCAGCCGGCAGATTGT
This sequence comes from Chloroflexota bacterium, assembly GCA_009692745.1. Taxonomy (GTDB): domain Bacteria; phylum Chloroflexota; class Anaerolineae; order Epilineales; family SHYO01; genus SHYO01. The sequence continues at coordinate 992 of SHYO01000154.1, forward strand.
GGTTGAGGCGGCGCTGCCGGAGAATGCGCTGCTGGTCGCCACGCACATTCCAGGCGCAGGCCGGTTGCGACGCACAGTGTCGGGAGAGGTCTGGGTCTCACAGTAGTTCCCCTGGTTTGTCTCCCTTATGTAGTGACGGGACTCCAGCCCCGGATTTTACCGGGGCTGAAGTTTGTCCCCGTCTCCCACTTGCCACGCGCCATCTGCACTGCATATGACATCCAGCATGATCTGGTTTTCGTCATTCCGGATGTGCAGCTTGCGTAGCAGGCACTCCACTCCCTCAATCCGCTCAAAATGTAATGAATCATTATCGGCCTGGATGGCTGAAAACCGCTTTGTGACCGCGTTTATATGGTGTAGGTATTGGGAGTTTAATTATAATGTGAGACTACGAGAAAGGATTTGGTGGAATGGAAACAAGAAATGAGATCACCAGTTTTGAGGATATCCCATGCTGTCCGGCTTTGGATACAGAGCCGGTGTGCGATATTATCGATATGCGCCGGCGGCTGGTATTCCCGACCAGAGTCCGGGCCCAGAATGAGCAACTGGTAAAGGTAGAGGTGATTTTCCACACGCGCTTTACGCGCTGTTCAGGGCCGCTGGCCCTGGGCGACCCGGTATATTCAACCACGCTACTGCCGAAGGAACAGGTGCGGTTGGCCACGACGGACCGCCGCAGCCGGTTCAGTTTCGACAGCGAGACGAACCTGAGCTATCGCAGCGAACAGATGTCCGAGGAGCAGTATCGTATGTCGGCGCTGCGGACTTTTATGACCGATGAGAATGTGGTGGATCGCGGCAAAGATCATGCTTCATCCAGTGGCTCCTGGGATTTTCATGGCGACGCCAGCGGCGGTATCGGCTTCTTTTCCGTCAGCGCGGATACGAATGCTCGTGGTAGCCACAATGCCCAATCGGCCAGTGACTATTTGCGCGAGCATCATGCGCACGCTGAGCTAGCGGATCACCAATCCGTAGAAGCGACCCGTAAAGCCCACTCCCTCTCTGTCGGTGAGGTTTCGACGCGCACCCATAAGGAGGGTGAGTCTGAAGAACACTTCGAATCGGCGTCGCGGGTCTTCAGCAACCCAAACCAATGCCACGCCGTTACCTTCCTCTTTTATCGCATTAACAAGACCGAGACTATCAAGCTGGAGCTGATCTCTATCGAGCGGCGCGTCATTGACCCGGTGGCTTTGATGCCTGTCGCGGCCAATCCGATCCGTCCCACCGGGCAGATCGCGGCTATTCCTCAGGAGCTGCCGGCTACCAACAGCGCTCGGCTGGCAGTGGAAGCGCGGGGCTTGCAGAGCGTGGCGCAGTACGCCCAGGTGTTCGGTGCGGGAGTTACCGGCGCCAACCGCTTTGCTTTTGCCCCGGCGGCGGCCGCGCTGGCAGCCGACCTGGGTACGCAGGAGCCGCTACCCAAGGCCACCCGCGAGGCGGCGCTGGCAGAGGTGGATAAGCAACTGTTGGAAGTGGGCCTGATTGAAGCGGTGGGTGGGGATGTATCCAAGCGGGCGCAAGAGGAGTTCGGCTATGCGCGCAAAACCACTCTGCCCACGGCAGGGGTGATCGTCAAAGGTTGCCTGGATATGTGCAACGTCTGCGAACCCGAGCTGCAGCGTAAGATGCAATTGGAGTTGGAGCGCATGGACCTGGAAAACCAGTTACTGAAGCGCCGCATCGAGTTGTTGGATCAGGCGCAGGAGTACCGCTGCTGCCCGGCGGCAGAAAGCGACGATTAAGGGTAATTGGCAGGTGGGACGGGGCGCACAGTCGTGCGCCCCGTTTTTCTATTATAGCAATCTGTTCTAATTTGTCACAAAATCAAGACCGAACCGTTACTTTTCTGCGATATACTGGATGTAATCATATTGGCCGAGTAAGGGAGCTGCCGATGACAACACAATTTACACAATTTAATCCCAAAGTAGGGTTTATTGGCTTGGGGGCCATGGGTATGCCTATGGCGCAGGCGTTGGTACGCGCCGGTTTAGTGGTGAAAGGCTACGACGTGCGCCAGGAAGCCGGGGCGGCCTTTGCCAGAGATGGCGGCATAGGCGTGGCTTCTGCCGTTGCCGCTGCCGAGGGTGCGGATGTGCTGCTGGTGATCGTGGTGAATGCCGAGCAGGCGGCAGATATCCTCTTTGGCAAGACTTTGCTGGCGAATCCCGTTTTCCGTAGATAGGGCACCGGATTTCGCCGGATGTTACGCTTAGTGGTGACGTTCTCCACTCCGATTTTCGAAGGTTTTCGGCTCCAAAAACAGATATTTTGAATTCGCCAGCAGAATCTTGGCAAGGGCGCCGCTGCCAGCGCCTTGCCCCAGGGCAGTGTAGTGATGCTGTGCAGCACGGTCAGCCCTGCCTTTGCGCGGGAGACAGCCCGGCGGTTGGAAGAGCTGGGTATCGAGATGCTGGACGCCCCGGTGAGCGGCGGGGTGGCGCGGGCTGCCGAGGGACGCTTGAGCGTCATGGCCTCGGGCAAACCGTCTGCCTTCCAGAAAACTGAGAAAGTGTTGGATGCCGTGGCAGAGCACGTCTACCACCTGGGAGATGCCTGCGGCCAGGGCTCGACCGTCAAGATGATCAACCAACTCCTGGCGGGGGTGCATATCGCCGCCGCTGCCGAAGCCCTGGCCTTCGGGGTGCAGGCCGGGGTTGACCCGCAGACCCTCTACGAGGTGATCTGCAACAGCGCCGGCTCATCGTGGATGTTCCAGAACCGCGTGCCCCACATGCTGGCCGGGGACTATACCCCGCGCAGTGCCGTTGAGATCTTTGTGAAAGACTTGGGGATTGTGTTGGAAACGGGCAAAGCCCGCCACTTCCCCTTGCCCTTATCTGCCACCGCCCACCAATTATTCCTGATGGCGGCTGCCGCCGGCTACGGCGCGGAAGACGACGCGGCGGTAGTCAAGGTATTTGAAAAGCTGGCGGGTATTGACGTGCGGAGTAAGGGTTGATTGTCTTACATGTCTGGCTAAGCGTAGGAGCAAATCTGAACGGGAGGATACCATGATACTCCCGCAGGATTTCAAAATTACGACGGAGATACTCTGGAGAGGGGCGTTGATGTTTGCCTTGATGGATCTCCCAATCGTTGCCTTTCTGGCCTGGCGGACCCGCCCTGGCACATTCCGGCAGATCAAAGCTGAGTATACTCAGCAGGGATTGGTGATCGTGGCTTTCCTCTACTACTAATAAAGATGTATGGGTGGCAGTCATGATGTCTGAAGAACACCAGCTTGCGCCAATTCAGCGGCAACAGGCTTTGCGGTCGGCGCTGATTGTGGGCCTTGCGGCCATCATAGGCTCTTTTATACCCCTGATGCCTTACTTCTTCCTACCGGTGGGCATCAGTATGGTGCTTTCGATCCTGGTGGCGGCGCTGGCCCTATTTCTCACCGGCGCGTACAAGGCCCGGGTCACCATCGGCCATCCGGTGCACAGCGGGTTGGAGCTGGCCGCCATCGGTATCGCCAGCGCCCTGGTAGGTTACGCCGTCGGGGTGCTGTTTAAGGTGCCGATGACGCCATAGCCCGGCCGGCGATGCTACGCTTCGACTCCCACAGAAAAGCCGAAAATCTGCGCCTGGCGCAGGAAGAAGCGCAGTTTGATGACCCGTTGGACACGCCCACCTTCAGGGCTTTGGTCGTCTAGCTGCCCGGCCAGGCTTTGGTCTCCCCAGGCAAACCCGATAGTGCCATCGTCCTGGGGCACAATCCGGCACTTCTCGCGCTCCCATCCCGGCAGCACGTGGCCGTAATGGTCCAGAATTTCCGCCTGCAGTGAGCCATCCTGATCGATCTGCGCCAGCACCCGCGGTCCCGGCCCGCCGTAGTTTGTCACGTATTTAGTTTCTAGCATTCCCTCAAAATCCGCCCGGTAGCCGCAGAACATGCCCTGGCGCAGGCGCGCCAGGCCGATCCCGTTGGTCTGCTGCTCTCCCGGCACGGTTTGTGGCGGAGAGATGGGCTGTCCCCGGTCGGCACCGTGGTCATAGTTGGCGCCGTAGTAATATATGAAGAGCTCATCCCCCCTGGGGATGAGGCCCATCGGGACGATCTGCCGGCTATCGAACTGCCCCGCGGCCCCCAGGGGCAGAAACTCCGTGCCGGGCATAACGCGATCGTAGTGTTGCCCGTCGCGGGAATAGACCAACTCCGTGGTCATGGGTGAGTACGCCGGGTGGTTATGGAACAGCCATAGCAGGCCCACATAGTAGGGTTTGACATAAACGGTGGACAGGCCGTAGAACTCGATAAATTCGGAGTCCCGGGCATTGGGGGTCAGCAACATGCGCGGGTAACTCCAATGTTCGAAGTCGTCGCTCTCCGAAAAACCGATGAAGCGCCGTTTCGGGTGGACCCGCGGCCGCATATAGAGCACCCATTTGTGGGTATGCGGATCACGGGTAGGGAAGGGGAGATTCGAGTCCGTCAAATCCGTGGTGCTCATGACGAGCTTTGGCCCGGCGGGCCAGCGCAAGCCGTCCGGAGAATATGTGACGCATACGCCTCGGCTATCGTCCCCCCGCACCGGCACCCGGCTGGCAGGTTCAAAGGTGAAGGTGACCGCTTTATAGCGTTTGGCGGGATCGGGGTCATCGGGATCCTTGATAATCGTGCCGGCATTGGGGGCGGAAGGATATAAGATGTTGTTGTCCGCGCTGCCCTGGAATGTGCATATTCGCAGGTCCGGTTTGGTCCAGGCGAAGCCGTCCCTGCTCTCGGCATAACAGACATAATATTGCAGTTCCGTGGGGACGGTTTCGGAGGACTCTGTCTGGTCTATGGGATCGTTCCACCGGCGTAGAGTGAGATAGCGGGGGACCCTGGACCGGTACCACATCTTGAATTTGCGCACCTCTGTGTCCCAGAACGTCCAATAAAAGCTATAGACGCCGCCCGATTCCCAGGGCCGGTCGGGTTTCAATACCGGTGCGGGCTCTTTAACGGGTTTTCCTAAGATACGGCGGACGCCTGCTATACGGTCGATCCATTTGGTGTCGAAGAATAGTTCCACGGATTTACCTCCAGCTCCGTCAGAGAAGAGCATCCCATGCTTCGCAGTCGATTATACCCTACTTCCAGGACGGCAGAACGGCGGCGCATACGCCTCTTCGCTGCCGAAAGGGAAGTATCTCTATGCTTAAAGTGGGGCAAATTGGTCTGAGTGGAAATCGCCCACCCACTTAACCCATGCCAACTGCCCTTTCACCGCATTGTATAACCGTTCATCTGCTGTCCAAAAATCACAACCCTGTAATTGCGCCAGGGCCAGGTATGCTGTGTCGTAGGCACGGGGAAGGTGCAACTCCTGAGAAAAACGCCAGGCCAGAGGGAAAATACTCCGGCGGGCGGAAAGACGAATAGGAAATTGCAGAAAACGGGCAAAGGCCTGCTCACCCTGGGAAGGTGTGATAGCCTGCAGATGGACAAACCGGCGTAAAGTCGAGGTGACCTCGAAGGCCAGGAGCGCCGGAGCAATGAGAGAGTGGCCTGCCTGTTGCCAAGCTTCTATCAGAGCTATGGCCTGGGCGCTTTCCTGGCCTGGGGTCAAAACCCGGACAACCAGATTGGCGTCAATGCAAACCTGTGAGCTCATGATCCCGTTCTTCGCGTAGTTGGTCAATGGTGGCATCGATGTCCAGGAGCTGGCCTTTCCGATATTCCAAAATATCGGCGTGCAGCGCCTGCAAATCTGTAATCAGGTCTCGAACCCTCTTTGCCGGTTGCACATCAATTTCGATCTGCTCTGTCTCTAGCAAATCGTCTTCTATGAGCTGCTGTTTGATGGCTTCCAGGCAATACTCGGTAACGGCCATATCGTGCTTGGCTGCAGCCAACTCGATCCGCCGCTTTATTTCCGGGTCGGCATAGACCTGAATGCGCTTTTTCTCCTGCAAGTGATTTTTGTGCATCGTGTTCCTCCAGAGATAAGCATACCATGTTGACGTTATGGTGTCAAGGCTGTCACCTGGTTTAAGCTAACCCTGGATAACGCTGCGGCGTTGGAGAAGGCGCGGGATCAGTCAGGAGAAATTCTTGAGGGTGTAGAAAGCCAATAAACAATTCCCCGCTGGCTGCATTTAATTCCGGCCACCGCCTGCGGGAAATTTGACAGGATGGGGAACCTGGATAAAGTTGGCATACTGATTATGCTCGGTATTGCCTCGCAGGAAAGGTAGCCAGATATGCAGCCAGATATGCCATCCCCATCCGATCCTAGTAATGAGCTCAGCGCAGGTTCCCCGGTCCCCGATTTCCGCCTGGCGGCCAGCAGCGGCGGCCAGATTGGGCCGGCGGATTACCGGGGCAAGGTTAACCTCATTTTGTTTTTCGTGCGCGAATATAACTGAATGAGCTGCCGTATGCACGTCGCCCAGTTAGGGCGGCTCTATCCCCAGTTTCAGGTTGCCGGGGCGGAAATCCTGGTGATTTTGGGGGATGACCTGGAACCTGCCAGGAAGTATGGGGCGATGTTCAAGCTCGCGTTCCCGGTGCTGGCCGACCCGGAGCGGGCGGTTTACCGGCGCTTCGGCCTGGAAAAGGCATATTTTATTATCCAGCGTACAGCTTCGGTGGTAGTAGACCGGGATGGTATGATCCGCTACCTGCGGCGCGCCACTATGGCTACCACCTGGCGTCAGGAGAGCCAGGAATTGTTGGAGATGGTACAGCAACTTTAACAACATATTTCCCAATAACATGCTCACGATGGTGGATGGGAATCCGGGAATTACTGACTAGCTTCTTTTCTGGCCAGAGGCAGGCCGTTTTTTATCCGGCGGGCACGCCGTCGCAGGCGCTCGATTTCAGCCAGCACGTCTTCAGGCCGGGTTTCCATTTCCAGGTCCGCTAATTCGCTGTCTGCATCATTATCGATGCCCATTGTGTCCTGGATGGCGTCGAGCATCTGCAAGACCCGGGTTAACTCATGTTCGGTGAGTAGGCCAATTTGTAAATGCAGATCTGCGCGATTCTCGCCTTCTTCGCTGATACGATTCTGACTGATAAGTACAAATGTGGAAAGGAAAATCGCCTCCAGGGATACCACCATGGTCAAGAGTCCATAGGGAAATGGGTCGAAGGGATGGATACCCAAAAATCCTGAGTTTAGCATGATCCAAAGACCAAACCACAGGATATGCACATATACGAAGACCATCCGTCCCGAAAAAGTAGTAATAGCGTCGGCAATGCGATGCTGCAGGCTGCGCTCTTGAGAAGCCATGAGCCGCAGGCGGATAATGGTACGAATATTGCGCTCAATTACGCGGGAGAGCGCCGGATTGTCTTTTTCATCATCTTTTATTCCCTTTTGCTTTAGGTCATTTTGCGCCATAAGGATCTTTTCCCTCGACGTTTACAGAATCACATTTACTTGCACTGTGTGCCAGCCGGAGGCGCCATCGGGGTGAGGCGGGGCATGGTCGGAGGTCTGGAGTTGGCCCGCGCCGTCGGTGGCCCGTACCACTAGCGTGTGCCGGCCGGGGGCGGCAAGCCAGGCGAAGGCCCACGGACGCCAGGTGATAGGGGAAAGAGTGGCTTTGAGGCGAGCAGGTTGCCAATTTCCGCCATCCACCTGCACTTCCACCTGGCTGACGCCCCGGTCCCCGGCTAAGGCGTAACCACCGATGAGGGCCTGGCCGTTTTCCAGCTTTACGGCCTGGAGCAGGCTCAGCGCATTGTTGCCGGTATCCACGGTTGTCTGGGTCTTGACGATGGCGCTGTTGGACCAACCGCGCTCCTGCCAGAAGCCCCAGTAGTCCCCCGCCACGACCTCGATCTCACCTAGCCATTTGACATTCTTCATACCATAGATGCCGGGGACGATCAGGCGGGCCGGGAAGCCGTGGTCTACGGTGAGGGTGATGCTGTCCATGCCGTAGGCGATCAAGGGGATGGGACTCATGGCGCGGTCGAAGGGGATGGAATCCGAATAGTTGTCGACGCTGCGCAGCACGACGCGAGCCGCCTCCGGCCGGGCGCCGGCCAGTTGCAGCAGGTCCCGCAGGCGGGTACCGCTCCAGGTGATATTGCCGATCAGGGCGCCGCCCACCTCGTTGGAGATGCAGGTCAGGGTGCTGGTCTGGTCGATGCGCGGCAGGTTGAGCATGTCATCGTAGCTGAGGGAGAGGGGCTTGTCCACCAGCCCTTTCACCGTTAAGCGCCATTGGCCGGCGCTGACGCGCGGTGACCGGATAGAGGAGGAAACCACGTAAAGCTGGGCGGCAGATGTCAGCTCCGGCCGCGTGGCTGGCGCAGGGGCGAAGACTGGGTCCGCGGCAGTGCCCACACCAGCGCTAGGCTCGCTGGCCTGGGAGGCCGGGGCGGATAAGGGGGCGCCGGGGAGCGCCAGCACACCGCCACGGGCGATAGCTTCGGCCAATCGGGCCTCGGCGGCGCGGCGCCACATCTCCCCAAGACCGGCGCTGCCGAGGGCTACGCCCAGCAAGATACCGCTGCTCTGCTGCAGAAAGGCACGGCGTCCGGTGACAGTTTCTTGGGCTTCAACGGACTGCCCGGCCACCGGGGCGGGCAGCAGGGTCCGCTTCAGCAAGAAGGTGAGGAGCAGGCCCCAGGCGAAAAAGAGCACGGCGGTCGCTACCAGGGTAAAGATATCTACGGCGTGGCCGGCCAGCATCTGGACCAAAACGGTGAGGATCAATCCCACCAAGCTGGGCAGCAGGCCGTTGGAAACCTCCTTATAGGCCCGCAAGCGGGCCAACAGCACCCCGGCCAATGTACCCACAAACAGGAAGAGGAATATTCCCCCAACCTCGACCAGCAGCTTGGCGTTGGCACCCAGGGTCTCGATGCCCTGGGTGGCGACGTAACCAGGGGTGAGCTGGATGATGGCTTCGGCAACATCCAGCGGGATAAAGGAGAGCAGATCGACCTGCGCCAGCAGGTAGAGCAGGCCGGTAAGGGCCACCGTCGTCGCCAGGCCCAGCAGGAACCCGGCGCGGATCGGGAAGGAGAGTTTCATTGCCAGGGGGTTACATCCCCGGCCGGACGGCGCCACGCCGGAGCCCGAAGTAGATCAACACGGCCCCAACGATCAAGCACAGGATGCCCACCGTGGCCCAGAAGGGCTGGCCGGTCATGACACTGCCCAGTAAGATGCCGACGCCCTGTAATGTCCAGAGGGCTCCCATCAAGATCAATAAGACGCCAACGATGATTAAGACCCAGCGAATAGGTGCATCTCCTTCTGATGTTTGGGGAAACCGTGACAATTTCCGTATCAACCCCTAACGATTAAGTTAGCGTAATACGGTTAATTCTATAGCTTATCGCTGCAACCGGCAAACACTCCCTGGATCAAGGCGGTTTACGCAAATAATTCGTGTTAAAATATGTTTTGCAGAAAAATTTTCAATTTAGCCCAATTTAAAATGAAACGAATCTCCAATCCAGTCACTATAAACTGCAAGGAGAGAAAGCGTGAAAAGACTAAAGTATTTATAGTGCGTATACTACCTTTTTATGGAAAAAGCTATTTTCATAATCCGGCAGGAACATGGTAATCCAGGAACCTTCTGATATGAGGACTCGAAGATTCTGGGCGTTTACAGGCATATCAAATACAGCTTTGGTATCAAAAGATGCGCCTGCATCGATTTTGCTGGCGAGGGGTTTTAGCCCAGTTTCTTGCCGTTCTAAAGCTGATTGGCCGGCCTGGGAAATCGGATAGGTCTCACCACTGCCCTGGATTACCACGATCCTGGGGGTGTCAGGCGCTTGACTGATCCGCCGGGCGCGGCTCGTCACGCGTAAATCTACGGTAATAAACTTACCTTGCGCTCTGGTGTCACCGATTGCTCCACTTTCATTACTGCCGGTGACGGTGGCGCACCAATCGTCAAAGCATTTGTCGGCTCCCATTGGAACTAACTGTTCCTGGCTGAGGTAGCTTGCTCCCAGCAGTACGAGAATATAGACACACAAGGTTACCACCAGCTTTTTACTGACAGCAGATAAGTTTCTACGCCGCAGGGTAAGATAAAGCAGTCGTACGCAGATAGTAAGAGAAGTCAGGATAAAGAGGATAAAGGAGAGATCACCTAACGATTTACTCATTTGAAATATCATATATTTTTCTCTGACGGTAACCAATCGCCTGCCACGTCATCAAATAACGTTGTCAGGAGGATGTCGCGACATTTAGTCTTCAGAGGTAAATGCGAACAAGGAATGATCTGACGGTTCACCGTCATGCCGTAGCCGGGCGCACCACCTTGCGCACTGCCCAACCGCCGTATGCCCCGGCAAAAGCAAAAACCAGAACTAGCAGCGACGTGAAATTGTGGCTGTTGAGGATGGCAAACAGGGGTATCCAGATACCTCCCACCAGGGCCCATAGCCACGGGCGCTTGGCTCCCAATAGCCCCAGCATACCGCATGTCGCAAGGATAGCCATGGCAGTAATGCCGGCATCGTCCCATGTGGGGCGCGAGTCCACATATGCAATCCCCAAGCCGAGAGCCAGGCCGGCTGCCAAGAGAGTCTTTTGCATCATCAATCTCCTTTCCTCCGTAAATTGGATGGCTAAAGTTTTGGCCGGACCGAAACGCTGCAGCGCTAGGCGCTGCGCCTCGGCGGGGCTGAGGCCATTTCTTTCCCCTTGCTCTACAGCCTCCAGCAGATGGCTTTGCACCTCCTCCAGAATCCGCGGCTGAAACATCCATTGGGACCGCAGCTCACGGTCCAGTTCATGCAGGTACTCTTCCAGCGTCGTATGCTCCATCTTAAGCCCCCACGATGGCATTCACTGCCCGAGAGAATTGTTGCCACTCCTGTTGTCTTTGGGCCAGGGCCTGCTGCCCTTTGGCCGTCAGTTGATAGACGCGGCGCCGCCGGCCCGTCTCTGCCGACCAATAACTGCCCAGCAGGCCCGCGTGTTCCAGCCGGTGTAAAGCAGGATAAATGGTGCCTTCGGGCAGGTCGAAGGTCCCGCCGCTGTCCACCCGCAGTATTTCCACGATAGCATAGCCGTGGGCCGAGCGATCTGCCAGGGCGGCCAATAATAAGAGGTCCAGGTGTCCCTTCAAAGTTTCTGCATTCATACCTAGTATTATAATACATAGTATTGCTAGGTGTCAAGAGGGGTAATCTTAAAATTTAGGATGCCAAGACCCGTTGGTAAGGGGTCTTAGCCAGATCATAGCGCTTTCTGAGTTTAGCGCCAACTCGTTCTTTGCTGACGAGCTTCATCACGGGTTGAAAGAAGTTGATGTAGAGGCGCAGCCGGCGGTAGAGCGCCAGCAGCAAGC
>SHYO01000155.1 GCA_009692745.1 Chloroflexota bacterium
CGACCTATACCTTGAACAGCCATGCAGCCGCAGAGGGGAACCTATCCTTTGCTACGGCCTCGGACTTCATACACTTACTGGCGATGAGTACCTGGGCCGGGGGCCTGGTGTGGCTGATAGGGTGTGTCCGTCCGGCATTAGCCGCAGCTCCTAAGCCATACCGGGATAGCAGCCTGCCGCGCCAGATATCTCGTTTCTCCAATCTCGCGCTCTGCAGTGTCATCATTTTGGGGTTTACCGGTGTTTTTAATGGACTAGAGCGCGTGGGAGATCTATCGGAACTCATCGATTCCGCCTACGGCCAGGCCTTACTGGCTAAAATCGTGCTATTTTTTCTCCTCTTAGGTTTGGGAGCCGTGAACCTGTTGCGGAACCGGCCAGGTGTCCCGCAAAAGCCACGGATGCAGGTAGACTTATTCCGGGCTGTCGGGTTGGAGATTCTTCTCATCGCCTGCGTCTTCGGGGCCACCGCCCTCTTGACCAATTTACCACCGGCAAAAGATGAGAGCGAAGCGCTGGCAGCCACCCGCCCTTTGGTACTTGAGGGCAAGGCGAACGACCTGCAAGTCAGCTTCAGCAGCTTCCCTGGGAAAATAGGGCTAAACCAGTTCGAAGTACGGATACGGGACAAAAACGGCAAACCCATGGACAATGCGGTCGCGGTTACGACGCGCTTCAATTACCTGGCCCAGGACCTGGGACGTAGCACCCTAGCTTTGGCATCGGTGGGCGATGGGCGTTACGTGGCCAAAGGGAGTAATCTGAGCCTGCTTGGTCCCTGGCAGGTGGAGGTGGCCATCCAACGCCCGGACGCCAACGATGCCTTCACTGCTTTCCGGTTTGAGGCCACCGCTACCGGGGTGCAAAAGGAATTTAACCCCGCCACCGCCGGCCAAAATCAAGTCCCCTTGTGGCAGATTGGATCCGGCCTGCTCCTCATCCTGGCTATTGGCCTGATGGCGGTGGCCCAGCGTTTCTTCCGCAAGCAGAAGCGGCAAAGGACCTGGTTAACCTACGGAGCCATAGCCTGTGCCCTGGCCGCCGTAGCCTGGGGAGCAGAAGGTTACCTGGTGCCGGGGGTACAGACCACAGCTCTGGCTTCGATTCAAAATCCCATCTTACCGGATGGTGCTTCGATAGCGAAGGGCAAAGACCTGTATACGCAAAATTGCGCCGTTTGCCACGGGACAACCGGCCATGGGAACGGGCCAGCCGCCGCCACCATGAATCCGCGGCCTCTAGACCTGACGGTACACGTATCCCTCCATAGCGACGGGGAACTCTTTACCTGGATCAGCAACGGTATACCGGGTACTGCTATGCAGGGATTCGCGAAACAATTTACCGACGCGGAGCGCTGGCATATCTTGAATTTTTTGCACAGCCTCACGGAGGTGTCACAGTAGAATATTCCCCATATGAAACCGGAGGTTTGACCACTTCCAGGGAGTGGATTAAGATCAGCTTGCAGCAAGCAAATTACATTGGCATCCAAAATGAAATTTCCCCACGAACCACCTTTTCGGATATTAATAAAGAAGAGCATACCAGGGTACTATGCCATCCTGGCCGGAGTGCTGTTTATGTTCATCCTCTCCGGTTGTGGTGGGACGTTCGTCCAACCCACCCTGGAGCCTCCTGCCCCTATCCTTAGCCCGGTAGCCACGCGCCCACCGGCCGTTGCCGTGGCGACAACTCTCCCTACCAAGCTTCCAGGCATCCCACCCGCTCCCCTGGCAACCACAGCTACCCCGCTACCAAAGATCGGCTCGACGCCGCCACCGGCGGGGGCGCCCCTATTACCCTATACCCCCGTGCCGCAATTGACACCCATGAGTGTGGGCATACCCCCCATTGCCACGGCTGCGCCGGATTCGGTGATTGGGCAGATCGTTTTCACCGGCAACAATGGCCTGACTCTGTTTGTGATGCCCGCCAGCGGAGGGAACCCCCGAGACCTGATGACTGTAGGCGATACCGGCTTCATCCACGCTCCGGCCTGGGCGCCGGATGGGAAAAAGATAGTCATAGCCTATGCCCCACCGGTGACCGGGACACTATCTACCGGGCCTCGAGGATTAGATCTCTATATTTTGAATGCTGACGGCACAGGTCTGCACAAAATTGTATATCGCGATAGTCCGAATGCTTCGCTAGATACGCCGGTGTGGAGTCCGGATGGACAGTGGATCTATTTCACATACTTTAACATCCTCTACGACCAGGCCGGGAAATATAAAGGGGCGGTGCTGCGCATCAGCCGCGCTCCCGCAGCGGGCGGCGATATGGAGAAAGTGATAGAAAATGGCAGCAATCCTTCCGTCAGTCCGGATGGGAAACGCTTGACGTATATCAGCGAAAATTTGGACTCGGGAGGACAAGGTATCGTGGTTTCGGATATCGACGGGCAGAATCCCCGCGAGCTGGTTTCTCCCGGGACCTTCGTGGGATTGAATGCCCCGCGCATCAGTCCTAAGGAAGATATAGTGCTTTTTTCGGCCTCCGGTGATCCAATTTTGCCCACACAAACACCCAAAGCCGCCACTGGATCACCCCATGCGGCCACCAACGCGCCAGGCAGGAATAATTCTATTGTATATCTGCCCCCGCCTGCAAATCCATTCCTCTATCCTCTAAAGAGTCCCGCGCGTTTCATCCTCCCTCGCCCATCAGGCCACGGTTTGCCCTGGGATCTCTGGACCATACCGCTGGATGGGGGAAAGTTAAGCCGGCTGACGGAGCTGTACGAAGATACCCCGGTCGCCTCTTGGGGCAACGGGGGTCGCTACATCGCTTTTCTGGGCATCGGTGGCATCTACCTGATGCAGGCAAATGGCAGCGGGTTAATACGGCTAAAGGACCAGGGAGGGCATGGAGAGATGGATTGGTGGTATCCTAAGTAGTGAAGACCAGCCCATCATGCCCGCTCTGCCATGCATCTGCCTATCCCTGGCCAGCCAGGAGCGCCACCCTGTGGCGCTGCCCCGTGTGCGGCCTGGCCTGGCAACCTTCCATGCCAGATCCTGAAAACCTGTGGCGGGCTTATGCGGCCCAGGGTTATCCACCGCGACGTGGTCCGGCCTTGTCCCTGGCTCAATGGATGCAACGGCGCCGGGCTGATTGGATTCAGCGGAAGTTTACCGCACCGGACATACCCACCTCAGAGAGTCCCGCAGCAGCTTTAGAGATTGGGTGTGGCCCGGGTGCGCTACTAGCCGGATTGCAGGCACGGGGCTGGCAGGTCATCGGGGTCGAAGCTCACTGGGAAACCGCATCTGGCGCGCGCCGTCGCAGCCGTATCCCAGTGATGGTTGCCATCGCACCGGACGGGTGGCCCAGGATAAGGAGCGGGTATCGCCTGGTAATTTTCTGGCATACCCTGGAACACCTGCTTAATCCGTGGGATGCGTTGCAGCGGGCCTACGATCTCTTGGCGGCAGAAGGGTTGCTGTGGCTGGCCGTACCCAATCTGGCCAGTTGGCAAGCCCGTATTTTTCAGGACCGTTGGTTACATTTGGATCTGCCGCGCCATATCTACCATTTCACACCCCAAGCACTGCGACTGGCCCTTGCTCAGGCAGGTTTCCGCACGGTCGAAATATCAACCGGGGGGTTAGGCTATGAGATCCCCGGCTGGCTATTTAGCCGCTGGGGTGAGGCGAAATACCGTTCCTGGCGCAACCAACCTTTCGGGTTGGAGAGCCTGGCGCTGACGCTCTGTGCCCCGCCGCTTTACTTCCTAGCTATATTAGCGAACCGTGCGGATGCCGGCGCCAACCTCATAGCCCTGGCCGGTAAGTAAATTCCGCGCCAGATTGAGGGCAGTTTAGGGAATAACCTCATTCCATCTTCACAGATTAACAACCTCAGGCTATAATTATTAAGAGTAGCGCAAATGGAGAGGAAAAATGCAGCTTCCGGTTATCGAAGTGTATTCGGATATCTCGTGCCCATACGCCTATCTGTCGATTCACCGTTTGCGGCAGATCTGGCCGGTTTATGCCAACAAAATCCAGCTTGTATGGCGTTCCCTCTCGCTGGAATATATCAACCGGCAAGCCACGGCCAAACCCGCCCACGAAATCGAGGTAGCCTTATTTCGGCAGATTGATCCGGATCTGCCGCTGCAACCCTGGTCGAAACCGGAATGGCTCTGGCCAACAACTTTTTGGCCGGCACTCGAGGCGTTGTCTTGTGCCCAGGGTCAGAATCAGGAGGCGGCATTTGCCATAAGTTGGGCTTTACGGCGCGCCTTTTTCGCAGAGTGCCGCAATCCAGCCTTGCGCCACGAAATCCTGGCAATTGCCGAAGAGGCAGCCATGAGCGCACCGTTGGATCTAGCACAATTTGAGGCGGACTGGGATAGCGGTCGCTATAAAGAGCAGGTGATCGAGGATAGCCGTCGTGGCTGGCATACCTTGAAGGTGAATGGAAGTCTGACATTCGTGCTCCCGGGTGGGAAACAAGTGACCAATCCGGCCATTGGTGAAGTCTATTTTGACGAGCAACAGCATATCCTCCGCAGCTACAGACCGTTTGCAGGGGACGCTTTGAGCGCATTTCGCAACTTGTTGGAGGCGGTTATATGTGGTGCAGAACGGGGATAATTGGCATTATCCTGCTACTATCGGCCTGTTCGCCGAACGTCGATTTCCTGATGGAGTGCCATCAATTGAGCATGTGGGTGGCAGAGCTACCGGCCGATCGGCGGGATTATTGGCAGAATCGCTTCAACACACAGAGCACCTATAAGGGCGTAGACATCATCGGGATCCTAAAAGATGCCCGGCCTGAAGTAGCCAGCACGGAAATTACCCGGATAAACAACCTGGCTGGCGAAACGAACTATAACCATCCTCTCACGACGCGCATCTGCGCCCCTCCAAGAGCTACACCTACCAAGGCAGGAACGGTCCAATCAGGCACTACGGTCCAATCAACTGCTGCAGTCCAATCAGCCGCTGCAGCAAGGGCTACGGCTACTCCCACTAGGCCGGCTGTCGCTGTGGCAGGAACCGGTCAGGTAAGTGCTGCCAGCAACCAGCAGGTAGCGCAACAAAGCGGTGCCAGTCCGGCTGCACCTCTCTCGGCGGGTCAGACAATCAGTTATACCGTCAGAACGGGGGATACGCTTACCTCCATTGCCAGGCAATATGGCACTACGGTCGATGCCATTGTCCGTGAAAACAATATCACCGATAAAGACCGGATTAAGGTGGGGCAACAGTTAAGAATTCCAGGCAAGTAGGTGCATTTCCTTTTATCCATTGGCTTGTATAGAAAATCCGTGCTATTCTTACCCTGCAAACAGTTGCGACGCACCCCTAGCCATGCTATAATTCGAGGTCGCCTTTTTATTCTTCCTGAAAAGTGGTAGAGAGCTGTTATGGGTCAAGACAAGATCATCGTTCGTGGCGCCCGCGAGCATAACCTCAAAAACATCGATGTAATTATCCCACGCGAAAAATTCGTTGTGATTACCGGGATCTCCGGTTCCGGCAAGTCCTCCCTGGCATTCGATACCCTATATGCTGAAGGACAAAGACGTTATGTTGAGTCCTTAAGTGCCTATGCCCGCCAATTCTTAGGTCAGATGGAAAAGCCGGACGTGGACCAGATCGAGGGCCTCTCCCCGGCTATCTCCATAGACCAGAAAGGGGCCAGCCACAACCCGCGGTCAACGGTTGGGACGGTGACCGAGGTCTACGACTATCTACGCCTGCTGTTCGCCCGTGTGGGTATTCCCCACTGCCCTAATTGTGGCAGGACTATCGCCACCCAATCTGCGGATCAAATCGTCGATAGCTTATTGGCCCTGCCCGAGGGCACCCGCCTGCTTATCCTGACCCCCTTAGTACGTAACCGTAAGGGGCTGCATCAGAGGATTTTTGAAGATGTCCGCAAAGCAGGTTTTACCAGGGTCCGCGTGAACACAGAGCTGCACGAAGTTGATGATGAGATCGCCTTGGACCGGTACAAGAACCACACGATTGAGGCGGTAGTGGATCGGTTGATCATCAGGGGAAATGGGGATAGCGAGGAACATACCAGCTTGCGTTCACGCCTGAATGATTCCGTGGAGACTGCGCTAAAGCTGGGGGATGGGACGCTGATTGCTGCGATCCAGGAGAGCAGCGACAATCCCGAAGCTGCGCCAATATACCATGATACGCTGTATTCAGAGCGTTTCGCTTGCCCCTACTGCAACTTGAGCCTGGGAGAGATCGAGCCCCGTACCTTTTCTTTCAACACACCCCACGGCGCCTGCCCATCTTGCCAGGGGCTGGGTACGGTGCGGGAGTTGGATCCGGAGTTGGTAATCCCCAACCCTGATCTCAGTATCGAACAGGGGGGGATCCGGCC
This sequence comes from Chloroflexota bacterium, assembly GCA_009692745.1. Taxonomy (GTDB): domain Bacteria; phylum Chloroflexota; class Anaerolineae; order Epilineales; family SHYO01; genus SHYO01. The sequence continues at coordinate 6,364 of SHYO01000155.1, forward strand.
CTGGTCGAAATCCAGCACCAACGAGACCTATTACTGGCAAGTTGTCCAGGCCCTGGCGCAGAAGTATGACTTCTCCGTTATGGCTCCCTTGCGCAACTTGACGGACGAGCAACGTAATGTGCTGCTTTATGGCACCAATGGCACCACCGTGAACATTCACTACGAAAACAAATATGGCAGACAGCGGGATTATGAGACGACCTTTGAAGGTGTCATCCCTAACCTGCAACGGCGCTACGCGGAGACGGATTCGGACTACATGCGCTGGGAAATTGAAGGGTATATGACCGTACACCCCTGCCCGGTGTGCCAGGGCACGCGTTTGAAACCGGTTAGTCTGGCTGTCACCGTCGCCGGTATCTCCATTCACCAGATGACAGCTTTGCCCGTCGCCCAGTCCCTCAAATTTGTGGAAGGCTTGCAAGGGACGCAGCGCATCGCAGAGCTGTACCTGCCGCCGCCGCAAGAGATTGCGCCCTATCCACCGGAGATGGTCCCGCCGCAAGACGCTGGCGCATACCGGCCCCTGACCGGCAGGGAGCAACAGATTGGCCACCAGATTCTGAAGGAAATTCATGCACGCCTGACCTTTATGGTGGACGTGGGGCTTAACTATCTGACCTTAAATCGCGAGGCCAGTACCCTCTCCGGTGGCGAAGCGCAACGCATCCGCCTGGCAACACAGATCGGATCTCAGCTCACCGGCGTACTTTATATCCTCGATGAGCCCTCCATTGGTCTGCACCAAAGGGATAATTCGCGCCTAATCCGCACCCTGATGCGCATGCGAGACCTGGGCAATACGCTGCTAGTGGTAGAACACGACGAAGAGACGATGCGCTCGGCAGACTGGATTTTGGATCTCGGCCCAGGAGCCGGTGAGCATGGCGGCTACGTCATCGCAGAGGGGCGACCGCAGGATATCATGGAAGATCCCAATAGCTTGACCGGTGCCTATCTATCCGGCCGGCGGGTCATCGAAATCCCACCTGTGCGGCGCTCAGGCAACGGCCAAGAGATGGTAGTCGTGGGAGCCACTGAAAATAACCTAAAAAATGTCACCGTCCATTTCCCGTTGGGAGAATTTATCTGCATTACCGGTGTCTCCGGCTCGGGGAAGAGCAGCCTGGTGATCGAAGTGCTGTATAAGCGCTTGAATCAGATCTTAAACCAGTCGAGGGAACGCCCTGGCAAACATGAGGCCCTATTGGGTGCGGAGAACCTGGATAAGGTTATCGATATCGACCAATCGCCGATCGGCCGCACTCCGCGCTCGAATCCTGCTACCTATACGAACCTCTTCACACCGATGCGGGAGTTATTTGCGGAATTGCCGGAGGCCAAGCTACGGGGATACAAAGCCGGTCGCTTCTCCTTTAACGTGAAGGGAGGCCGTTGCGAAGCCTGCCAGGGAGATGGCACCATCAAAATTGAGATGAACTTCCTACCGGATATCTATGTCCCCTGCGAAGTCTGCCACGGGAAGCGCTATAACCGTGAGACATTGCAAGTAAAATTTAAAGATAAATCGATTGCCGACGTGTTAGATATGACGGTCGAAGAGGCGATGCGCTTCTTCGAGAAATTCCCATCGATCTCTCGAAAATTGATCACCCTATACGACGTCGGCCTGGGGTATATTCGCCTGGGCCAGCCAGCTCCTACGCTATCCGGCGGGGAAGCCCAACGTATCAAGCTTTCACGTGAGCTTAGCCGGGTAGCCACCGGCCGAACTCTCTATATCTTAGATGAACCCACCACAGGGCTACATTTTGAAGATGTACGCAAACTCCTCAGCGTATTACAGCGCCTGGCAGATGCCGGCAATACTGTCATCGTCATCGAACACAACCTGGACGTCATCAAAACGGCAGATTGGGTCATCGACCTGGGTCCGGAGGGCGGCAATGCCGGTGGGTATATCCTTGCCACCGGTCGACCGGAGGATATTGCCAACCAGCCAGATAGTTTTACCGGCGAATACCTGCAGCGGGTCCTAGCCGGCCGCTGGTTACCTGATCCCATTAAACTGTGATGATAACTGTGTGAAGGCAAGCGAAGCTGTGATAGTTGCTTGTTAGCAGGCCATCAGAGAGTCGAGTCCCAGCCGCGAGTTACCAACCACTATTAATCATAGGAGGGAGTCCCCACGATGAAAGTCCTGGCCGTGGTTTTAGCAGGAGGAGAAGGCACACGTCTGAGCATCCTTTCGGAAAAGCGCGCTAAACCGGCGGTACCGTTCGGCGGGAAATACCGGATCATCGATTTTACTCTCAGTAACTGCGTTAATTCCGGCATTTACAATGTGGCAGTGCTGACGCAATATCGTCCGCACTCTCTCAACGATCATATCGGCATCGGACGTCCCTGGGATCTGGACCGTCAAGCAGGCGGGGTACGCTTGCTTCAGCCATACCTGGCGCGCAAGGAAGGAGATTGGTACCGCGGTACTGCAGATGCGGTACATCAGAATCTCGCCTTCCTCTCTGAGAATGCGGATACCGTGGTGATCCTCAGCGGCGATCACATCTACAAAATGGATTATAAAACGATGCTGGATTATCATACTCAGCAGAATGCTGACCTAACAGTTGCAGTTATAAACGTATCTTTAGAGGAGGCGCCACGTTTTGGTATACTGGCGGTTAATGCCGAGCAACGGGTTATCAATTTCTATGAAAAACCCAAGCAGCCGATGGGCACATTAGCATCGATGGGTGTCTATGTCTTCAAACGTAGCATATTGGAAGAGGTGCTGGCGCCTGACGCCAATGGCCTACGCCCGATGGATTTCGGGAAGGAGGTGCTTCCCGCTATGGTGGCCCATGCTGAGTATACTCAGCCGGATGCACTGGCTAATACTGGGCTGAGTACCCTCAACCGCAAGACGGGCGGCTACCGGGTTTATGCTTACCCCTTTCCCGGGTATTGGGTAGACGTAGGCACAGTACAATCTTATTGGGAAGCCAATATGGCGCTGCTGGAGGACCGGCCTAAGTTAGATTTATATGATCCGGAAACGGTCATCCATACCCGGAGCGAGGAACGGCCCCCCGTAAAGTCTGGTCCCGAGGCTGAGATTGACCGAAGTCTGGTATCCAATGGCTGCATCATCAATGGCAAGGTGGAGCACTCGGTGCTTTCGCCAGGTGTCGTGGTGCATCGGGGCGCCATTGTGCGCGATTCGATTATATTAACGGACACTGTCATCAAAGAGAGCGCTGTACTAGACCGGGTGATCGTAGATAAGGAGGTAATTATTGGTGCGGGAGCACAATTGGGGTTAGGTGATCTCAATCAGGCCACTCCTAACGCGCAAGAGCCCGACCGCCTGAATACAGGTTTAACCCTGGTAGGGAAACGAGCCCGTGTGCCGGGAGGGGTGGAAATTGGGCGCAATGTGCTTATCCGCGCAGATACCAAGGAAGAGGCCTTTACCCAGAAGACTTATGAGAGTGGGTCCACGATTTAGGTTATATCCGAAAGTGGGAAATCTTGGTCTGCGCCGCCAGCTCGTGATTTCTCCCTAAGGATACTCAGCGCTGAACCGTATTTATAGAAAATCCTGACTAACGAGAGGAATGGTAATGCGAAAGTGTGATATGGCGACTTCAGTCGCTGTGGCTTTAGCGTGTCTAGCTTTGTCGGCTGGTTGTTCAATTGGCGGTAATACTCCAACTCCGATAGTCCAAGTTCCATCTCCAGCATCTACCTCAGTCACTAAAGGAAACAGTACTCCCCCCCCAGCTATCGATACACCACGTGTGATAGCGACCCAAGTCCCAACGGAGAACATAGCAAAACGGGCTTACCCCGTTACTACGCCCTTACCCACCTATACGCCCCTGGCACAATTGCCGGCAGAGGTCATGGCTCACTTTGATAAGACCCGCGAACTTGTCATGCAAAAGCCCCAACCAGGGCCGCATCCAGAGGCGGAAAAAGAGATTGTGGCCGGTATGACACAACTTTTGAACCAGGCGGCGAAGAGCAGCCAAGCGCTTAGCCAGCAATCAAATCTCTTGCAAGAGCTACAAATTGACGTGGCCTTAGGGCCGCGACGCGGCGAAGAATTGGCGACGGTGATAGATGTAGATGGCAGCGGGCAGCCTGGTCTGATCTTCACACCGGATTTCTTTGGTATGGCGGCGTATGCGTACCGGCGCCAGGGGGATACCTATAATGCCTATCGTCTACCGCCGGACATCCAGCCGGATCAGTCGATTGTACTTTTGGAAAAAGTGGCAGATTTAAACAATGACAAGATCCCCGAAATCGTGATAAATTACCGCACGTCTGTAGGCGCGACGAATATTTTCGAATACTATTTTATGCGTTGGAATGGCAAAACCTTTGACACGGTACTCAATACAACGCTAAGTACCTATGCCGGATCACCGAGTTGGGAGGCCAAAAACGACGGCGGCAAAGCTACCATTGTTACCAGTTGTCAAGTGATGGGTATATTTGACGAGAAACGCCTTACCCACCCCACCCTCCAAACAATCTATACCTGGCAGGATAATAGGTACATACAGACCAGCTCTGACTTTAAGGATGTGAGCACGGCTCGTAGTTATGTAAATATTGGGGAGACGAAGATGCGCCGCGGCCAGTTCAAGGATGCGTTGGCGGCCTACCAACAGGCGGCGGACCGGACGAATTTTCAAGAAGATACTTTGACACAAGTGGATTGGCAAAATCTGGCGCGTTTCCGGCAGGGGCAGATATATGCTTTGCTGGGAGATGCCAAGGCCAGGAACCTGATGCAGCAAGTATTGGACAAAGGACTGAACCTGGCCAGGTTGGCCGATGCATTTCTAAAGAATTATCAGAGCCCGGCTGATGGGATAAAGGCCCTGGTTGCCGTAGAAAAGGTTCCGCTACAGTCACAACTTCAGACGGACAAGGGAAACGACTTGGGCTTCCCCTTGAAAGTTAGTGACCTGTTTTATCCCGGTCTGCCGATCGCAGCATTCGTGCGGGCGCAGGCTAATGGATTGGAGGCTAACCCGGAGGCGATCAAGAATAGCTTGAAAGAGCTGGGCTTCCAACCCTCCACCGTGATAACAGATGATTTTGACGGTGATGGCCAGAAGGATATGTTGGTAGTGTTACTAGCTACCATTCCCAGCACTACCTCAGCGGTAAATAGACCAACGGAAGCCTGGTTACTTACCAAAGGTCCAGATGGTATCTATGCCGTGCGGCTAAGTAGCGATGCTCAGCTAAATTTCAAGAATATTGCGCCGGTACCGTCAACCAAGCTAAAGGCCGTCGTATTCGAATCCTTGCCCACCCCGCAAGCGCCGACGAAGGTATTCGGTTGGGATGGACACCAGGTCATCCATTTCCGGGATACTCAGACCTTTTCTGTGATGCAGGCCGATCCCGCCAGCATCTGTAATTTGCATTAATTTCCCGTTAACCAAGATTCACCGGCCAGGGCGTACGGCTGTACGCCCCGCTGAGTAAACTCAGCAATCATCCCACCCCTATCACATTACTGCTACCCACCGGGCTCACCCAGCAGCAGGAAAAGAAACGGTTAACTCTGCCCCACCCTCAGGACGATTTCGGGCCTGAATGGCGCCGCCGTTTTCATGGACTAGAGCATAACAGATAGACAAACCCAATCCTGTCCCTCTACCAGGGCGTTTAGTCGTAAAGAAAGGGTCAAATATGCGCCCCATATGTTGCGCAGCAATCCCCG
>SHYO01000156.1 GCA_009692745.1 Chloroflexota bacterium
GGGCAGCAGTTGTTGGAAGGTGGGCAGGGTTTGCTGCAGCGAGAAGTCGCCCTTGGGCTGAGCAGTCGGTTTCCGAGCAGTCGATTTCATGGTATCCTCCTGGATTGGCAAGTAATACCATGAAAGTATACAACTGCAGAACGCACCTCTCGCGCTTGTCAAGGTTCAAATCTTAGTGCCATTAACCAGGATGGTCGCGCTCCCAGGAAATCTATTAAGATGCGATTGCCCTGATTTACCTCTCTAGTCACAAAGTTAAAAGCATGATAAGATATGGGATAACAGTTCCATATTGTTTACCCGCTTGGCTTTCCGTTTAATTTGCGCATTTCTTACCAACACCTGCGAGCCTATATGAAAATATTTATATCCATTGATATGGAAGGTTGTTCCGGCATCGTCAGCCGGCAGGAAACTATGCCTGCCGGCGCGCACTACGAAGAAGCTCGCCATTGGATGGTCTGGGATGCCAATGCCGCCGTAGAGGGTTGTCTTGCCGGGGGGGCTACCGAGGTTGTGATCTGCGACTTTCACGCTCGCCTCAACATCCCCTGGGATGAAATCCACCCTAAGGCCCGGTTGGTGCGCAGCGACATCATCAGTAGCCGCATCCTATATCTGTTGGATGGCCTGGACGAAAGCTTTGATGCCGTCTTCTTCGTCGGCCAGCATACGGCCTACGGCGATCCGAAGGGCCTTATCAGCCACACCTTTACCCGCCCCTTTCGCCACGTGACCATGAATGGGCAGCGGGTAGGCGAGGTGGAAATCTGGACCGCCCTGGCCGGCCATTTCGGTGTGCCGGTGGCGTTAGTCACCGGCGATGATGTTATATGCGCCCAGTCCAAAGCCTGGCTACCCCAGATTGAGACCGCCGTTGTTAAGTATGCCATCGACACCTACGCGGCGCGCTGCCTGCCCAAAGTGGAGGCCCATAACCGTATTCGCGCCGCTGCGGAGCAGGCTACCCGCCGTGTCTCGGAGCTATCCCCCTTCCGTTTCGCCGAGCCGCTCGATGTGACTATAGACCTGGTCATGCCCAATGTTGCCGGTCGCGTTTCCCTGATCCCTGGGGTGGAGCGCCAGGATGGCACTACCGTCACCTATACCGCGCAGACCTATTGGGAGGCATATAAGATCTTTGTCGCGGCGGCCTGGCTGGCAATGTCGGCTAATGATCCGCTGCCCTGGTAAACTGATCCGGAGTCTCCTATGAAAGTTCTCATTTCTGTCGATATGGAAGGCATTTCCGGCATCGTCAGCCGTCAAGAAACCTTGCCCAGCGGCCAATACTATAACGAAGCGCGGCGCTGGATGACCTGGGACACGAATGCTGCCGTGGAGGGTGCGCTGGCAGGCGGCGCTACCGAAATCGTGGTGACCGATCCCCATCATCAGCTTAATATCTTATGGCATGAATTGCATCCCCAAGCCCAGCTCGTGCGCCGCGATCTCATCGCCTTCTGTCCTCTGTATATCCTGGAAGGGCTGGATGAGACTTTTGACCTGGTGCTCTTCGTGGGCCAGCATACCCGTTACGGGCACCCCCGCGGCATCATCAGCCATACGGTCACTCGCCTTTTTGCCGATGTGCGGATTAACGGCGCGCTGGTGGACGAAGTCAAACTGTCGACCGCCATGGCCGGGTATATGGGTGTGCCGGTCGGGCTAGTGACAGGGGACGACGCCATCTGCCAGGAAACCCAGGCCTGGTGGCCCCAGGTGGAGACCGCCATGGTAAAATATGCCATCGATACCTATGCTGCTATTTGTCTCCCCAAAGAAGAAGCCCATGCGCTCATCCGCCAGGCCGCTCAACGGGCGGTAGAGAAGGTTGCTACCTTGCAGCTCTTCACGTTTCCCCGGCCTGTGACTCTGGAAATTGATTTTCTATCTCCCCCCGCTGCTGCCAGGATGACGCTGCTCCCCGGTGTAGAGCGCACCGGCGACCTTACCGTCCGGTATGTTTCCGACAACTTTGATTATATCTGGCGCATTTTCTGGGCTATGGTCTATATGGCCTCAAAGACCCGCGATCCTCTTCCCTGGTAACCGAAAGGGCGACCCATGTCCCATTCCGCAGATAAAGAGTCCATCAACAAGGATTTGTCCCACCTCTTTTTAGATATGACGCAGATGGAGACTTTCCGGCGACATCCCACTATCATTCGCGAGGCCCACGGGTTGGTTGTCACCGATATCGATGGCAAAGAATACCTGGATGGTCTTTCCGGTATCTGGGTCGTCAATATTGGCCACGGCAACCAGGCTGTGATTGCCGCTATGATCGATCAATTGCACCGTTTCACCTTCAGTATGCCGATTGGTACCATCAATGAACCCGCCATTCGTCTGGCGCGGCTGCTGGCCGAAATTACGCCGCCGGAGTTAACTACCGTCAAGTTTGTCAACAGCGGCTCAGAGGCCACCGAGACCGCCCTCAAGCTGGCACGACAGTACTTCTTGCAAACCGGCTTCCCCCGCAAAACCAAAATCATCTCCCGCTACCTATCCTGGCACGGCGCCACCATGGGTGCGTTGAGTATGTCCGGCACGCCGGGGCTGAAAGCCCCCTTTGAGCCGTTGCTCGGCGGCTGCCTGCATGTGCCGCCACCCTACTGCTACCGCTGCCCTTACGGCTTGACCTACCCGGATTGCGACGTGGCCTGCGCCCGGATTATCGAAAAGGTCATTGAGTGGGAAGGTCCGGATACCGTAGCCGCCGTAATTATCGACCCGGTCATGGTATCGGCCGGTATCCTGGTACCTCCTGATGAATACCTGAAAACGGTGCGCCAGATCTGCGACCGCACCAATACGCTGCTGATCTTCGATGAAGTCATTACCGGCTTTGGGCGCACGGGTAAGATGTTTGCCATGGATACTTTTGGCGTCGTGCCCGATATCGTGGCGATGGCGAAAGGCATCAGCAGTGGGTATGCGCCCCTGGCCGGTATCATCGCCTCCCAAAAAGTCGCGCAGGCCTTCCTGGGTGCGGACGAGGAACATGTAGAATTCATGCACGGCATCACGTTCGGCGCCAACCCTTTGTCTGCCACTGCCGGCCTGGCCAATATCACCCAGATGCTGCAGGGCGATATGCTGGCGAATGCGCAGCGGGTAGCGGCCTACTTGCAATCCCAGGCGCAGGGACTTTATAAGCACGCCATTGTTGGTGATGTGCGTGGTGTGGGGCTGATGATGGGCGTCGAGTTTGTCGCCGATCGCCAAACCCGCGCCCCTTTCCCTGCTATCATCCAACCCGGCATAAAAATCCAACAGGCCGCCAAGCGCCGCGGGCTACTGATGCGCGCCAATCCCCATTGGGTGGCCCTCGGTCCCCCTTTGATCACCACCGAGGCCGATATCGACCAAATGTTGTCCATCTTGGATGCCAGCATCGACGAAGTCGCCGCTGAAATCATGAGGGGGTGACAGAGTGACAAGGTGACAGGGTGAATGCCCAACCAGAGTTGGGCCGGTGAGAGGGTGACAGGCTTTTAGTCACCCCTTCACCCCCTCACCCTCTCACCCCTTCATGCATTTGATTCCACTGCCCGCCTAGATTATAATCTGCCCGATGCCATTCATACGTCAGAGGCGCGTCGCCTCTCCGCGGGTCAACGTCGTGTTGCGCCTGGTCCTGGCTCTAACTGCCGGTCTCCTGGCGCTCTCTGTGGTTTTCTGGCTGGAGCGCCCGGCGCTCTCGGCCTATCTCTTCAACATTACCGGCGAAGAAGATTTCACCCAGCAGCTCAAAGGTGGAGTTTCCTATTTCTGGCTGCGCCTGCGCTACGGCCAACCCCAAACTGACCCCATGGTGCCCATTTTACAGACGGGCGTCAATCCCTTCGGCGTCAATACCTTCCTGGAACAGGAAGTTGAAGAGTCCAAAGTGCGGCGCTCGCTGGAGATGATCCACCATGCCGGCTTTACCTGGATTCGCCAGGAATTTCCCTGGGAGGACATCGAAATTCATGCTAAGGGCGACTTTCAGGACCGCCGCAACCAGCCTTACCATTCCGCCTGGGATAAGTACGATCGGATCATGGCGTTAGCCAAAGAATATCACATCGAAGTCGTGGCCCGCCTGGATAATCCCCCAGCCTGGAGCCGGTCCCAGGGGGATAAGATCGGTACCCTGGCGCCGCCGGACAATTTCGATGACTACGCGGACTTTGTGGCGGCCGTCGTCTCCCGCTATAAAGGCCAGCTCCACTATATCCAAATCTGGAACGAGCCTAATATCTATCCCGAGTGGGGCGAACAAGCCCCCAACCCGCTAGCTTATACCCGTCTTTTACGTACTGCCTACCAACGGGTTAAAGCTATTAACCCGCAAATTGTCGTGCTAAGCGCCGGCCTGGCCGCCAGCCTGGAAGAATCTGGCCGCAATATGGGCGATATCCCCTTCCTGGAGCAGATGTACGCTGCCGGCGCCGCTGAATCTTTCGATATCCTGGCTGTGATGGGCTATGGTCTGTGGACCGGGCCGACCGACCGGCGCGTCTCCCCGGATCGCACCAATTTCTCTCGTCCGATGCTTATCCGCCAGATCATGGTCCAGCATGGTGATGCCAATAAGGCTATTTGGATTATGGAGATGGGGTGGAATACGGTCCCTACAGACCTGCCTGCTCCTTACGGTCGGGTTACCCCAGAGCAGCAAGCTCGCTATGCCGTGCTGGCCTACCAGCGCGTCATCCAGGAGTGGCCCTGGGTAGGAGTCGGCTTTACCTGGTTTTTTCGCCGCCCCACCGACCAGGAAAAGAACCAACCCTCTTACTACTTCCGCCTGGTAGAGCCTGATTTCACGCCCATGCCCGTTTATAGTGCTATCCAGGCGTTCACCCAGCAGCCTGCTGTGGTATCTGTAGGCTATCATCAGGAAGACCACTATGCCCTCAATTACTCTCAGGGTTGGCAAACCGTCGCTTCCGATGCGCCGGCCAGCGGCGGCAGTTACAAGGTGGGCCGGGGTCAGGGCGCCGTGTTAAGTTTTCTCTTCGAGGGCGATCAGGTGGATTTGGTGACCCAGCCAGATTCTCGTGCTGGCTCTAATGCTGGCAGTATTCAGGTTACCGTCGATAATGCTCCTCCCCGCCTGGTCTCTCTGCGCGATGTGCCCTCTGACAATCCGCGCTTGCCACTTACTGGTGGTCTATCTCCCGGGCTCCACAGCTTGCGCCTGGTGGTGCAGGACGATGCCCCCGTAATCGTTGACGCCCTGATTGTCAGTTCCGGCCCGGAATTTCAGGTTGCCGCCACCGGCGGCGCACAAGCCGCGCCGACCAACGGTATTCCCGTGGGCTTCGGGGCGCTCTTGGGCAGCATTCTCATCCTGGGCGCTATACTCTTCGCCGCCTGGCAAAATCGGCGCTCACCCCGGTAGGGTTACTATGGCTTCCCCTAAGCGCACCAAAATTCGCCCTAGCACAGCTTCGCCACTGTCTTACGCGGAACAGCCTGCTGTGCCTGGCAAGCTGCGCGGTGCTGCGCTGCCACGTGATTTACCCTTGGGATTGGCCGGCCATGCCACCGCGCTCACCGTGGCTTTCTTCGCCATTTCCAGTTTTGCGCTCTACTGGGTGTCGTTGCAACCCGGCCTGATGGGCGGTGATCCCGCCGAGGCCCAATTCGTACCCTATCTGCTGGGGATCGCCCACTATACCGGCTATCCGCTCTATACCCTGCTGGGCAAGCTCTGGACCCTGCTGATCCCCTTCGGTACCATCCCCTACCGTATGAACTTGCTCTCTGCTGTAGCGGCCGCGGTAGCTGTCGGTGCTGTGGCCTGGCTCGGCCAACGGCTGGGCCGCCATTGGCTTGCAGGGTTAGCGGCTGCCCTGCTGCTGGCCTGCTCCCCCCTTTTTTGGGACTGGGCCACCAAAGCCGGTGGCCGCTCCCTCAATGCCGCCTTCGTCGCGACGATTCTGGTGCTAGTCCTGCGTCTAGTGGATCACCAAACTGAAATTGAAGGAAATTCTGTAGGTGCGGTTTTTAACCGCACGCTTTTTGGCCTAGGGCCAACAGATACTACCGTGCCTTCTTTCCCCAGTCTGGCCCGTTGGTCCCTCTTATGGTTTGTCACCGGCCTCAGCCTGGCTCACCACCGCACTAGCCTGCTACTGCTGCCGGGAGCAATCCTCTACCTGCTCTGGGCCTTTCCAACGCTGCGGCGTAACTGGCGTCCCTGGGTTTGGGCTGCTCTGCTCACCTTGCCCGGCCTGGCCCTCTATCTCTACCTGCCCTGGCGCAGCGCCCAGCATCCTATTTATGAATTTCTCAGGGTGGATAGCCTCGATCACTTTCTGGATTTGGCCCTGGCTCGCGGCCTCAACAGCATGGTTACCAGCGTCACCTGGGCGCAGATCCCTGTGCGCCTGGGTTGGTTCGTCGAATTTCTGCGCGGCCAGTTCGGCGCTATCGGCTGCTTGCTGGGCTGCGCCGGTCTTGTCTGGCTCACCTTCCGCCGCCCCCAGGCGGGATTGCTCTTGTGGCTCTCGCTGATCCTGGTCACAGCCTTCACCATCAACTACAATATTGAAGGTGAGCGCCTTAACGTGGTCTTCCTCCTGCCCGTGCAGATCATCTTTGCCTTGGGCATCGGTCTAACCCTGGCTGCTTTGCCCACTATCGCCGGGGCGCTTTTTCCCGGCCATTTCTGGCCTACTGCCGCTACATTCGTTGCTCTTCTGCTCCTTGTTTATCTCGCCGGCCGTCTCGTTCCTACCAGCCTGCAGTTGGTCTATCCTCCCGGCGAGCTGCCCCTGGACGCCTACCGGACAGAGCTGCGCCGCAATCAGGCTGCCCGCCTGGTAACCTTCGCGGAACCGCTGGCCGCGCCCGCGCCCGTTATCGTGGGAGAGTGGGAGCACGCCGCAGCTTTCTGGTACCGCCAATTGGTGGACGGCCATTGGCCTGGCGCCGAGTTCCGCTACCCGGTGGATGCCAACCTGGACCAATATATCCATGAGGCCTGGGATCACAACCGTGAAATCTACCTCACCCGGGCATTGCCTGGCTTAGGGGAGCGCTATCCCCTGACGATGGCCGGCCCGCTTATCCATATCCTGCGCCAACCCGAAACTGCATTGCCCTGTGCGGATTGCGCACCACCGCCCGTGCCGGCCGGCACAAAACTCGTACCGCTCGACCAACCCTTGGAAGAGGGTCTCACGTTGCTGGCTTACCAATCTTGGGGCGGCAAGGATGCTCCGTCCCAACCTGGCGGTGTGCTGCCCATAGAACTTTATTGGCAATCCCACCAACTTTTGACGCAAGATTATTCCGTCTCCCTACGCTTACTCGATGCCCAGGGGCAGCAGGTGGCTGCTGTAGACAACCAGCACCCTGTTCTAGGGTCTTACCCTACCTCCCGTTGGGTAGCCGGTGCGACTGTCGGGGATTATTATGAGCTTCCGCTTGACCCCCACCTCTCACCCGGCACGTATGCCCTGGCGGTCGTCATCTATACGCGTCTGCCGGATGGCTCCTTCCGCAATCTCCATAGTCTGAAAAGTGGCGCCGACCTGGTGCCTTTCGCCTCCATTACCCTGGAACCCCGGCCATGACGGTGCAGGAAAGCTCCGCACCCGCTAATCTAAGCCGTGCCTTTTTCCGGCCGCTTTGGGCTACCATCTCGTCCATTGGCGTCGTCCGCCTGGCGCCCCTCTGCGCCCTGGCGGGCCTGGTCGTTGCTTTTATGCTCCGCATTCATTTGCTGGGCGATCAAAATCTCTGGTGGGATGAGGGGTTGGCGGTCTGGATTGTGCGCCAACCTCTGCTGCCGGCTACCCTCTGGACCGCTGGGGATGTCCACCCGCCGCTCTACTTCTGGACTCTCTGGCTCTGGCTGCGCCTGGCCGGCGAATCACCTTTCGCTATGCGCTTTCTGACTTTACTTTATGGTATGCTGACCGTCGCCCTGGCCTATCCCGTGGGCCGCCGCCTGGGTGGACCCTGGATGGGCCTGCTGGCGCTCTGGCTCTTGGCCCTGGCCCGTTTTGAGATCTGGTGGTCCCAGGAAATGCGTATGTACATGCTGGCCGGTTTTCTCGGTCTGCTGGCCCTCTATGCCACCCTGCACCTCATAGCAGCTTCCAGGCTTGCGGCGGGTACCCTGCAGGATGAAAAGAGGCGGACCGAATGGAATTCGGCGCTAGAGGGCGTACCGCCGGGTGTCCACCTACGTGGACACGGTATTTTCACAGTAGCCCATAACGCTTCAGGGGTGGAGGGGGACTCCCCTCCGCCCACTTATCTCTCTCCCACCAAATCTATGGCGATTTATATTCTGGCTGCTGTGGGCGCTATGTATACCATCTACCTCTCCGCCCTCACGCTCCTGGTCTTCAGTATCGTTATCGTCCTGGCTGCCCTGGCCCGCTGGCTGGCCGGTTCCTCGCGCCAAGCCCTGGCTCTGATCGCCCGCTGGACTATCGCCAACCTGGCCGTCATCGCCCTCTTCCTTCCCTGGTTGGCCGTGGCTCTGCCCCGCATGCATAGCTGGTCCGTCGCCAGCCCCGTGCCTTTCCTTTTCCCTTTCCGCCTCTTCGGCGTTCTGCTGACTACCGGTATCTCTACTTACGTCGAAGATTTCACCTGGGCCATACTGGTTTTCGGGTTCGTCTGCCTGCTGGGAATTCTGGCCGCCTTTACCTTCCCTACCGGCCTGCGCTTCCCCAGGTTCGGCCAACCGGCCTCGGCCCCTGGCAATCTTTTACCCGCCTGGTTAATTCTGGCGTTGCTGGGCCTCTCTCTGCTGCTGCCGCCCCTGGCCGTCTACCTCTTGACCTTGCCTGGGCGCATCTTTTACACTCCCAGGTTAGAAGCGCGCTACTTCTTACCCTTTGCGGCTCCCTTCTATCTCTTGCTCGCCTGGGCTTTGGCGCATCTCTGGCAGCGCTGGCGTCTTCCGGCCCTCGTTGCCAGCCTGGTGGTGCTGGCCCTTTTCCTCTGGACCTTACCGCAGCAGTATACAGACCGCCATCTCAGCGATGGGTATCCCTCCCTGGTACGCACCATCCGCGCCTACGGCCAACCGGGGGATGGCGTCGTGCTCGTCTCCGGCGACCGCTATCCGCTCTTTCTCTACGACTACGATCTCCCCGGTTTGGGTGGCTACCGCTCCCCCTTGGTCCAGATCCCCCAAGATAGCCCATCTCTGACCTTAGATAACCTGGCGACACAACTGGAGCCACTCCTCCACCAGTATCAGCGGCTGTGGCTCGTCCTGGCCGATCCCGGCCTACAAGATCCCCAAAATCTGGCCCTGCCCTGGCTGCAGCAGCGCCTCCCCACCGCCCTGGATTTAGGTTTCGGGCCGGATAGGCTGCTTTTACTATCCTCCCAGGCTACGCCGCCCTCAATTCCACTGCTCCCCAAGAGCGCGGGCAAGCTGAGTCCCCAATTCTCCCTGGAGAAGTCTTTAACTCCGCAGGCCCGTCTGCTGGGTTATGATCTACCGGTACCTTCAGCTCGCCCCGGCGAGGTTGTCTATCTAACCACCTATTGGTGTATTACCGGTGATACATCTATCGTCGGCCAGTGGCAAGACCAGGCCGGCCGCGCCCTTGCTGTCCAACCTGTCACGCTTCAGTCCGTACCCACTGCTGCCGGCCCCTCGGGCGAGGGCCAATTTGTGCGCCATATCTTCACCCTGCCGGTCTACCCCTACACCCCTGCCGGACCCTATCGCCTGGTGATCTCCACCCCCTCTGGGAATACCAACCTGCAGCCCCTTCTGGAAATCCCCGGCCCGCGCGCCTCGGCCACCCAAGTCCTGCCCAAACCAGGCTCCCATACCGCGCAATCTGCCCAAGTTGGCCCCTTCCAACTCCTGGGTTTCACCCTGAACCCGGCCAAAGCCACGCTCTCCCCCGGCCAAACTCTGACGCTCTCTCTCGACTGGCGTATTGACCAACGCCTTGACACCCGCTATACCTTCTTTGCGCACTTGCTGGGTGCGGCTTTCAACCCCGCCACCAATGGTCCTGTCTGGTCCGGTCACGACGCCGAGCCTCTCGACGGCGGCTACCCCACTCTGCAATGGTTTCCTGGGGAGGCCGTGCGCGATATACTGCACCTGGAGATCCCCTCTGATGCTCCGCCAGGAGATTATCAGCTCGAAATCGGTATTTACCCCACCGGCCAGCCCGATCGCCTCCCCGTCTCCGGCGCTGGCGCCGATCCCCCCAACCGCCGCATCCTACTCTCCACTCCCATCCACCTAGCTCCTCCTTAAGCGAAGAGGCCGTGTGCCATTATTACCTGACAACACGACCTCTCTTCATCCTAATCATCCTGTCTCTATCCTTATATCCTGTTATCTTTTTCTCTATTCCCCTCCTGGACTATAATTCTCCGTACAACCCTATCTGCAATCTCTGAGAGCACTCTATGTCTGATCTTATACATCTCAACATCCCACAGGACCGGCCCGTCGTCGCGCTTGAATCTGCGCTCATTACCCACGGCCTGCCCTACCCCCATAACCTCGAAACGGCCCACAGGCTGGAAGCCCTGGTCCGGGTGCAAGGCGTCTTCCCGGCTACCATCGGCGTCCTGGATGGCCGGGTCATTGTGGGCTGCACCCCCGCCCAAATCGAGCGCCTGGCTACTGCCCCTGATGTCCACAAAATCAGCAAGCGCGATCTTCCCTTAGCCCTGGCGCAAGGTTGGACCGGTGGTACTACCGTTGCAGCCACCCTCTGGGCCGCTGCCCGCGCCGGCATTTCCGTCTTTGCCACCGGCGGTATCGGCGGCGTCCACCGCGGCCAACCCTTCGACATCTCCGCCGATCTCCCCGAATTGGCGCGCACCCCCATGATCGTCGTCTGCGCTGGCGCCAAAGCCATTCTCGATCTGCCCCTCACCCTGGAATGGCTCGAAACGCACGGCGTGCCGGTCATCGGCTATCAAACCGCTGAATTCCCCGCCTTTTACAGCCGCGAAAGCGGTCTTCCCGTCGATCTATCCGTTGCCACCCCGGCCGAAGTGGTCCGTGTCTACCTAAGCCAGCGCGAGCTAGGCCTATCCACCGCCCTCCTAGTCGCTGCCCCCTGTCCTCTTGAGGCTGCCTTGCCGCGCGCCGCGCTGGAGGAGCCTATCCAGCGGGCTCTTGCCCTGGCTGCTGCCCAGGGCATTACTGGCCGGGCTATCACACCTTTTCTACTTTCCCAGGTCAGCACCATCACCGGCGGTCAGGCCATGCAAGCCAACCTGGCTTTATTGGAGCACAATGCCTCCATCGCGGCCCAAATTACGCAGGCTCTTTGGCAGGGGTAGACTTGGTTGTCTGAATCGCTGATTACGCTGATGACACAGATTACGCAGATAATGCAGTTGACTCATCAGCGAAATCCTAAAATCAGCATCAATCCGCCTCTTTTAGCAACAGGTCGATGAAGATGTCGCGGGTGGCCCGCTTCGGCATAGTCGTGCGGGTTGGTTGGGCGGTAGCGGCCTGCTTCACCTGGAGCACCTCGGTGCGCAGGCGCTTTACCACCTCATTCAGCGCCGTCATGTGCTCGATGGTCTGCCTGGGGATGGGGTTGATCTTGGACAGCACGTTGGTATCGCGAACTTCAGCCCCCGTGCCGGACGGGCTGCGTGCCTGTAGGTGCGCGCCAGCCAGTAGTCCATATCTGAACTTTAGACAATATGAACCCAGGCCCGGCGATCGCCGGACCGAGTTAAGCACCTTAAGAATCGAGTTTCAGGCTGCCTTACGGCGCTTACCTGGGGGTTTTTTGCCCTTTTTCACCACCGGATAGCGCTGCGGTCGCGTTCTAGGGCGCCCTTTGGACCATCCCGGCGACTTTCCGCGCGTTTGCGGCGCTTGGGCCGG
>SHYO01000157.1 GCA_009692745.1 Chloroflexota bacterium
CAGTCGGTGGAGGAGGCTTTGCAGTATTTTGCCACCCATGCCGCAGAAGTCCTGACGTTGTTCGGCAGCTATTGCCAAGAGCAGCTTGGCCTTCAACCCGAACACGCTGCCTAGCTTTCTCAAAGCAAACCTATACATCTATAGTATGCCTCCATCCCCTTTGGGTTTCGCCATATTTTTGATATTTGTTTCGAGGACTTCCAGCAGATCGTGGTCATTGGCAATAGAATTGCTTTTTGAAATATCGACATAAATAGGAATCAATATATCAGGCAGTCTTTCATCTGCTACAATTTCCCCCGTAGAATTGCTGAGGGTTTGCAAAGCTTCATCAGCAAACTTATGGACAAGCCTTTGCAGAGAAATCGTTTTGCCAGATCCTGCATAGCCCAGAAGCTGGGCCACCGAGGGCGCATCAGTCCCCCTTGCGAAATTAAGTAGGGCATCATCTAATTGCTGTTCTTCCCCAGTTACCTTAACCATTAATTCGACAAGGCGGGTAGGGTCATCAGTCCTATGAAAGGTGTCCTCAAAATACATCCGCCATCCCTCTTGTGGCACAAAAGCTGCCTGATTGGCAGCAATTAGCCATTCCGTTTGATCTGATTCTACTTTTTCGGTTCTGCTAGCGAAACGATAATAAGTCTCTTGTAATCTCAGAAAGTATTTATCATGATCCTTTAGCTCTTTTTTCACGCAGAAAAAAGAGTTGGCCATGCTGGGAAAAATCTCGATGTATCCTACAATTTTGTTATCTGGCTCTAACCTGCTTCTTTGGAGGCGACATTCCGGTCGTGGAATAATGAAGTCTCTTAGCTTTTCTGCAAGAAACATTTCCATTACCTCAGTCGCCCGTTCGAAATCTGCTCCGTCAGGGTCAGATGGTAGATTTCTAAGCACTCGTCTAAGATGTTGTCCCACTAATGAGCATATTTCTCGCTTCTTATCATCGACGCCGTAAATCAGGTAACATCTCTCATCTCTTCTCCGTGCCACATTTGCAAATGCAATTATATCTGCTATAAAATCTGCCAGATCTTCATTGTTATCCAGATCGGGTAGCTTGACTTTATAGTCCCTAGTCTGCTCTTCCTTCTTCAGGCTGAGGTCTGTGAAAAGAGACTGGTCAAACATGATCTGTTTTGTTCCCCTGCCGCGTCAGCAGCTCCACCCAGCGGGCGGCCAGGCCGACGGCGGGCAGATTGCGGAAATCTTGTTTGACCAGGCGGATGTGTAGCGCTTCGATGCCGGCTTGCAGCGCGGGCTGCTTAGTATATCGCGCTTTCATCTGTTTCAACGCGTAGGTGGTGTGCCACATCCACGGTCCCCACAGCGGGCGCTCAATATTCTGCCAGATGAGGCGCCGCTCAGGGTCTTGCAGCTCCCAGGCCGTTTTGTAGGCCGTATACTCGGCGTCGATCTCCAACAATTTGCGCAGCAAGGCCTTGGGGGCAGCCCGGCCGCCTTGATCCTTTGCATCTTCTGCCTGATCCGTCGGAGCTTGTAACCCTTTAAGTTCCTCAAAGCTGGCCTGGGCATCGGCGAAATCCCCTACCTTATCATTATCCCAGGGCAGGGTGCGTCCCAGGAAGGTGATGGCGTTCTTCCCTACCAGGGCTTTAGCGTGTTCCAGCGCCGCGTGGGCATCTTCGGCAGCCTGGTAGACAGGGTATTTATCCTGGATCAGGGCGATACCGGCGCTGACGTGAATAGCAGGATTGCCCCCGGCGAACCGCTCCAGGTCGTCGTGGATGGTTTGCGCCAGTTCGGGCATAACCTGCCACGGGCCGATCAGGAAGAGGTCATCGCCCCCGGCGTACACGGCGTAGAGGCTTTCCCCCTCGGCGTCACGGTCGACGCGGCGGCATAACGCCGCAACCCGCCCCTCAAAGAAGAGGTTGATGCTGCGGCTGAGGGCTGCCAGGCGGGCCAGGGTCATGCGCTCGCCCAATCCCTGGCCGAAGATACTCCCCAGGTTGTCCATATCCATGCGCAGTACCCCCAGGCGCTCGATTCCCTGCGCTCCCTCTATCATTTCCTCGAAGGTTTTGATGTCGCCCCGGGCGGTTTTGGGGACCAGGTTAACCAGGTAGTGGACGCCGTGGGACACCGGCACATGCGAAGGTATTGGCGGATCGGCGGACGCGCCGGTGGGATCTTGCAGCGCCAGTTGTACTACCCGTTCGGGGGATAGCGGCTGTTCCAGCAGGAAATCTTTCCCATCCCACAGATTGACCTGCAAACCGAATTCCCGCAGCGCGGTGAAGCAGTCTTGCCGTTTCTGGGTCTGCGCCTCTGCCAGGCCCAATAGCAGGTGCGTGGCGCGGGGCAAGGCGCGTCCCAGGTCGACAAAGGATTTGCACAGCGGACAAAGCTCCTTCTCGTCGGTCTCCTCCGCCTCGCTCGCAGTTGCCCTGCGGGTGCGGATCAGGGAGCGGGGCCACTCTGCATGGCACACATTGCAGGTAGCCGCATCGTTTCCACCCCTGGCGTCAGGTTTCAGCACCAGTTGGTAGATCTCGTCAGGTTCCAATTCCCGGTAGCGGGTCTGTTTGGCCCGGCTCAGGTCGGCCTGCATACGGCCCCACGGCTGCGCGATGGCGCCGGGGGTGAAATCCGCAGCGCACAATTCCGTCCAGCCCAGGGCCAGGTAGAGGTCCGTGCCGTGGTGGCGCAGCAGCTTATGGGTTACTTCGCGCCGGATTTCGGCCAGGCCGGAGGCGCAGGAGGGCGGGACCAGCAGGTAGAAGCGGCCGCCGCCGCTGTAGACCACGGCGGTCAGCGGCAGTCCCAGCCGGGCCAGGATGTAGCGCAGTACCCCCTCGGCCAGGAGCTGCAGATAGAGGGAGCGGCCGCGCAGGGTGCGGGCGGCTTTATCCGTGCTGAGGGTATAGATGAACTTCTGGATACCGGCGATATCGCCGCCCACCAGCAGCGCCACGCGCTTTTGTGCCAGCGCCGGAGGCGGCGGGGCCTGCGGGGACTGGCGTCGCGCCTGGAACCAATCCTGGACCTGCTGTATGGTCTCGGCCAATTCTGCATCGCTAAAATCGCACAGCGTGCTTGCCAACGCGGCCACGCTGCGGCTGTGGTCAAACAGGGAGATATCCGGCGTGCTGTAATAGTAAGCGGAGGGTACATTGCCGGTGTACCTGCCCATCAGCAGGTAGAGGCTTTCGATATAGCCATCGATTTGGTCCGCCTGCCAGGCAAAGGTCTGCAGATCGCGAGCCTGGCGCTCGAATTCCTGCCATAAGGTATCGTACGCCTGGCGCTGGGTCTGCATATCCTGGGCATCGCCGGTGGGCAAGAAGTCTGCATCTTGTTCCACCCGGGTAGGTCCCAGGGGTAAGTAGCTGTCCTTAAGCTTAGGCATCTGATCGCCCAGCGCCACACTCAGCAGCGGATTGTGCAGCCGCATCTCTTTACCCTGGGGCAGATCTTCGGATTTGGACTCGTCTATCCGCTCCCCGGCAGCCAACCGGTCCGCCAGTTGGACGATCTGGCTCAGGCGAAATTGTTGCGGACTTGTCATCTTGCCCCGGAAGTCACGGCCGGCATGGTGCAAATACCCAGGTAGCGCAGCAGATTGGAAAACCGGGGGCACGGTTGCCTGGATAAAGGCGCCGGAATAGGCCGCATGCACCTTTACCTGGTGCGCCTCCTCGCGGAAATCCTCCGGCGGGATATCCGGCCGGGACATACCCCGCTGGCGCAGCTTCCCGATGTCATGCAACAGGCCGGCCAAAGCCGCATAGTGTCTTTGTTCAATCACACTCTCTCCAATCACAGACATCCTCCTGATCTACCTTATATATCTAATCCACCAGACCGGCGGATTAAACTTTTCTGAGATTCCCTGGGGCTGTATACCCTCGGCCTGAGCGCCGTTGGTCTACATAATACGACGTGATTCTTGCCAGTATACGAGACAAAAGGGGGGAAGTCAATGCAGTATACGTTAATATTGCATGATTTTTAGTGTTGTGCCAGGCTTCTATCTCCACCTCCATACCCCCCACACGCCGCATGGATGACCGCGTCGTCAAGCGTATCGCAGTTGGGGTGGGGGGACATGGGGGACGCCCCGGATTTTTGTTGGGGGTTTACCCTCAGGGGCTTAGAAAGGTGAGGATTTCCCCGAAAACTTGGCAGAGAAATAGGGAGCGAGAAATACGGTCAGGGCTGCACGATCTACCCGGACTTCAGGGGACAATTTGAGGAACGCCTGGTATTTTTTATACGCCGCGCGCAGATGATGTTCGACCGTCCTGGGAGAGAGGTGCAGGCTGCGGCCAATATCCTGGTAGCTGGGATGGCCGCGCGTGGCCAGGCTTTGGCGCAGCATCTCGGCCACTACTCTTTGCTCGGCCGGGGTAAGACGTTCTTCGTAGAACTCCCGGCGCTGCGCTTGCTGCTCATGGCTTAAGCGGTCTTGCTGGCGCTCCACCGCCTGCACCGGGTCATCGGTGGCCAGCAGCGTTGCCAGCGGAGAAGCCAGGCTGCCGAGACCCAGCACCGGAATGCGCACCAGCCGGGCATCGCCGGCTTTTTCCCGGTGCATCAGATCCTGCGTTTCAAAGGCCGGATCAGAAAGCAGGTGCCACAAGCGGTCCTCGGCGTCGAAGAGCAGGGTCGCGGCGGCCATGCCGAAAACGGACATCGTCTTGCGGCCACCGGCAATCGACAGGTGTACCCGTTTCCCGGCGCGCTTCTGCTGCTGCACCTCCCGATAGATAGCGGTGAAGACAGCGCCGGTCTCAATCTCATCTTGGGGATCGTCCAGCGGCCGGCCGTGCAGCGTCAACTCCAGCGGTCGATACGTGCAAGAAATGTGACCGGCAGTATAGGCGCTGCAGCCGGGGAATTCAGCCGCTATTCTATTGAGCCCCCGCGCGATCTTGAACTGCGCGGCGGCGGTATGGACCACCACCACCTCATCGATGGCCGCCCCCTGCTCCAGCAGCAGATCCAATGCCAGGGTCACCACCGCCGGCCTATCGCCCAGGGTAGCAATCAACACTTCGGCCCGCCGCGTAGCGGAATCTATCAGCGCTTCTCCGATAGTCACGGGGTTTCCTCGCTCAGTATATCGGCCGGGGAACGGGCCGGCAGGACAGGGGCGACGCGGCTTTCTCGTGAGGATTGAAACCGTTCAAGAAGACACCGGCATCGATGGTATAGGTACCCCGTGACGCGTCCTTAACGGCGCGTTTCCGAGATGATCTCCGCCGCGTTCTGGGGCGATTCCCAGCCGTGGCCAATCTCTGCCCCCAGGCGCTCCAGTTCCTGCCAGGCAGTCTCCGCCTCTGCGGACGCGAGGCCTGCCTCCCGCACCGTTAGCTCCTCGATGGGCAGGAGCAGGCCCACGGCCCGGCCGCGGTAGGTAATCACGTACCGGGCGCGGTGGTCCCGCACCTCCCACAAAATCTCTGAAGCCAAAATTTTTAGCTCGCGCACATCGATCTCGGCCATAATTTTCCATTTAAATTAGATGAGCTGGCCTGCGGTATGGGCTTTGGCTAACCGTACCAGGTGTTCCAATGTCAGATAGCGTTCCAGCTCACTCTGATCCCGTGGAGATAGCTCCCCTTCCTTGCTGAGGGCCGGGAGTTCGCTGGTCCGATCCTGCTGGACACTATATGAGTCCGAATAGTAGAGTCCTTATAGCGGGTACCCTGATCACGCATAGCATCCAGAATGTCTGGAATGGTAAATTCGTTCCGACCGGTTTGGCTAACGAGTAAGCGCGCACAAGTAAGAATTTCGTCCCGACAAGTCATACTTGCACCTCTGAACACTCATGTTTTCTATGCGGTAAGCTTGCATTTATTCGTCCTGATATTCGTCTGATAAAATCTGCATAACTTGCTCTCGTAGCAAGGGCACATCTTCTGTAGCCGTGACCCAAACGATAGACCAATTGACAGCAAAATACGTATGCACTGCAATGTTGCGAAACCCTACAATGCTGCGCCATTTGACGTCAGGTACAATTTCTCAGGCCGCATAAAGCTCCTCGGCGCTGGAAAGGATACTCTCCCGGATCAAGGGCTTTAGCCCATCCTGAGGCACCAGGTCTACCGGACGGCGGAAGATGGCGGTTAACTCCTCTTGCATGCGTCCCAAAGCCATAAAGCCAATCCGGGCCTGCGGCTCAAAGGCGATCAAAACATCCACATCGCTCTCTGGACCGAAATCCTCCCGCAGCACCGAGCCAAAGAGAGCTAGGCGCCGCACCTGGTTGCGGTGGCAGAATGCTGCTATCTGCTCCTGGGGTATCTCAATGCGGATGCGTGCCAGGTTCCCTGGTGCCATGATCCCTGCCTGTGCCATTACTCTGATGTATAGCCTATGCCCATGCGTACTGCATACGCAAACCTATTATATCACAATATTTCCGGCTCCCGATACGGTGTTCAGGATCCTTCCTGCAGCACCTGTACCATAGCGGAACTATGGTTCTGTCTCCCCACCACTGATCTCTGCCAATATGCGAGCAATGGACCCTTGTAGGGAGGGTAGATCCTCATGCACTGTCCGTCAGACAATCTCAAGATCAACGTGAAAATAGCCGTGAGCGATAAAGTTCCGCATACCGGTGATATCGGCCCAATGCACATCTGGATATTGCTGCGTTAGTCGTCGTGGCAATCTGTTTGCCGCTTCACCTATGATTTGCAGAGCGTGGAGTACAGCCAGAGCTTTCTCCTCATTGGCAACGAATTCTGGGAAGGTTGTATCTGCCAGGAAATCCTGAGCTTTGGTCGCATAGTGCAGGATGTCTCGCAAATATTCGGCGTATGCTCGCGAATGTTTCATAAATAGATTTCATAAATAGATTTTCATAAATAGATGACTTCGGAGAGGATGCGGCCGGCAAAGGCGGGGCGCAGGGTGCGCTTCAACACAAGATCAACTTGAATACCCACGATATGGCTCATCTCCCGCTGCAGAGCTGCCATTTGTAGAAGTGTCGGGGTTTCTTCATACTCCACCAAAATATCCAGGTCACTCCGCTTGCGCTGCTCGCCGCGCGCATAAGAACCAAAAACACCCAGTGATTTCACGTGATAGCGGCGGTGAAATTCGGGCAGGTAGGAGCGCAGGGTTTGCAGAATTTCTTCCAGAGCCGGTCGGGCTTGATTCCCGGGCATAGCGCTTCTCCTGGTGCTATATGGCAGCTTATTGTCCTTACCGGATGGTCTGAATATGCGGATACCCCAGTATCTTCGCATCCGAAGTTACTAAGGGGGACTGGTAGATTCTTGCCGTCGCGACAATGATCTGATCTGCAAGGTCGCGGTGAAATTCACCGGGTAAACGGGTTGATTCTATGGCAATTTCCCAACAGGAAATCGCGCTGACACCGATAATTTCCCCTTCATTCGCCGTGATGGCTGTAATTTGAGCCTGGGAGAGCCGTTCAGCATCATCTACCCACCAGACCCAAACATGGGTATCAAGGACAATCACCGCAATGTATCCCAATCGTTCTCGGCTACGCTATCGAAAGGCGCCTCATAGCGGATCACCTTACCGCGCAAGGGATAGCGGTTTTGCGGTTCCTGCTTTTCTTGGGATCGGGATGGGAGAATGATAACTTCTACCTTGTCACCGGCCCGGAAAGGCACACCTTGAATAAGCAAGGTTCCATTCTGAGCAATCGTAGTTTCTATGCGGTAAGCTTGCATTTACCCTCTCAACTTTGTCTGCCCTATCACCGTAGAGTAACACTATTATTACCCACATTATATCCTAACCCGTGGTGGGTTTCAATCTGCCGCTGCGATAATCTCTGTGGCGTTGAGGCGGAAGATGCCCACCTTGCGGGCCACCAGGCGGCTGAAGGGATCGGGCACCCGGTACAGGCGCGCAGGTGGGTCGCCGCTGCGGGCACGCCCCGCTCCGTGGCCTCTTATAACTGGCGCCGCTGCGTTAGCAGTTTGGCCTGGCGCAGGTTATAGGCCACACGCAGTTGCTTTTCCCCTTCCGGCAGACGGGCCTCTTCTTCCCGGCGTTGCTTTTCCAGCGCCGGCTGCCCGAGGCTTTGTACCAGGAAAACCACTACTGGGGCAGTATCCTGGACATCCGCCAGGCTCCCGCCCTGGGACCGGTCCAGCGCATCTGCCGGGGCCGGGTGGAGGGCCAGCAGCAGATGGGCCGGCGCCGGTTTGCAGCGGCCAGCCGCAAACCGGCGCACCCCCGTGACCTGTTCTGCGACCACTTCAGGCTCGGCGCCTTCTGCAGGGACCGCAGGATCACGCAGCACTACCGTGCGAGCCAGATTCACCAGCCGCTGCACCTCGACCAACTCGCTGCGCAGCTCCCTCAGGGTGCGCGCCGCCGTGGCCGAGAGCACCTGGGCATCCTGGCGCTCCGATTCCTCCTCCCCACTCTGGCTCTCTTCCTCGTCGCCGGTCATCGTATCGTGGATATCCCGGTCGGGCAGGCGACGCTGCAGCTCTTCGACCTCCGCATCCGTCAGGCGGCGCGCATCCATTTCCTGCACCATCTGGCCCAGGGCTTCGGCGCGGCGCCTGAGGGAGTTGTACACCCCCCAGGTGGAGGAAGCTTGGCGGCGTTGCAGAATGCCCATTGCCAGGCGGGCCGCTGATCTGTTGTGCTGCCGGGCCAGATCATAATAGGTGTCGCAATAGCGCGTGACCTGGGTATAGAGATCCTGTTCCTGGCCTATGCTCGGGCGCAAAGGATAGGCAATGGTGTTGCTTTCCCGCGGCGGCAGGATGGGCATCCCGTCGAAGGAGACCATCTCCTCCTTCATGCGCCGCAGCAGATAGCGGCGCTTCTGGGATCCCCCCAGGCGCTTGAAGGCTGCTTCGGCGGCGAAGAGCTCCGGTTCCAGCAGGCGCCACAGCAGGTAATAGGCGTCATCTTTGCCCATGTGGGGTGTCGCCGTCATGAGCAACAGATGGCGGTTTTGCGCGGCAATCTGCTCCGCCATTTCATAGCGCCGCGTCCGATTGATCGTCAGGTCTACGTTCCGCGACGCCGACAGTTTATGGGCTTCGTCGAAAATCACCAGGTCATAGGGTGGCGCCGCCAGGTAAGCAGCTCGCATTCGATCCCGCCAGAGGGTATCGACGCTGATGATGGCCAGGTTATAGCGCGGATCGCTGAAGGGGTTGTGGTCGTTCTCGGCAGCGGCGCTGGAAAGGATCTGGAAGCGCAGGCGAAACAGGAGCTGCAGCTCGCTCTGCCAGTTACCCACCAGCCCGGCCGGTGCCACCACCAGCACCCGCCGCACCATACGGCGCAGCAACATCTCGCGGATCAGCAGGCCCGCCATGATGGTTTTGCCAGCGCCAGCATCATCGGCCAGCAGGAAACGCAAGTGCCCGGCCAGGTCCAGCATGCCGGGTTCGGCGCCAGCGGCATCGCCGTTGGCGGGGTGGACCCCATAAACGGCCGCCAGTTAGTGGGGTAGCAAATCGATGAGGGAAGTTTCGGTGGCGAAGAGATGGTTGACCAGGTAAGCGTAGCGCAGGCGATAGGCTTCGGCCACCAGAGATACTACTTCTGGCGCGGCGCGGAAAGCCAGGCTATCTCTTCCCAGGAGCTCGAAGCGGCTTTCGATCTCGACCGCCGGATAAGGCTGCCGGTCGATGGCGCCGGTTTGCGGCTGCTTGAAGCTCAGGAAGACTACCTGGCCGTAGTCTTCCACCGCCTGCACCAGTCGCTCCTGCCCGGTGCGGCGGTCGTACAGGCGTATGCCCGGTTTGATGTGTTGGAGCACAGACTAGGGAACCCCTCTCTGCGGAGCCATCCTATCAGATCCCCTTGAGCTTATTCATCGAGATGAGCAGCTTGACGAGACCTTCAGGGGATTCTGGAAAATCCATCGGGATGGTGCCAAAGTGCATGGGACTCGCCTGGGTACACAGGTAAGCATGGAACTGGTAGTTCACTCCCTGCAGATTGGTCTGGTCGATAGCGATGTCGATCGGGTCGGTCAGGGGGGCCCTGCTCGCACTGGTGAAGTTGATGTACCAGGCCTCACCGTCCGATCTGCCGGCCGCCACCGCCAGTTGATCTTTGACGTTTCGCCACTTCGCCGTCAGGTAGTCGGTACCATACGCGTAGGCGTCTTGGATGGAAAACTTGATCTTGGGGTTCCCGGCAGGGCTGAAGAAAGTATCTTTCTTATCGGGCGGCCAGCCTTGCGCCTGGATGCCAAAATTCGCTCCAGCGTCTCGACGCATCAGGACCACGCAGCCCTTCATATCGGCCAGCTTGGGCATTTCTGGGCGGTCGTAGAGCTTATTCTGGGTTACGCCCGCCATCATGAACTTGTGGAGGAGGCCGTTGAAACCGTGACCCTGGGGGCTGGCGGAGCTGCCCCCCTCCTGGTTGACACACAGGATGACGGTCTCTGTGCCCTGCTGCGCCAGAAAGGTCTTGATGGCCGGCAAGATGTCTTTCCCGAGAAAGACGTTCTGGGGATAGCTCGAATGGTGTACTTCCAGCTCTTCTCCAACGATCCCCAGGCGCAGGTCGAACCAACGAATCCCGGCGTTGAGCTGATCTTGTATGCTGAGGGTTTGGCATTGATTCGACCTCTGGAGCAATCCCCCACCCCCATAGGTCCCCGTGTCATGCGTCCCCGGAATGGTGATGCTGGCGAGCGTGTCATCCGGCCCGGTATCGAGGAGACTCATCCAGGACTTTGAGGAGAAGGCCGGACAGAAGGAGAGCGCCATATCCTTCCAATTTCCTGTGCTCGGGCCGATGTGCTGGTAGACGTTGGCCTTGTTGTCCGGCATGTAATGATACTCCTGGGAACGATCAACCGACCCGCCCGAATTCGCCTCGAATTTGAAGTTCCAGTGAGGTGTTGTGCTGCGCACCTCGACGGAGAGGTTAGTCCCGCCTGACTGTGAGCCGAAAGGGAAGGTGCCGATCGCCGCCTTCATGTGAGGGCTCAGCGGTGTGGTGACCACCTTCCTATTCGGGCCGCGCAGGACCACATCGATCGGAAAAGCACTGTTGTTGACAAGCGTCATCTTGAAATTCATCTCATGCCTCCTTATTGTCTCTTAGCCTTGGATTAAATTACCCTCTAATCCCTTTTACGGACATCGTTGCATCTCTCATGACAGCAGATATCATATATCTATGGCCCCTTTCGTACAAATCGCATCCGCTCGCCTACCCGTATACATTTCCGCCTCTATACCGTCATCTTATCGAGAAAACTGTTAGAATATGTCTGTCCATTCGCTGAAATAAAAATGACATATCTCAATTTTCGGCCAATTTGGTGTAAACATCCGGCGACAATCCCAAAAGCTCCAAGATCCGGGGCTGTAAGCCGGATAACGGTGGAATATAGCGAATGGATTGCCCAGGGAGATGGATGATGGTTAAGTGTATCTTATCAAACACCTTCAATAACCGCTCGGTGGTGGGATTGTCGATACCCTTTTTGAGGTTGTTTTCGATCAGACCGGTGAGCTTTTCTTGGTTTTGTTTGAGGTTGCATCGAACCACGAACTCAATCAAGGTCAACATTTTCACGGCCACACTCAACAAGTTGGTCAAACCCACCACCTGGTCGTCGCGTTTGACGAACAACGGGTCTAGTGAGAGAGGCACCCCCTTCAAGCGATGAAAACCCCGTTCGATCAGCCATTCATCACGGTAGGCCAAGACGGCCTGCTCGAGCGTCAGGTGGGCGGCGGGAGCGGCGGTCACGTAGGCGCGCCAGCCGAAGGTCTGTTGCAGGGCAGCAATCGCGGC
>SHYO01000158.1 GCA_009692745.1 Chloroflexota bacterium
GCGATAGTTTCCAAAAGTTCACGTTTACTTTTCTGACTCATCATAGCCTCTTTCCTCCCGACCATTTTTGTCGTGCAACCTGATCGGGTAACATTATTATCTGAGGCAACGAATCCGCCAAAGTAAGATTTTCAATGAGGCAATGCGCCATATTGCCATAAAATGGATAAGCTGCTATAATATGCTGTCCATCCGCTGCCGGGGGTGAGAGATGCAGCAGATAGAAGCGGATAAACGGATGGGTATGGCGTGATGTAGCAGTTATCCGCTTATCAGCTTCCCATCCGCTGCCGTATGTGCCGCTCTAATCCTTATGGGGTATATTAGGGTGGCGGGTGAAATCCCCTGAGGTTTAGTTTATGAATAAAGATGAGGAAGAAAGGACCTCTGACAGGCATATTTAATCGAATATACCCCTAATGGAGTATTGACCCAATGCCTGTTAACCTATATACTGAAACCGATGCAAAGCGTGATGACCCAATTTAATTATCGCTCCTGGCTGTTTGGCATTGCTGTTTTTGTTGTAACCTTTCTTTTAGCGACTTTTGCTTTACGCAGTGGTTGGGTTACTTTAGGGGGCAATACAAACCAGGGCGAACAGTACCTTAACCGAGGCGAATATCAGAAGGCTGTGGATGCCTTTACCGCCGACATACAGGCTAATAGAGCTAATGCGGCTATCTACGCCAATCGAGCTTTTGGCAACGATGCCCAGCAGAATTGGGATGCTGCGATTGCAGATTATACCAAATCTCTGGAACTGGATGCTAGCCAGGCAACGGTTTACAATAACCGCGGCTATGTATATACTCGGATGGGTAAGTACGACGAGGCCTTGAAAGATTATGAGGCTGCCATCCGGTTGAAGCCGGATTATGCCACAGCCTACAATAACCGGGCTTCAACCTATGCGGCTCAGCATAAGTATGACGAAGCTATTGCTGATTTTTCTAAAGCCATTGAGTTGGAACCAAAGATGGTAGATGCTTATGGCAACCGTGCTTCGGCTTACGACGAGTCGGGAAAACCGGATCAGGCTATAGCGGATTACGGCAAAGCCTTGGAGTTAGATCCTAATCGTGGGGTAATCTATTACAACCGAGGGTTTTTGTACATGCGGATGGGTGAGCAACAGAAGGCCCTGGCCGATTTTAAAAATGTGGTGAAACATTCCCCGGCAGGTGATTACATGACCTTTATCGCCTCGCAGCAGATAGAGAGTTTACAGGGAAACAAATAACGGGATTTTTGTCGAGTAAATGTGACAAAAACGCAATGCAATCAATCGGGTTGGTAACAAATTAGGATTATAGAAATATTCAAGGAGGCAACCAGTGAAACGAATTAGTATTATTGTTACTGCAGCAGTAGCTCTGGCGGTGATAGCGGCTGTGCTGCTCAACGGTTCGGTGAATAATGGCACGGCGCACACGGCCTTCGCCAGCCGCTTATTGGGCATCGCCGGCGCCGGCAGCAGCGGTATTCAGGTGCAAAACCTGAGCACTACCGGCCCGGCCAACATCGTAGCTGATTTCTACCCTCAAAGCGGTGGTCCCAAGATTCCTCTCACCCGCGTCGCCGGTCCGGGGGCAGCCGCCAACTTCTATCTGCCCGGCGAGTCTGCTTTGAGTGATGGCGCGTATGCTGTCGTAGTGAGCGCAGATCAATTGATCGGGGCTATTGCCCGCACCGACTGGGGTAGCTCCGGTGGTGCAGCCATTTATGGTAGCGTTCCGCCCGCGAGTAGCGTGCTGGTGCCGTTGGTGGTTCGCGCCTACGTCAATCAGTACTCGATGATCTCGGTCCAGAACACGGACACTACTGCCAGTGCCAATGTCACTATAAATATCCTGCCGCGCGGCAGCAGCACCCCAGCCAAGACGGTGACGGCCTCGATTCCTCCTGGTACTTCCCATACTTGGGATTTGAACAGCACTGACTTCTCCGGTTTGCCGAATACTGGTGCCGACTTGGGTGTACCCACAGGTTTCCTGGGCGCTGCTTCGGTGACGGCTGATAAGCCGATCGTCGTACAAGCCTTTACGGACGTTGCCGGGGCCAAGGCCGTCGGCGGATTCTCCGGCGTGCCGTCCAGCGCGGCTTCGACCACCCTGTACGCTCCCTTGATTCGCCGGAATTACTTTGGTACTACTGGTTTGCAGATTGTGAACCTGAATGGCACAGCCGCTAACGTAACTGTTTCGTACCACGCCGATCCCAGCAGCCCCACGGGCGGAAATTTTACCGATAATGTGACCATCCAGCCCAATTCCTCTCAGGCCATTTATCATGGCTCTAGCGCCCAGACCCATGTACCTGATCACTGGTTTGGTAACGCTGTGATCCAATCCAACATGCCTGTGGTAGCGATGGTAAATGACACTACAGGCTCTGGTGCGAATGCCTCGGCTGGTTCTTATAACGCGCCTACCCAGGCTGACGCTTCTACCAAGGTGGCTTTGCCCTTGGTGCGCCGCAAGCATACCTCTACCGTGTTGACCACCGGTGTCCAGGTGATGAACGTCGGTAGTGGTCCTGCCAATATTACCATCCAGTTTACCGGCTGGGATGGCGCTCCGGCGGGCTCCCTGACCCAGAACAATGTGGCGCAGAGCGGCGCCGTAAACTGGTACCAGGCGCATCCCAGCTCCCCGGTGCCGAGCTCCGGTCGCCCCGAGGGCGGTTGGTACGGTTCGGCAGTTATTACCAGCAGCCAACCCGTGGTTGTGATTGTCAACGATGCCTCTGACATCAACGCGGTGGACTCGGCTATCTATAACGGTCTGCCCAGCCAGTAATTCGCTTAACCAGCTTCTTTAACTCCGGGCCACCAGCATTGCTGGTGGCCCGGGTTTGTTTTTAATAAGGTCAGGATTGCTCATGCGCGTCATAACTGGCAAGGCTAAAGGCCGGCAGCTCTTCTCGCCACCCGCTGATACCACCCGTCCCGTGACAGACCGGGTCAAGGAATCCCTTTTCAATATTTTGGGTGGGGGTATTGTGGAGGCGCGGGTGTTGGATCTCTTTGCTGGGGTAGGAAATATTGGCATTGAGGCTTTAAGCCGAAACGCCAGAGAAGTGATTTTCGTAGAATTATATCAGAAGGTGATACAGGTTTTGCGGCGCAATCTTGAACATACCGGCCTGGAAAGGGACGCCAAAATTGTGCGGGGAGATGCCTTTCGATTTCTAGCAGGCCTTCCTTCGGCTTTTGATTTGATTTATGTGGCGCCACCGCAATACCAGGGAATGTGGCTGAAGGCCTTGCGCCTGCTGGACCGGCCTGGTTGGCTATCGGAAGATGGGCAGGTGGTAGTCCAAATACACCCAAAAGAGTACCAGGAGGTGGATTTGCAGCACCTGGAGATGGTAGATCAACGGCGCTATGGCTCCACCCTGCTCTGTTTTTACGTCCCGAAAGTCCAGACAGTTTCTTCTTTCGAGTCGGATATGCTATGATTGATAAGGTGGCGAAGCAAAGTGAGGTATGTTGCAGTTTTGCCGTCTTCGCCAGGAGTGAATTAAAATGAAATCATGGTTGCGGTGGCTGGTGGCAATTTTGGGGCTATTGGTCGCTGTATTGGTCTTGGGGGTTGCAGGTAACGCCGAGGCAAAGGACAAAAGCTATTATTGGGATCGCCTGGATGCTGATATTACTGTGCAACAGGATGGCAGTTTCCGGGTGGTGGAGACGCATACCTACGTCTATACCTCGGGTTCTTTTACTTTCGGCTTACGCGACATTCCCATGGGCCGCGTCGAGCGCCTCACCGATATCCAGGTGAGTGAAGGGAATCGCCAGTATACCCCCAATAGCAGTGGTACATATGGTTTTACGACACAGCGCCTGGACAATGGAGATCACCGTATCCGGTGGCAGTATCCTGCTACTGCGAATACGCAGCGTACTTTCCAGATTGGCTATACCGTCGTAGGGGGATTGCGCATTTATCCCGACGGAGACCAACTCTATTGGAAAGCTGTTTTCCCGAATCATACGGAACCCATCCGCTCATCCCGCATCCTGGTACATCTGCCGGGAAGCTTCACCAATGACCAGTTGAAGTTCGCCAGCTATGGTTTTAGTGGTACCCAATCCCGCCTGGTGGACGGTAGCACAGTCGAATTCACCGCCCAGAATATCCCGCCAAATCAGGAAATAGAGGTCAGGGTGCAATTCCCGCACGGGCTGGTGTCTGCGGCAGCGCCGAGCTGGCAGGCTGCGGATGATCAGACCCGCGCTTACGATGAGCGGGTTAAGCCCCTGGTTAATCTGGGGCTGCTGGTCTTCTCATTGCTTTTGCTCATCGGTGGTGGCATAGGGTTATATCTGCTCTGGTACAACCGCGGGCGCGATCCGCATGTGGCCCTGGCCGCCAGTTACATCTCTGAACCTCCTGCTAATCATCCGGCCGGAATTCCCGGTACGTTGTTGGACGAAAAGGCCGACTTGCAAGATATCCTGGCTACGATTATCGACCTGGCGCGCCGCGGTGTGCTGCGCATGACGGAGATTAAACACGAAGGCTTCTTGGGGCTGGGTGGCTCAAAAGATTATAGGTTTGAAAAGGTTCAGGCTAACCCACCTGGATTGATGTCCTATGAACAAACTTTAATGGATAGCTTGTTTGCAGAGGGCGACCAGGTAGAGCTTTCGAGTCTGAAAAATCGCTTTTACCGCTCCATCCCTCAAATTCAGACCGAAATGTATACTGAGTTGGTGCGCTTGGGGTATTTCCCCGCCAGCCCCCAGAGCACGCGCAATATGTATATCGGTTTGGGAATTGCGGCGCTGGTCTTCATGGTGGTTTTGGGGGTTGTCTTAAGTGGCTGGCTGTTTAAATATGCTGAATTGATTGTGCTCTTACCCATTGTGGGCGCCATTCTCTCCCTGGTTCTGATTATCATCGGTTCATTCATGCCCCGTCGCACCCAACTCGGCGCCGAGGCGACCGCTAAGTGGCGGGCCTTCAAAAAATATCTGGAGAGCATCGAGAAATATAAGGATTTGAAGCAATCCCAGGATCTCTTCGAAAAGTACCTGCCCTATGCCATCGCTTTTGGCCTGGAACGGGGCTACGTGGCTAAATTTGCTGCTGTCGATACCCCTGCTCCGGCCTGGTATGGCTTCTATCCGCCGATCTATCCGGGGTATGGCTACGGCCATCGCGGGGCAGGCACCTTGGGTGGCGGCAGTGGAGAGATGGGGACGCCAGGTGGTGAAGGGGGCAGCCTGCCCTCGTTACAACAGATGTCCACTAATATGGGCGCCTCCCTCCAGAGTATGAGTGATGGCCTATTCGGCATGCTAAATGATGCCTCGTCGGTTTTGACCAGCAGTCCTTCGTCCAGTGGCGGTGGTGGGGGCGGTTGGTCTGGTGGCGGCGGCGGCGGTGGTGGTGGGGGGGGCGGCGGCGGTGGCGGTGTTGGCTGACCGGATCCATCGACGATGAGAAAGGTGTCAGGCCAAAACTGTCAGACCGAAGCCGGCCCATATCTGGCAAATCAGAAGCTCGGGTTACAGATCGCGGCATAATTTAAAGAAAGGGAAGTGGTATGGTAGCCAGCGGTCGCATCACAGGGATCATTATGTTGGCCATTGGTCTGATCATTGCTTTGGGAGCGGTTGTGTGGTTGGGATCAGGTATGGCTGAGGGCACCCTACGTGGCTCAGGCTTTGCCTTGGGATTGATCGTTGTGCTCATTCTGGTATTACCCCTGGCGGGGGGGGGCATCTATCTCATGATCCGGGGGCAATCTGAGGCGAAAGAATATGGCGAGATTGAAAAAGAGCGCAAGATCCTGAATATGGTCGAAACTCAGGGACAGGTGAAAGTCGCCGACGTAGCTCTTGAACTAAAAACGAACCGGGACCAGGTAAAAGGCTATATCTATGATCTGGTAGGTAAAGGCTTGTTTACGGGATATATCAACTGGAACGATGGTATTCTCTATGCTAAGGCTGCCAGCGAGCTGGCTACGACCAAGTGCCCCAACTGTGGTGGGGTTCGGGAGTTGGTGGGCAAAGGCGTCGTGAAATGTCCCTTCTGTGGGGCTGAAATTTTCATACCTTGATGCTTCTGTTGAAATCGTGTGTTAGATGATTCTCATAGTCTAACTCGCACGATGTGATCAGGTGAATTTAAGGAGGTTCGGTTATGAGCTCGATACAAGAAGGAATGGGCAAGGCTTCAAATACATTTCGGGATCTGGTGCGCAATATTCCCGGCTATAAAGGATACAAGGATAAGCAAGATCGCCGCGAGGCGGATAAACTGCTGCGTCTGCACATAGCCGGAAGTTTTGATACGTTGCGCCGGCGCATCTCCACCCTCCAGATGGACTTGACCGAGAAAGGACAATTGAGTGTGGTGATGACTTTGGAGCGGGCTTTGATGAAGCTCCAATTGTTGATCGATCGCCTGAAGACGGCCACCTACGGTTATACAGGTCTTTTTGACGAGGTAAAGGTGGATGAAAAGACCCTCGATGCTCTCTACAACTTCGACGCTTCACTGGAGGATGGGGTCGTCCAGTTAAGCAAATCCTTAGACATATTCGGCAGCGCCCTGCCTGCCGATGTCAGCAAATTAGCGGGTGAATTGGTAATGACGATTGATGCTTTGAACGAACGCTTCAGCGAGCGCCAGGATTTGATTCTAGGCTTGCGTAAGGGTAATCCCTAGACAACCGGCGGGCAAACTTTAAATCTATCCAACTCTACTGTTCTTAATGAGCCTTTTGTGATTATTGGAGGTTTACCTAATGCCACGAATTTTTGATATTGTTGAATATGCCGATGCTCCTACGGATGAGATAGTGCATCGCGTGCCGGGAACCGGTTCTGGTGATTTTCGGTTGGGATCACAGGTCATTGTACGAGAATCCCAGGTTGCCATCTTCTTCCGCGATGGCAGGGCACTGGATGTTCTTCAGCCCGGCCGCCACACGATCAGCACTGCCAATATTCCTGTGTTGGTAAATTTTCTTGGTGTGTTATTTAGTGGCCAGACCCCGTTTAAGGCCGAGGTCTATTTCGTGAACATGCGCGATATCCTCGATCTCAAATGGGGCACTCCCCAGCCCATCGCGCTACGGGATAGCGAATTGGGATTGGTGCAGTTGCGGGCCTTCGGTACCTATAGTATGCAGGTTGGGGATCCTCAGTTATTTGTAAATAAGATTGTCGGGGTACAAGGGCTTTATACTACCAATGACATCGTCAGCTTCCTGCGCGGGATTGTCATTTCTCGCTTTACCGATGTACTGGCCGAAGGTGGTAAGTCTATTTTTGATCTACCGCGCATGTTTGATGAACTGAGCGTGACAACGCGGGTCAAGCTTCGCGACGATTTCAGCGCGTTGGGCTTGCAATTGAAGACCCTCTATATCACGTCCATATCGCCCACCGAGGATACTCAGAAGGCTATCGATGAGCGGGCTTCTATGGGCGCTATTGGTGATATGCAAGCCTACATGCAGTTCAAGGCAGCCCGGGCCTTGGGCGACGCGGCCAAAGCCGGTGGTGAAGGGGCCGGCAGCGCAACGCAGACCGGTCTGGGCCTGGGAGCGGGTGTGGGATTGGGCTCGGTGTTGGCTCAGATCATGGGACAAAGTATGCAGCATCCGACCCAACAACCTCAGGCGGCCCAACCGACTCCGATGCCGGCGGCCGAACCCTCTGTAGATCAAGTTTTCCAGGCGTTGGAGTTGTTGGTTAATCAGCAATTGACGCTACCACAAACTGCCCGGGATAATCTGCTGGCCAAGTTACAAGGACTCAATCAAGAGTTCAACTCGCCCACTTCGGACCTGGGAAGAATCAAAAGTATGCGGAAGGATATCGTCGACAGCTATGCCTGGGTGGCACCTAAATTGGATGAGGTGTTTGCCACCAATGCGGTCAGTAAAGCTTTATCGGCGGCGGCCACCCGCTTTATGGGCAGCTAACCGGCCGGTTTCTGCATGGAAAATCACGATTGTAGAGTAGAGGTTCCTTTGTGAGTGCTATGATTTGCCCTCACTGCGGAACCGTGATGACTGGCTCTGAGCGCACGCATTGTACCACGTGTGGTAATCCTTTGCCGCCACCCCGCGTGGTGCAGCGCTGCCCTCAATGTGGCGCCCGACTGAACCACGGTGCCCAGCAATGCAGTGTGTGTGGCGTGGCATTAAGGCATGAAAAGCCCCGCTCCCTTGTCCGGGCGCTGATAGAGTCAACGGTATTTTTGTTAGCGGCGGGAGCATTACTGGGCTCTATGTGGGCGATGCGCCCTTCGGTGGTGACGCCTTCGGCCCTCCCTTTACCGACTCTCTCTCCGACGGGCACAGCCACGTCGACCGCCACTGCCACCGGCACACCGACGCCTACATCGACTGTAACACCAACGCCTTTGCCACCCAGCGTTACCTATACGATAGTGGAGGGCGATAGCCTGATCTTGATTGCTATTAGACTAGGCTCTACCGTCGAGGCGATCATTCAAGCTAATAATTTCTCTGGTCCGGAGCAAATTCTGCGCATTGGAGATAAGCTGGTTGTGCCATTGCAGCTCCAGAATATTGAAATCAAAAAACCGACGGCGCCAGTGGCAACTGCAGTTCCCAATGCCCTGGGAGAGGGAGCCATTACCTATACCTTGAAGAGTGGCGATACCCTGGGGGCGATTGCCACAAAGTATAGTGTGACGTTAGATGACATCGTGCGTGTCAACAATTTCCCCAATTCTGATGTTATCTTGCAAGTGGGAGATGTGATCTTTATTGACCGGGGCAAGCCTACCAGGACACCGTTGTCTACAAATACCGCGACTTCAACGGTTAGAGCTACGGCGGTGGCTTCTCGTACGCCCACCCCAACCGTTCTGCTACCCACGATGACACCTTCTTATGCCTACACCGTACCCTGGTCTTTGATGCCGCCGGACCAAAGTGAGTTTGGACCCGATGATCCGGTAGTATTGACCTGGGCTTCTCCAGGGATCTTGCGGCCGGATGAATGGTATGTCGTCCGGCTGACGACGCCAAATATCCCTCAGGATAGTTCTCACCGGGTAGAACAGGAAGTTTGGTTGAAGGCTACCAGTTGGCGCTTGCCGGCTTCGTTCCACAATGCGCTGCAGGGCCCCACTCTATTTTCGTGGAGTGTGCAGGTTATGCACGAGACGGGGACGAATGCCGATAATTCCCGTACCGGGGAGCCTCTGAGTGCCCGCGGACCTGTGAAGAGTTTTACCTGGAAATAGAGCCCATTATGCCGGTTTGAAGATATAATACTGTTTCAGGGTCTGTAAGGAGTTCTACAGTATGAAATATCCTGGTGTGACCCGGGTGGAATCTCCTCCTGGGTTAGCCGGTCGTGAAAAAGAATTTGCCTTGCTAAATGTCTTCCTTTGGCGCGCTATGGCAGGCCAGGGACAGGTGGCGTTTATTACCGGTTCCGCTGAGAGCAACAGCCGGGCCTTTGTAGAGGGCGTAGTTAGCCAGGTACAGACCATTCATCCCAGTCTGGTGGTGGCTATGGGTGAATGTCGCCAGGGGGGAGAGGCGCTGCTCCCCTTTATCGAGATTATGCACCTGTTGACAGGGCACGTCTCCGGGGATTTGGAAGATAACGCGGTTTCTGCCCAAAATGCCTCACGCTTGCGGGGGGTGATGGAATCTTCGAGTGAAGCTATCATGAAGGTTGGTCCCCTCCTGCTGAATAGGTTTGTGCCGGGTTCACTGGTCTTGGCAGAAGCCGCTGCCCGGGTGGTGGGGGATGTACGGTGGCTCGAAGCGTTGCGTAAAGAGAAGGCGGCACCAAAGATCAACCAGGAGCGCATCGAGGAGGGACGCCTGTATGAGGAATATGGCGATGTGTTGGTAGCTCTGGCGCGGCGCCATCCCCTGGTGTTGGGCCTGTTGGATTTGCAATGGGCCGATCCGGGCACACTGGCCCTGTTGTTCCACCTCTCGCGCCGTCTGAAACAGAGCGAGGGACAAAACCAGGCCCAGGAGATTCCCTTACTGATGGTAAGTACCTACCGCCCGGCGGAGATCCGGCCTGGCCCGGATGGGACACTGCATCCGCTAAAATCGACATTAAACGAGATCGTACGTTACTACGGCCAGGTGACAATTCCGCTAGACCGGCGCGAGTCGAAGGGTAAGCAGAAAAAATCTCGCGGGCTGGCTGACCGGTTGTCCACGATGGTATCCCGCAACCAGGAGACAGAATCGGACGAGCCGCTGGTTATAACCGAGGCGACCACCACGGCCGTCCCGTTCGTAGAACAAACCAACGTCTTTGTGGGGCGCAGCCGCGAAATGGATGTACTGCAGAGATTCCTGGAGGCCACCCTGCAGGGTAAGGGACAGGTGGCCTTCGTCACCGGTGAGCCAGGAGCCGGCAAAAGCACCTTGATCAAAGCGTTTACCGAGCAAGCTCAAAAGCAAAACACCGACCTGGTGGTGGCGATAGGGGAGTGTAACGCCCAAACCGGTGCGGGAGACGCTTACCTGCCCTTCCGGGAGGTGCTGGGCATGCTGACCGGCGACGTAGAAGCTAAACTGGCGGAAAAGACGATCACGCCGGATAATGCCAACCGGTTGCGCAGTATGTTGCGCTGGACGGGTGACGCCCTGGTCGATGTTGGCCCGGACTTGATCGAAGTCTTTGTGCCTGGGGCCGGGCTTATCATGAAGGGGGCGGCTTTCCTGGCGACCAAGGTCGAGTGGATGGATAAAATCGAAAATATCGTGCAGCGGAAGAAGGAGCAGCCAGCTTTAGGGCAGCGCGGTTTGGAGCAGGCCCACCTTTACGAACAGTACACCAACGTGATCTGCAAATTAGCCACGCGCAATCCGCTGATTCTGGTCCTGGATGATATGCAGTGGAGTGATGAGGCCTCAATTTCTTTGCTTTTTCACCTGGCCCGCCGCATCTCAGAGAGTAAGATTTTCATCATTGGTACTTTTCGTCCCAATGATGTGGCCATTGGCCGGAATGGGGACCGCCACCCTTTGGAGCAGGTAGTGACCGAGATCAAACGGTACAATGCCGAGATTGAGCTCAACCTGGATAAGCGGGATGTGGCCACAGAAGGGCAAACCTTCGTCTCGGAATACATTGATGCCGTTTTCAACCCCCATCGCTTCGATCCAGCCTTCAAAAAGTTGATCTTCCAGCGCACCCAAGGCCACGCGCTTTTCACCGTGGAACTGCTGCGGAGTCTACAGGAGCGAGGTATCCTGGCGATAGATGACGGTGGGAACTGGTACCTGTCACGCCCGGTGCATTTCGAGGATTTGCCGGCGCGGGTGGATGCCGTGGTGGGCGAACGTATCGCCCGGCTGCAATCCGAGCTGCGAGATATCCTCACGATTGCCAGCGTGGAGGGGCAGGACTTTACCGCCCAGGTAGTGGCGCGC
This sequence comes from Chloroflexota bacterium, assembly GCA_009692745.1. GTDB lineage: Bacteria > Chloroflexota > Anaerolineae > Epilineales > SHYO01 > SHYO01. Next base: position 11,416 of record SHYO01000158.1, read on the forward strand.
ATCCGGGAAATGGATGATCAACAATTGGCCACCCAATTGACGCGGGTGCTCGAGCGGCAACACCACCTGGTGCAGGAGAGTGGCTCGGAGCGGGTGGAAAATCAACGTCTCTTCCAATGGCACTTTAGCCATACCCTTTTCCAGGAACATCTCTACCGTGACCTGGGTGAGATGGAACGTATTATTCTGCACCGGCAAGTAGGAAAATACCTGGAAATCTTATATGGCCCTGAAGTAAAGCGCATTGCCGTGCAATTATCGCGCCATTTCCTTGAAGCTGAAGTGTACGATAAAGCCTTC
>SHYO01000159.1 GCA_009692745.1 Chloroflexota bacterium
TGACAAGGGCACGGCCGATGAAATAGCCATGAGAAACACTTACAGAAAGCTCTTCGAGCAATAGGATTTCGTCAACCCTGGAAAACAGGCTATGGAGATGGATTATAGCGCGAGGTCAGGCTCGTGCGCAAAATCATGACGGACACCCGGAGCCTTCTTCATTCTTGCAATTTTTGACAAAAAGCATTAAAATTACAAGCGTTGAAAATCAGCCTCTATGGATTAAGAAATTTCATACCCGGTTTTGCAGGATTTAAGCAAATTGGGATATTATTACGCCAGTCTTGAAAAAGGAGTGTCGGTGAATGGGACGTGATCGAGGACCAAAGAATAAGCTCTCCAGGCGTGAAGGGAAAGATCTCTTCGGCAACGGTAGCAAGAGCCTGGAGCGACGCCTGAACCAGCCACCCGGTATGCATGGCCAGAATAAGCGACGAAAAGAAAGCGAATATGGTGTACAGCTCCGGGAAAAGCAAAAAGTAAAACGCATGTATGGCATGCGCGAAGGACAATTTCGGCGCTTTTTCAGGAATGCCCAACGCGCCCGGGATCTGACCGGTGTAGCTTTATTGAAATTGCTTGAGCGACGGCTCGATAATGTCGTTTACCGATTGGGATTCGCCCGAACCCGGCCACAAGCCCGCCAATTCGTAAACCATGGTCATATTCTTGTCAACGGGAAGAGGGTGGATATTCCCTCCTTTTTGGTGGTGGTGGGCCAAGAGATATCCTTAAATGAAGTGGCGCGCAAGATTCCCGAAGTTAGCGAGATGATTGACAATCCTTTGTATGTGCCGGATTGGTTACGAGCCAACAATGGGGTCGGCCATGTAGTGCGTGACCCCGAACGCGAAGAAATTGATCAAGATATCAACGAACAACTGATCATCGAGTTCTATTCTCGCTAGACGAGTTCTATTCTCGCCAGGAAACACAGTAACCATTTTTCGAATGGGAGTGAAACCATTATAGACTATCGGTCAAATAGTGGCTTCACTCTCATTTCAGTTTGATCCTTCGTGAGCCCCTGCTCGCCAAAAACCCAGAATCTTGTCCTCCTATCCACACCTCTTTTCCATCCCGCATAAGAGCGGCCTCTCATACCAGAAGATGGCCAAACCATTATTTCGGGGCAAATTCACAGCAGTCGCGACTGGTAGGGCTAGCTCTTTTAGCCATTTCCGCTACTACAGTGGGGCCCCTGCCGGAGAATATCGGCCGGTTATGTGCTAACCAGGATAACCTCCCCCTACCATAACCCCGCCTCCTCGACGAAGAATCCAGGTTTGCCGAATGCTACCGGTCATGTTAGCATAGAAGAGGTACAGTAAATTTTCGGCCATATACCATTTTAGAGGCTGTAACCTGGCAATATTCTTGTGGGCAATCAATTCTGTCCACCCAATAATCCCGGTTTTGTGGCCACCTAAACCAAATAGAGAGGGGAAAGGTGAAAAACCAAACGCGGCTTTCCATCGTCATTGTCCTATTTGCCTGTATATTTCTGGCAACTGCCTACTTACCGACGCTACAGCCTGCCACCGGTACTGCTGCTACTCTAAAAGATATCTCCTCCGCTGACTCCAGTCTGTTTAGCCATCCAGCCAAAGATCAACTTCCCCGGCCGGGTATAAGCGGAAATGCAGCTATCACAGCTACACCTCGCTTACCCACCAAAAGGTTGGCAAACGCAGCTTATCCTTATCCAGGGCCCACCTTCACGCCGACCGCTACACCGACCCCCCGCTTAACCCCCATCGGATATATGCCCTGGGTTACAAAATCATTGCCTTTCCCGCGGTAAGTCTCAGGCCGAATCCCGGCAGGCTACAGCTATCAGTCGATAGCGTTGCCTGCCAGGATAGACCAGTTTTCTAATACAATGGAAATTATGAAGAAGTGGTTGCCACCATGCAGAGTTTCACCATCTGGAGAAAATACCGATGAAAACGGGGATCGGATGTCAATTCCGGGTGGAAAGACGTAACCAGCATATTTCCCTGGCGTGCTGCCACGATCCGCCCCGCATCCAACTGAGCCAGTATCTCTACTCCTGGTCCAACAGAGGTAATCAGAGGAGCGCGAATAAATATGGCTTTGAAAGGCTCATCCCCCTCCGCCACTTTGGCCAACTCGGGCATATTTAGATCGGTTTCGAAGCTTTCTACCTGGCGACCAAAAGCATTGCGCGCCACAGAAATATCCATCATGCCGATCAACGGCTGCGGATATCCGGCATCTTTCGCCAGGAAAATGGCACCGGCACAAGTCCCCCACACAGCATGACCGGTCGCCACAAAATCTCGCAATGGTTCGATCAAGCCGAAAGTCATCGCCAGCTTCCCGATGGTGGTGCTTTCACCACCGGGAATAATCAGACCATCGAGCCCTGCCAGATGTTCAGGCAGACGTACCTCACGTACCTCCACCCCCAACTGGCGCAAGACGTCTACATGCTCCCGAAAGTCACCTTGTAGTGCCAGCACACCAATAATCATCTTACCATCCTCGGGTAGCCATCAGCTCCTTTTCGGGGATCTGGCGTACATCCAGGCCGGGCATCGACTCGCCCAATCCGCGAGAGACCTCTGCAATGATCTTGGCGTCGTTAAAGTGCGTTGTAGCTTCTACGATAGCTTTTGCCCGGCGGTAAGGGTCGCTAGATTTAAAGATACCTGATCCAACGAAGACACCATCTACTCCCAATTGCATCATTAAAGCAGCATCCGCCGGTGTCGCAAGACCCCCGGCAGCAAAATTTACAACCGGCAGCCGTCCTGTTTCAGCAACTTCTTTCACCAATTCGTAAGGAGCACGCAATTCCTTCGCCGCAACCATAAGCTCATCAGACCGCATACTCTGCAACCGTCGAATTGCACCCAGTACTGCACGAGCATGGCGCACAGCCTCGACCACGTTTCCGGTGCCGGCTTCGCCCTTAGTGCGAATCATCGCAGCGCCCTCGCCAATCCGGCGCAAAGCCTCACCCAGATCCCGCGCGCCGCAGACGAAAGGCACTTTAAAATCGTGCTTATTAATGTGATTCTCTTCATCGGCCGGGGTCAACACCTCGGACTCATCAATATAATCTACCCCCAAAGCCTCCAGAATCTGAGCCTCCACGAAATGGCCAATACGTGCTTTGGCCATAACCGGGATAGTTACCGTATCCATGATTTCTAATATCTTTGTCGGATCCGCCATACGAGCGACGCCACCCTGGGCACGGATATCGGAAGGCACACGCTCCAGCGCCATTACAGCGCATGCGCCTGCTTCTTCAGCAATGCGCGCCTGCTCGGCATTGGTGACATCCATAATCACGCCACCTTTTAACATCTGCGCCAACCCAACCTTAACACGCCATGTTCCTGTTTGGTTATCCATCTTGTCCCCCTACTGTAAAGTTATTTGTGAAATACAATTGTACTCGGCATATTAAGAGCTTTTGTGAAGGTGTCAATTATTATGGCAGCCTTCATCTGACTGATTCCCAACCTTCTGCGGGTAGACTGCACGAAGAGCATTGGATTGAAAGATATTTTAACTCCTCCAATACTTGCCCTATTAGAGGCAATTTCTCGTCTTCGCTGAGGAAAACCTCTCCCCAACGATCACTGACAACCAGCAGAGGCAGCCCGGCAAATCCCAGCTTCTGATAAGTTTCACCTTGGGGATCCGAAAGATAGTGAAACATCGGAGGCAAATGGGATTTTTGAAGTATCAAAGTGTCGAGGCTCATTTCAGCCATTACAAGCACTTCTGCATGATAATAAACCAGATCTACGGCCCGAGATGAAAGACTCCAGAGCCATTCCACCCAGGCCGGATTCCACCCGCCGACACACAAAATAACCAGGTTCGATCGATTGCGAAACCGATGCAAGGCAACGGTCCCATTTGTACCTGGCAATGTAACCCAGGGAATTTTATCGATTTTCCCAGGCATAGAAGTCTCCATCCACTATCTGTAGCTATTATTATACGAGGCCATTCGGGCTTAAGAAAAGCTGTGGATATTAGCTCCGGCAAATCGTATGAGTTTCGCCAGGAATTGGCCCAACTTAAAATCAGGTACAGACAGGTTTACAACCTCTGACATTCAACGTACAGATTATGAATAATCATATCCTTTTTCGGAAGGAAGTGCAAGCCTGGGAACGGTTAGGCAGCGATCAACCAAGAGTCGCATCTATAGATATCATCCGGCGTCTACTTAAATAGAAGGAAGAAATTGCCAATCATAATAGAACTTTGGGGAATATTCATTAGGGACCTTAACCTGACCTAAACTTATTTAAGACCAATTTCGGTTAAACTTAGCTATAGTGATATTATTATCAAGTCAGCAGCGATTTCCCTGCCACAAATTGATCACTGTAGATCTCGTCTGATCTTAAAACCATATTTTGACGCAAATATGAGGAGCAATTAAGCTCATAATGGAACTCCGCCCACATCAGTTCTGCCTGCTCGTCTTGAGCGGTGTATTTTTTCTGCTGAGTTTGCCAGGGAACTGGACATCGAGAGATTCTAACAATCTGAATTCCAACCTGATCCAGGCTGAGAAGAATCCTGCCCGCGCTCTGTGGCAAGAGTGCAACTTGCAGGGTGATCTCAACCACGATGGCATTATTACCCTGGAGGATATGACTCTCCTTGCAGGCGCCTGGGGCAGCCACCCAGCGCCCGGGGGCTACGATATGACCGGTGACCAGGTAATCGATATTATCGATCTGATGTGGCTGAACAATCATCTCGGGGATATATGCCTGCCCCCAAGCACTACTTCCACACCCACTACCACACCTACACAGACTTATGTTCCCACTCAGGCTACGACAGCCACCAAGACACCCACCCGTACATCTACCCTTACCCTCACACCCACTGCTACTGCCACTATTCCGTCCGCTGGGAGTTGCCCTCTCTTTCCAGCCAACAACATTTGGAATACCCGGATAGATACCCTGCCCGTAGATGCGAATTCTCAGAATTATATCAGCAACATCGGTTCGGCTACCGGCATGCATCCGGATTTCGGTGCGGGGACTTGGAATGGCGGACCTGTCGGTATACCCTACCTCTACTTATCAGGCCCTCAAGCCGCGGTTCCGATAACCTTTGAGTATGACGAAGACAGCGATCCGGGACCATATCCCATCCCGCCGAACGTACCTATCGAAGGTGGTAGTGCTAGCAGCGGCGACCGGCATGTCATCGTGGTTGATACCTCCAATTGCAAACTGTATGAAACGTGGAGTTCCTACCCCCAAGCTGACGGTAGTTGGCAAGCCGGTTCCGGCGCTATCTTCAACTTGCTTTCCAATGCCTTGCGCCCCCAAACATTCACGTCGGCAGACGCGGCAGGTCTCCCCATCCTCCCTGGATTAGTGCGGTATGACGAAGTAGCCACCGGGGCCATCAACCATGCCTTGCGCTTCACCGTGCAACGGACCCGCAGAGCCTATATCTGGCCGGCGCGCCATTATGCCTCCGCTTCCACCGATCTCAACCGGCCCCCTATGGGTCAGCGCTTCCGGTTAAAAGCAAGCTTCAACATCTCACAATTTTCTGCCACAAACCAGGTAATTCTCACAGCCTTAAAAAAGTATGGCATGTTTCTGGCTGACAACGGATCAAATTGGTATTTATCCGGCGCGCCAGATGAGCGCTGGAACGATGACGATCTTCACCGGTTGCAAAGCCTGGTACATGGATCTGATTTTGAAGCAGTGAATGAATCATCCTTAATGATCAATGTGGATTCCGGCCAGGCCGCTCCCCCACCTTAGCGCGGGTCAGCCGAGATTAAGGCTACTATTACATTTCCTTACTATATGTCCACCCTGAAACAACTTATTACCGATTTAAAGAGGCTCCTTAATAGAGTATAATGAGGCATCTTTCCATATCATACCCTATTCTTCGCATGGATATTCCCATGAATCGTATCTTTACAAAACTATTGGTCGCCATTGCGGTTGCCGTTATGTTTACTGGGTTAATAACCTCAGGGACATACGCTGGTCCGGTAGAGCCGGGTTTACTCTTCCTAGCCCAACCTGACGGCATTATTTTTATTGGCATACCATTTGGTGATGAATGGCAGAACGGATACGAAACATTAGATGGCTATACGATTATTCAGGATAAGAGCACTGGCAAGTGGTATTATGCGGTGCGAAATAATACCGGTCAACTCATCCCCGGAAAATTTCTGGTGGGCCTTGGCGCCGCTCCTGCGCAGCAGAAACATCTTCGCGTCTTAAACCAAACCTATAATCCCAACCGGCTAGATTCTACTTCCCATCCTCAATCAGCTCCCTATAATAACAACGGCACGCAAAAAGCCTTGGTGATCCTGGCAGGATTCAGTGATCAACATGCTGTCGGCTCAACTCCCGCCCAGTGGAACGACAATTTCTTCGGTTCCACGAACAGCGTTAAGAGTTATTATAATGAAGTTTCCTACGACCATCTCAATCTATTCCCTGCGGAAGAAACCTCCGGCACGGCGGACGATGGTGTCATCGGATGGTTGGACCTGGGATACAATCATCCGAACACCCGTGGCAGCACTGGTGACGCAAATCGCCAAATTGTCAGAAATGCAATTATTGCCGCAAATCCCTATATCGACTTCGCTTCCTTTGACACCGATCATAACAGCTATATCACACCCAATGAGCTGCATATTACGGTCATCGTTGCCGGGTATGAGACGAGTTATGGGGGCACTGCGGCCGCCTGCGCCCCCAGTGTTTGGGGACACAATTGGTCCTTGGGGGGTAGTGTAGCCGCGCCAAACGTAGATGGTGTGGTTGTCGGAGAGTACGGTTACAACCAATTCGGTGAATGGCATTGCCGTACCGGTGATAAACCTGGGCACATGGCGACGATCGGGATTATGGCCCACGAATTCGGCCACGATCTGGACTGGCCGGATCTTTACGACACGGATGGCAGTTCCGAAGGTATCGGTTATTGGAGCATCATGAGCAGCGGAAGTTGGCTGAAAACGACTGGGTTTTCCGGTTCGATGCCTTCCCATCCAGATGCTTATAGCAAATCTTACCAGGGTTGGCTAACTCCTACCCAGATTACCGGTACCCATACCAACATCCTGTTGACGTCAGTAGAAACCACGCCGAATGTCTTACAACTCCTTAACAACCCTAACGGGGTTGATTGGCAATTTTATGGTCATTCCGGAACCGGGGAATACTTTCTGGTGGAAAACCGCCAGAAAACGGGTTACGATGCCGGTTTGCCCGGTTGCGGACTCCTCATCTGGCATATTGATGAGACCCGTACCTCCAGCAATTCGGCCAATAACCAGGATAGCCGGCGCATGGTTGACCTTGAGGAAGCAGATGACCTGGGCCACCTGAATTCCAAGGCCAACCGGGGAGATAGTGGCGACTCCTATCCCGGGAGTAGCAATAATCAGCGCTTCGATGATACATCTTCACCTAACAGTAATCTGTATAGTGGAAGCATAAGCGGTGTCAGCGTTAGCAATATCATTCCCAGTTGTGCGGCTGTGATGGCGGCGGATGTCACGGCTCCTGATCCCAATGCGCCACCTACTCAAACCCCTACGACTTCCCCCACACCTTCAGCGACGGCGACATCCAGCCCCACCCCTACGGTTACTGCTACCCTGACACCCACCAATACCTCTACGCCTACCTTCACTCCTACAGGCACCAGTACCCCGACCTTTACCAATATAGCTTCCAGCACCCCAACCTGGACCGCTACAGCAACAGAGATCGCTACAGCCTCGGAAACGCCAACTGGGACCAATACCCCGACACCCTCAAATACGGGAACCTCTACTGCCACATTCTCTGCTACCCCCAGCCGCACAGCGACAGCCACCGGAACCCCTACGGTCACATTGACTCCTACACTGTCTGACACATCGACTGTAACCATTACCCCTACGCTACCCCCTACCGATACGTCCACGGCCACAACAACTGCCACCTATACGCCAACTCCAACCTCATCAGCAACTTCAACTGCCACAGTTACCAGTACGCCCACGGCCACACAAAGTTCCACGCCTTCCAGCACCCCAACTTCGATGGCCACCCCCACTTCGACGGGCACCCCCACTTCGACGGGCACCCCGACTACCGCCCCTTCCAGTACCCTTACACCTACGGAGAATGCCACAGCCACAGCGACTGTCACACCCACACTGCCTACAGTGGCCTGTTATGATCTAGATGGAGACCACGTCATCAGCTCGAGGGATCTGGAATTATTGATAGCCGATTGGCATGCTACCGGCACTATTTTGGGACCAGGTCATGATTTGACCGGCAACGGCGTCATCGATATAACAGATATCATGTTAATCGCTACTACCATAGGCCAGCCTTGCCCCTGATGTGGGAGTTACTGTAATTTTCCGCTCCCTGCGACTAATATCCATTTAGGAATCGCCACAGAGGCACTTTTTAGCCTTTGTCTGTTCCCCCAATCTATGCTATAGTCCATACATATTCATAGGGTGGAGGAATTAATTTTCATGCCCAATACGCCTGCTAAAAAAACGACTCGACGCAAGAAAAGTCGCGCTATGTTTCCCGAATACCCGCTGCTACCGGTAAGGGATACGGTTCTGTTCCCCCACATGGTAACGCCGTTATTCGTGGGTCGTGAGCGGTCGGTCAGCGCTGTGGAAGCCGCCATGGCCGAAGACCTGCCTTTGGTGGTAGTTTCACAACGTGATCCGGAAGTGCAAGATCCTGAACCGGACGATCTGTATACAGTCGGCTCAGAGGTGACAGTCGGGCGTATGTTGCGCATGCCCGATGGCACGACCAGTATCCTGACCCAGGGCACCCAACGCGTGCGGATTTTGGAATTCACTCAGATTGAGCCCTATATGCGCGTGCGGGTCATGCCCCTCTTCGAAATGGCGGAGACAGGCCCGGCCACTGAAGCCTTGATGCGTGCGGTTCTGGCCCTTTTCGAAAAATGTGTTAACCTGAATCACAACCTACCCGATGATGCCTACGTGGCAGCCATGAACGTCGATGAGCCCGGCTGGTTGGCTGATCTGATCACCTCCTTGCTGGAGTTGGAGGTACCTAAGCGGCAAGAGGTGTTGGAGACTATTGATCCCATCGAGCGTCTGCAAAAGTTGAGCATCTTGCTGGCCAAGGAAGTGGATGTGCTGGAATTACAGAGCCAGATCCATAACCAAGTTCAGGAAGAGGTTGACAAAAACCAGCGAGAATTTTTCCTGCGCGAGCAATTACGCGTCATCCAAAATGAGTTGGGAGAAGTAGATTCCCACCAGGCAGATTTGAATGAATTGCGGCTCAAGATTGAGGCTGCCGAGATGCCAGCCGAAGTCCGCGAAAAGGCAGAGAGAGAGTTAGACCGGCTGGCAATGATGCCGCCTGCCTCGCCTGAGGTGGGTATCATTCGGACTTACCTCGATTGGCTGCTGGAGCTGCCATGGACTAAAGCTACCGAAGATAATGTGGATCTGCGCCATGCCAAGAAGGTATTGGATGCGAACCACTATGGCCTGCCAAAAGCCAAGGAGCGCATCCTGGAATATGTGGCCGTGCGCCAGTTGGCGGCGAATAAGATGCGCAGCCCCATTCTTTGCTTCGTTGGACCGCCAGGAACCGGCAAAACATCCCTGGGCCGCTCGATTGCCGAGGCGCTTGGACGAAATTTTGTGCGGGTAAGCCTGGGGGGTATCAGGGACGAGGCTGAAATCCGAGGACACCGCCGGACATATATCGGAGCCTTGCCGGGGCGAATCATCCAAACCATGCGCCGGGCGGGTAGCATAAATCCCATGTTTATACTGGATGAAATCGACAAAGTGGGTATGGATTTCCGTGGCGACCCCTCCTCTGCCCTATTGGAAGTGCTAGACCCGGAGCAAAACTATGCTTTCTCAGATCACTACTTAGATGTTCCCTACGATCTGTCAAAAGTGTTGTTCATCACTACCGCAAATATGCTCGATCCGATTCCACCTGCCCTCCGTGACCGGCTGGAGGTCATTCAGTTCTCTGGGTATATTGAGGAAGAGAAGCTCACCATTTCCCGCCAGTTCCTGGTACCGAAACAACTCGACGAGCACGGCCTCAAGACAAAAGATCTGCGGTTTTCTGACCAGGCCGTCCGCCAGATTATCCGTGAGCATACGTACGAGGCCGGGGTGCGTAATCTGGAGCGCGAAATCGCCACCATTTGTCGCAAAGTTACCCGTCAGGTAGTAGAAAGCCGCCGGCATGTGCAAAATGTGACTGCACAAAATGTGAACCGCTTCCTCGGTCCACCCCGATATACCTTCGGTCTCATTGAAGAGGCCGACGAAATTGGCGTAGCCACCGGAATTGCGGTGACCGAGGCAGGCGGCGATCTTTTGAGTATTGAAGTGACTTTAATGGAGGGCAAGGGCTCCTTGATGCTCACCGGTCAGTTGGGTGAGGTTATGCAAGAATCCGCCCAGGCTGCGCTCTCCTATACCAGGGCCCATGCCAAAGAGTTAAATATCGAATCGACGGATTTCGAAAGACTCGATATTCATATCCATGTTCCTGAAGGGGGCATTCCTAAGGATGGTCCTTCGGCGGGCATCACCATTGCCACAGCTCTGATTTCGGCCTTAAGCCACCGGCCCGTGCATAGGGAAGTCGCAATGACGGGTGAAATCACGTTACGTGGCCGAATTCTGCCTATCGGGGGAGTCAAAGAGAAAGTCATGGCAGCCCACCGGGCCGGGTTGAAAACCGTCTTGATACCCCAGAAGAATAAACGAGACACGATAGATATTCCCCGGAATATCTTGCGCGATCTGCGTTTCGTATTCGTCAATAATATGTCTGAAGTATTGCCGGAAGCCTTGGGGGCGCCCCTGGAAACATCACATCCTGACCTGACGAGCGATGAGAACAATTCCACTGTAACGCGCAATAAACGGCCTGCGACTCGCCCCGCGAAGCGCAATAAGCCACAACCGGCTGTGCCAAATTAGTAAATCCTGTAGGGACGCATTCTTCCAGAAATGCATCTTCCAGAGACGAAGGGGAATTCATTGAGATCGGGGAAATCACGGAAAAATGGCATATGGATAGAGGTAGAGAGTCTGCCGTTTTGGCCTTCGATTTCCCGGTCTCTATTGATCCTCTGTTTTTTGTCCATGCTTGGCGTAGCATTAAGTGGTTGTCAGATCACCGGTCTCCCTGGAATTGGCACATCCCCACCTCCCGTGCAATCTACCCCCTCCAGCAGTATCCCTATGACTGAAATCCGGCAACTTATGCCCACGAGCTGGGAAATCACCCGCGTTGTGCCCGTAAATATAGATGACACTTCGTCAATGGAATGGTTGACCCTATTTCGCTATGAAACCAATACCACCCCAGGCAGTCCAGGAGGCCCTATCGGAGCGGTTATTTATGCTCCTCAGCCAGACCGCCCACCCACAGGACAGAATAAGCAAGACCCCTATCGGCCAGGTACACTAGTGCCCTATAAACTACTGCCGCAAATCGATGGCCGGGGGTTCCTGGGTGATTTAGCCGACAGTTC
>SHYO01000160.1 GCA_009692745.1 Chloroflexota bacterium
GGTGACAACCTCTGCTTCACCTGCCTGATAGGCGCTATGCACTTCGTCGCGGCTGGGTATATGCACTGGTTTCATGCCCCTATTTTGCCTGACTTTTATGATTTTGACAATTTTACCATTCAACCTACTTTATACCTGAGCAGTTACATTATATGTATATTGGGTATGAAAGACATCTGCGGCTCACCGAGAGCCTGGTTTGACGGCGCACCGGATTTAGAGAGAATCATGGTTGATAGCTTGCATCAATCTGTTTTCCACCATCCTTGTGGGACAAATTTCAAATTTGTCCCACAAGTACACCACAAGGAGTAAATCTGCCATGGATCGCGAACGGGCTATCGCCCGCCTGTCCGGTTGTTATGTCACCGTTCCCACCCAATACCATGAGGACCTGGAAATCGACCTGGAGACCATGCGCCGGCATGTGCGCTTCCTGGTCGATGGGGGTATCCAGGTGGGGACCGGCGCGCTGTTGGCCGGCGGCGCGGCCGGGGATTTTTCTATGTTAACCTTTGATGAGCGGCTGCAGATCACCGAAGTGGTAGTGCAGGCAGCAGGCGGCCGGGTGGCGGTGGTGATGGGCGGCCAGACGACCAGCACCCGCGAGCTGGTGCGGTTGGTCACGGCGGCGGGCCGGGTAGGGGCTGAGTATGTGCAGGTATCCCCGCCCTACTATTTCGCACCCACGCAAGGAGATCTCTACGAGTATTTTACCACCGCAGCAGCAGCAGCGGCGGCAGCCGGGGTCGGGTTGATCCTGTATAACACCTTCTGGACCAGCGCCAACATTTCCGTAGAGATGGTAGAGCGCTTAGCACATCTGCCCAATGTCATCGGGCTGAAGTGGGCTGTGCCCCGCTCCGACTTCATGGAATTCGAGCAAGCGTTGGTGCGCTTTGCCGGGCGCTTCTGTATTATCGATAACCAGGCGCGCTTCGTCACCAGCCACATGTTAGGCGCCCGCGCTGTCGAGGCCCACCCGTGCAACTATTGGCCTGAGTGGGGCGTACGGCTGTGGAGCCTGCTGGAAAGCCAAAGTTATGTGCAGGTGCAGGAGGAGTTGACTAAGGTGCTGATGCCTTTCTACCTCCTCTGGCAGGAGAGCGAAAGCTATACCGGCGGCGATGGCCACATGGATAAGCTGTGTATGGAGCTGGTGGGTCTGGGCTCCAGCCGCTGTCGCCCGCCAACCAGGGATCTTGGTCCGCTCTACCGCGAGAAGGCGCGCCAGATGCTCATCGAGGCCGGGGTACCGCGGGTGGTGTGACATATATCTGTTAGGGGTTGGCGAATAGGATAAACCCAACCTGCCCGAGTTATCGTCTGGCATCCTGAGGCCGGTGACTGGAACCCGATTACTCCGCCACCGTCCAATGGTGCGTCACATACGGCGCCAGCCGCGCCTCATCCACCCGCACTCCCAGGCCGGGACCCATCGGTACAACCAGTTGCCCTGCCACCACTTCCAGAGCCGGTTCCAGGAAGCGGTTGGCCAAGTCCAGCATCACCGGCTGGTGCTCCTGGATGTGGAAGTTGGGCAGGGAAGCGGCCAGGTGCCAGGTGGCAGCCAATCCCACCCCCAGGCACACCCCCACATGCAGCGCCACCGGGCGGTGGTAGGCGGCGGCCAGGTCGGCAATCTTCTTGCACTCGGTTACGCCGGCCCGCGGTACATCCGGTTGCAGGATATCGATAGCCTCATGGCGCAGCCAGTGCTGGAATTCGTAAGCGGTGCGCAAAGGCTCGCCCACTGCTACCGGCGTGACCAAGGAGCGGGCCAGGGCGGCGTGCCCCAAGATGTCCTCCGGCGGCAGCGGGGATTCCAGCCAGGCAATCTGGCATTCGTCGGCCACTTTACCCAGCCGCTGCGCCGTAGCCAGGTCGTATTTCCAGTAGAGGTCGGCCTCAATCTCGAACGCGCTGCCAGGGCCTCCCTCCGAAGTGCCTGACTGCAACGCCTGTAGCTCAGCGGCATCGGACGCCAAACCGCGCCCCAGATAGGCTTTCACCCCCCGGTAACCGGCGGCCCGGTTTTGCCGCGCCACCTGCACCCGCTCCGCGATGGAGGGCGCGCGGATGCCTGAGACGTAGGCCGGCAGACGGGTGCGGAAGGGGCCGCCCAGCAGCTCGCACAGCGGCGCGCCGTAATGGCGCCCGCGCAGATCCCACAGGGCAATGTCGATGGCGGCGATGGCATCGATCATGAAGCCGGTGGTATGGCCGCGCACGTTCATGCTCTTATAGAGGCGGTCGTAGAGTACGGCCTGGCGGCGCGGGTCCAACCCCAGGATCATCGGTCCCAACATCTCGGTGAGCAGGGTACCGGCGGCTTCCGGCACGATGGGCGCCTGCGCTTCCCCCCAACCCTCCAGCCCATCATCGGTGGTGAGCTTGAGGAAGCAGCTCTGGCTCAGGGTGCTGTAGACCTCCTGCCACTCCGTCTCGAAGTAGTAGGTGCTGGAGCCCAGGGTGCGCTGCTGCCCGACCTGGCCGCCGAAGCGGTCCTGCTGTCCTATCTTTACTACGTAGATGTCGATGCGTTCGATGTGCATGGTGCGCTCCCAGGGATTTATCCACAGATTAATGCTCCTGCTCGCAGGAGCAACGATTTTCACAGATTAAAAGTTGTCAGATTGGCGCCACAGGATACCATAGATGGGGGATGGGTTCAAGGTCGAATGGATAGGTTCAATTTGTGTAATCTGTGGATTCTTGTTTTTTGGTATAATCCATCTCCATCCCTGTCAGATTTTCCCTCAACCATCGTTGTTCATGGTAGAAACACGACACACACGGAGTGGTAGGATGCAAGATGAGCGTTAGCGCTTTCAAACGGTTCCTGGGCCAGAGTCCCAGGGAGGACCAACCCCTGGCGGAGGCCGCGGCCTTCGGCCGGTTTATCTTACCATCCTGCAGTTGACTAATTTTCCCACCGTGTTACAATTCCGATCAGTTTCATGGAATAAACCGGTAGGTGAAAGAGGTGTTATCATGTCGCCGCGCCTCTTCCGTGCGTTGTTGCTCTTTAGCGCCGTGTGCCTGCTCCTCCGTGCTGGCTGGATAGCTGGAGTAGGCCCGGCGCTGCTTAACAGTCCTATAGCGCTCTTTAGCTCGCAGCCGTCCGCAGACACCACTCCCTCCGTTCGAGGGGCGCCCGCGGCGCCCGCCTCTGCCGCCGTGGCCCTCACTTATATCATCACCGATATCACCCCGACAGCCGGGGAAAGCGTCGCGCAGGGTATCAATGACCGCGGCCAGGTCGTGGGTGTCACCTTTGGCGGCGGCAGTGTAGCTAGTCCATTCCTCTGGGCGCATGGCGTCATTATGCCCATTATCGTGGCGGGGGCCTATTCGGCAAATGTCTATGCCATCAACAACGCCAGCCAGGTGGCGGGCGGCTATGCGCCGATCCACGGCGGCGGCCATGCCTTTCGTTGGACTGAGGGCGGCGGCGTCCAGGACCTGGGCTGTTGCCTCGGGCTGGCCATCAACGCCTCCGGCCAGATAGCCGGCGGGTCGCTCCAACCGGGCACGGACTCGGAGCCAGGCGCCGCCCTCTGGACCGGCGCGGCGCGCAGCGATCTGCCCTGTTACTCACAACTGAACATCTGTATCGGCTACGGCATCAACGATGCCGGCTGGGTGGCGGGCGCTTCGGATCGCTATACCGATGACAGCCACACTGACGGTGAGACCCGGCCGGTGCTCTGGCAGAACGGCGCGATCGTGGACCTGGGCGTACTGGGCGGCCGCCAGTTTGGCAGTCTTAGCGGCGCCTACGATGTCAACAACCTCGGCATGGCGGTAGGTTCCTCCCCATATGCTGACAATGCCGGGGCCACCCATGCTGTCGTGTGGCAAAACGGCGGCATCATCGACCTGGGCCCGGCCGGCGAGATTTTAAGTGTAGCCTATGCCATCACCGAGGCTGGCGCCGACGGTAGCGGCCAGATTGTGGGATTCGAGAATGACGGATCCCGGTCCTATGCCGACCGGTGGACCAAAGATGCAGGCGGCAGTTGGCAGCGGCGCCACCTGGACGAGCTGCTGCCGCCCGGCTCCGGCTGGGAGTTGGATGTAGCCTATGGCATCAACAACCTGGGGCAGATCGTAGGCTATGGCAGGCACAACGGCGTAGGCCATGCCTTCCTCCTATCGCCGCCGTCGATGGAGGTAACCCAGGCCATTCAGGATCTCGACAACAGTGTGCCATTGGTGGCAGGCAAGCGCACTTTTGCCCTTGTCCCTGCTCCTGCCTCGGGCGGCGCGGCCACGGCGCGGCTCTACGGCTTCCGCGACGGCGCCAGCCTGGGTGCTCCACTATTGCCGCTGAACCCCGGCGGGACAGTTAACGCGGTAGCTGTGCCCGACCGGGCCAACCTTAACGACCGCTTCACCTTTGAGCTGCCCAAAGCCTGGACGCAGTCCGGCGCCATCCGCCTGCGCGCCGACATTAGTACCGGGGGTACCGGGGGGGATATGCTGAACGCGGCCTCCGGCGAGCTGACCTTCGAGACCGTCCCGCCGCTCAAGCTGCGCATCGTCAACATGCAGTATGCCCTGCCTCCCGCCACCACCGTCTCGGCCCGCCCCCTGGATATGAATTATCTTGAATCCTGGCTGCGCCGCGCCTACCCGATCAGCCAGCTCAAAGCCACGCGCCGCTCCTACTTCGATCCTATCCTGAGCGCCCCACCTAATGGCGCCGCCTTCAACCTGCGCTTGCAATATCTGCGCACGATGGTAGAGAAAGGTTATCCCAACACGGTATATTACGGCATGTTTTCCGACCAGGGCGGCTTCGCCATCGGCGATACCCCCAACATCCCCGGGTGGCAGTCGGTCGGGCCGGCCGGCGTGCCGTTCTCATCCTTCTCATGGGATACCGACGCCAGCTACGCCGACTGGTACGGCGGCCACGAGATCGGGCACGCTCTGGGGCGCAAGCACGCCATGTTCTGCGGTGCAGCGGACGGGGCGCCTTACCCGTATCCCAACGGCGCCATCAGCGGCCCGGCCGGCGACACGCAACGCTTTTATGGCTTCGATGCCGGTGACGCCGGGCTGGGCTTGCCGTTGCGCGCCCTTCCCAGCACCTGGACCGACGTCATGACCTACTGCGCCAATATGTGGATCTCCGATTTCACCTACCGTGGCCTGCGTGATTATATCCGGGGGACCTTCCCCGCTGCGCCGGCCGGCGGCGCTGCCCGTGCGGCGCCCGCCACTATTTCGGAAAGCGGCGATTACCTGGCCGTGTTCGGCACGATCTCGACCGGGCCGACTGCCACGCTGTCCATCCTCTCCCGCCAGGCGCAGATGAACGCCATCCCGCCGCTGCTGCCCGGGCCGTACCATATCCGCCTTTTCGATGCAAGCAACGCCCCGCTGGCCGACTACGCCTTCACCCCACTGCCCGGCTCCGAGGCGACTACCCCCGTCACCGGCACGGGCTTGATCGCCCAGGTTGTCGACTTCGTCCCCGGCACGCGCCGCATCGCCATTTACTCCAACGCCGCCGGGCATGAGATCGCCTCAGCGCCGGTGAGCGCCAACGCTCCCACCGTAACCATCACCGGGCGCAGCGGCGGCCCCAGCCTGGGGACCGGCGGGCCGGTCACCGTCACCTGGAGCGGCGCGGATGCCGATAGCGATCCGCTCTCCTACAGCCTACTCTACAGCTTCGACAGCGGCGCCACGTGGCGCGCGCTGGCCGGTGGTGTGACGAGTACCATTTTCACCGTGGATGCCGCCGAATTGGAGGGCACCGGCGGCGCCGCCACGGGCTCTTTCCGCGTGGTGGCTAACGACGGGGTGCTGACCGGCTTCGCCGATAGCAGCGCGTTTGCCGTGGCCGACAAACCTCCGGTAGCGCGCATCGCCAACCCTGCCACCGGCAGCGGTTCGGGCGCCGGCCAGATGGTGACGCTGGAAGGGTACGGCGAGGATTTTGAAGATGGGACCCTGTTGGACGATGGCGCCGTGGCGCCAAGCGCCTTGGGCTGGACTTCAGACCGCGACGGCCCCCTGGGCAGCGGCTCGCTGGTGCAGCTCGCGACCCTCTCGCTGGGAACGCACCTTATCACTCTGACCGTCACCGATACGGCAGGGCTCACCGGCACGGTCACGATTTCCCTGGCGGTAGCGCCGCTGGTTCAGCCCGGCCCGACCTTGAGCGCCGGCCAGTCCTCCATGTTATTCCTGGGCAGCGCGGGGGCTGCGAACCCACCCACCCAAACCCTCGGCATCCGCAACCCGGGCAGCGGCGTGGTCAACTGGACGGCAGCGAGCGACGCCTCCTGGCTAACGATCACGGCGACGCAGGGCACCGCTCCGTCTGACCTGTCCGTGGTCGCTAATACCGGCAGTTTTTTGGCCGGGACGCTGCATATTGCGCACATCACCCTGACAGCTCCGGGCGCCGCCGCCAGCCCGCAAACGGTACACGTGGTCGCCCAGATGCTGGCCCCTACCAAGCCGGGCGACTTTACCGGTGATGGTCGGGTGACGATTGGTGATCTGCAAGCGCTGGCGGCGCAGCTCGGCGCGGTCAATCCGGTCTACGACCTTGATAGCAGTAGTTTCGTAGACGCGCCCGACTTGCGGGCAGAGGCTGCGATGTGGCACTCGCCATAAAGCACAATATTAGGAGGCAAAATGGTTGAGCAACTGAAATTGATGTGCGTGCTGGCGCACCCGGATGACGAATCTCTCGGCATGGGCAGCACAATTGCCAAATATGCTGCCGAGGGCGTGGCCGTCTCCCTGGTCACAGCCACCCGCGGCGAGCGGGGCTGGTTTGGGGAGGAGCGGGATTTCCCGGGTCTGAAAGCCCTGGGAGAGCTGCGCGAGACCGAGCTGCTGGCGGCGGCCCGGATTTTGGGAATAGGCGAGGTACACTTCCTGGACTACATCGACGGCGACCTGGATCAGGCCGATGTCGCGGAAGCTGCCGGCAAGATCGCCGCCCATATCCGGCGGGTGCGCCCCCAGGTGATCGTCACCTTTGGACCGGATGGCTCTTACGGCCACCCCGATCATATCGCCATCTCCCAGTTTACCGGCGCAGCTATCGTGCACGCGGCCGGTCCTGATAATTCCAACCCACACCGGGTCTCGAAGCTGTACTTCATGGCCGACAACAAAGAGATGCTGGCGATCCTCAAACCGGCCATCGGCGACCTGAGCATGGAAGTCGACGGCGTGGTGCGCCGCGCCCTGGGGTGGGAGGGTTGGGCCATTACCACACGCATCGACGCCGATGCCTATTGGCCGACGGCCTGGCAAGCGATCCAATGCCACCGCAGCCAGGCGCCCGGATTTATAGATGCGGAGCCGTTGTTGGAATTATATCACCGGGAAATCGCCGGTGTGCAGACCTACTACCGGGCTTTTAGCCTGGTAAACGGCGGGCGCCGGGTCGAGAGCGATCTCTTTGAAGGATTGCGGGCATAGGGATTGCGGCGGTAATCTCATGTCCCTTTGCCTCAACCTTGTGGGCAGCTTAGGCCGAAATTGTTCCCCACCAGAACCAGGTCGAACAAGTTTACTACCCCGTCGCCGTTCATATCCGCCCGCGCATCGCTCAGGGGATTCTCGCCATAGTGCGCCCCGATCAGGACCAGGTCTAGCAGATCCACCCGGTTATCCCCGTTGGCATCCCCGGCTTTCAGGGAAACGGTGCCAAGATCCACTGTCTGGCCGGGATTCACCACCAGGGAACGCTGGAGGCACAGATAACCGGGCGTTTCGGCCCGCAAGTCATGGGCGCCGGCCGGCACGTTATCGAAAATGAAGCTGCCATCGGCGCCGGTGACCACTTGCTGCGCCTGGTCCAACCGCACGGTTACACCGGCGCGGGTTACACCGGCGTGGCCCTCCAGGCTGACAAATCCCATCACCCGCCCCGGCACAGGGGTAGCGGTGGGGGTGGGCGTTAAGGAAGGCGTGGCCGTAGTGCTGGGTATGCTGGTCGTTGAAGATGTAGGGGTGCGGGTCAATGTTGGCGGCGGCAACGTCGGGGTGCGGGTGGACGTGGACGTGGCGGAGCCGTACTGGTTAAGCTGGGCAGCGGTCACCTCCAGGGGCCGGTAGGGCAATCCCAGATAGGGGAGCAGGGCCAGCGAAAGGGCAAAGATGCCTACCGGCAACAAAACACGCAATAGACCTTTCACGGCATTTCTCCCATTTTCGATTCTCGATAAATTTCAAAACCGCCCTGCCCGGCCACGACGCCGCGGTTAGAGAGAGAGATGGAATCGTCTAAGAAAAATCTATGAAAATACGAGGGGGTTTGGATTGCTTTTTGTAGAGCAAATATTTGTCGAGCACCAGGATAGACGGGGTGGCGCATAGGGCAGATTAGGTTGGGGCCTGTCTGGTACTCTTTCTGAGAAGGTGGTGGGCGAAGGGCAGCAGCTTGCGCCGCGCATTGGCCGGCGGGAGATGCGCCTCATCGTCACCTGGCGTATCCTCCTGAGGGAAAGGAGATGTTTGTGGCTCTTCCCCAGCCGGTTCCACCGGGGAGGAAAGCGCTGCCGTAAGGGGCTCTGCCGGCGCCTGTCCCATGCCTGGGGCGGGACTTTCTTCGAGGTACTCCTCGGCGGTTTGCCCCTCGGAGAGGATAGTAATTGCCGCAACCTTTTCCGGCGTTGCGGCGGCGCTCTCTGGGCGCCCCCAATCTGCTTTATAGAGTGGATCTATATGTGCTATAGCGTCTTCCGCAGAGGGCGGGAGGGTAGATAGGGCGGTTTCGTGCTCAGGAATATCTCCTTGGGCCAGGTCATCCGCCACCACAAGGCTTTCTGGTGCTGCGGCTGCCAGGCCAGGCGTAGTTGGTAAGTCTTGGGAGGACTCGCGCAGGTGTGCCAGGGTTGCCCTGAGGGGTTCCCACCTGAGCAACCAGGCGCGGCGCCACTTCTCCACCAATCGTTCCACTTCCGCTTCGAGCCAATCGGATTGCAAGGTTTCAACTGTGCGCATAGTGTGTATCTCTCTTCGGTTTGGGAATACACTATAGTAACACACATTGCCTTCTGATCCTGTAAAACTTGGGTGAATTCTGACCGCAGATTAGCGCCCAACCTGGTTGCGCAGCATTACACGGAGTTTTTCTTTTATCTGCGACGTTCTGACGTGCTAATCCGCCTAATCTGCGGTTTATGCTTCTCCAGCAGCGACGCGGTCCAGGAAGAGCACGGCCTGGGGATGGGTGCGCAGGATGGTAGCAGGGCAGGCGGTGGAGATGGGATCGTGCAGGGTATGGTGTACGGCCGCGGTCTTCGTCGCGCCGGGGACCACGCAGCAGAGGCGGCGGGCGCTCATCAGAGCCGGGATGGTTAAGGTCAGGGCGTGGCTGGGGACATCGGCCAGACTGGCGAAGCAGCCGTCGTGGACTTGCTGCTCGCGGCAAGGCCGGTCCATCTCCACCACCTTCACCGATTGGGAATCGTGGAAGTCGGCCACGGGGGGATCGTTGAAGGCCAGGTGGCCGTTCTCGCCGATACCGGCGCACATGATATCCAGCGGGTTTCGCGCCAGCAAGGCGGCGTAGCGCTGGCACTCGGTTGCCGGGTCGGGGGCTGTCCCGTCCAGGTAGTACACAGCCCCCGGTTGGACGTGGTCGAAGAGGTGGCGGCGCAAAAAATAAGCGAAAGACTGCGGCTGATCCCGGCCCAGGCTGATGTATTCATCCATATGGAAGGCCACCACGCGGGACCAGTCCAGCCCGGGCGCCTGGCGCAGGCTCTGCAAGAACTCATTTTGGGAGGGGGCGGCGGCGAAGACCATCACCACGTGCGGCTGGGTAGCCAGCGCCAGCGCCATCCAGCCGGCTACCCTGTGGGCAGCGGCGGCCCCCATGGCAGCCCTATCGCTATAGATCTCAACCGGCAATTGGTCGACGGTTTTTTGGGCCAGCAACATCTTATCTGCTATCCATACTTCTCCCGCAATAATTGGGCGCCGTGGCTCATAGCTGCCAGTTTCAGATAGGCCTCGTCCAAGTCCATCGGATTGACGCTGGAAGGGGAGAAGCCGCAGTCCGGGTTGAGGCTGATACGATCCGCCGGGACGTATTCCATGGCCCGCTCGACGCGCTGTACTACCTCAGCAGGGGTCTCCACGTGGGGATCGCAGTGGTCGATTACCCCCAGTCCCAGGATCATATTGGCCGGGAAGTTCTTCAGCGCATCCACCCCGCCTGCTACCGGCGTGGCGAGCTCCATAGCGATGCGCTGCACGTGCATCCGCCCTAGAGCCTCCATGATCAGGTGGTAGGAGCCTACTGTGCTGTGGCGCCGGTTGAAGTGGGCGTGGCACAGGTGTACACTGATAAAGACATCCTCGATGCCGTCCACTACCGCGTTGACCGTGCGCACGCAGAGGTCCATTTCCGCTTCGGGATCGGTGATCCCTTCCTGTGCGCGGTAGGCTGGGTCGACCAGCAGCGCCAGCCAGGGGTCATCCAACTGGATGGCGTCCACCCCCAGATCCTTCAAGGCCAGCACAGCCTGGCGCACCACGGGGATACAATCTTCCATAAAGGCCTCGCGGGTGGGGTAAGCCTTGCGGGAGTGATCAGGGTGCCACATGCGGCGCCCAATGGTATAGACCGAAGGGACCGCCACTAGAATCCTCTTGCCGGTATAGTCTCGTAAAAATCGGGCCTCGTCCAGGGCAATGGGATCATGGGGCACAATCTTAGAGACCACAGCAGGATAGGCCAAGATGGAATCTGGGATCTGGATTGCGTCGACGGCGAAGCCATCCACATAGTCCGTGAATATTTTCACGTATGACTCGCGCCGCCACTCGCCATCGGAGATATAATCCAGGTTGGCCCGCTCCTGCAAGCGGATAGCTGAGGGCACGGCGTCGTCGAGCAACTCCGCTGCCGCGGCCCGGTCTAGCCGGCCGGCTTTGCGATCCTCAATGACATCGCGCACCCACTGGGGTCGAGGCAAGCTGCCTACCACAAAAGTGGGGAAGGAAAGACCGGTATACATGCGGGTATTGATCATGACGCGCTCCTGTTCGTAAAAACGTCGGGGTTAATCTGGAATCCGGCTAATACTAGCATACTGAGGAGTATTCAGTCAATACTATCTATCTTAACACACCGGCCCGCAGGGAATTTCCTGGGGGCCGGTGGCGCCTTCCCACATGCCGGCTGGCGCCTACAGCGCCATCGTCTACTCCCTCAACACCACAGACCGGGTGAAGGATAACCAGAGGAACAACCTGTACTTTGCCGATGTGGTCTGCAACCGGCTGTACCAGTACATAGTCTTTAACCACTACCAGTGGTTCGCCTTCGATGACGCTTACCGCAACCAGAGCATCTACCGCGGACCCGTCGGTGTCAATGGCAACCAACTGGTGCTGGACTTCGGCGTCTACCAGGGGCAGCCGCTGGCAGCGGAAGTGAACCGCACCTGCCCCGGCGATGTGACCCCCGGCTTCAAAGCCAGCGCCGCCTACACCGGCATCTCCTCGGATATGCAGGGGCGCCTGACCCGACC
>SHYO01000161.1 GCA_009692745.1 Chloroflexota bacterium
CTAGAACGCGACCGCAGCGCTATCCGGTGGTGAAAAAGGGCAAAAAACCCCCAGGCAAGCGCCGTAAGGCAGCCTGAAACTCGATTCTTAAGGTGCTTAACTCGGTCCGGCGATCGCCGGGCCTGGGTTCATATTGTCTAAAGTTCAGATATAGGCAGGATCAAGGCGCCTTAGGGGCTCGATCACCGTTTAACCCGGCGGCCGGGCCGTCAACATATACGTGACTGAAACTCCCAGGGCCAGCACGAGCACACCCAATGCCACCCAGTGTACCCACGGACGCACCACCACGTCCTGCCGTGTTTGCCGGCCGATGCTCCCCATCCAATCCCCAAAGCTTGCGCCAATCCAGCCAGCTACCAACCCCGCCATCAAGCCAAACACAATCATGGCAGGCAAAGTAGCCGCGTTAACCCTGGGGTAAACCAGCGTGGTGGCTATCAGGGGTAAGCCGCAAGTGAGGTATACCACGCCGGCCCACACATTGCCTATCACCAAATTAGCGGGTTTCTTGGCGCCATACCCAGGCGCGCGCAGTATCTGCAGGGCATACCAGATGTCCAGGGCTACTAACGGCGGCAGCAGCAGCAAATGGTGTGTCAGCGAGAGATCGATACTTGAAGAAGTAGCTCTTAGTAATACTACCGTAGCCAGGCGGTAAGCCACGATGATTAAGCCTAAGATGGTGGCTGCCCCCACCCGCCGCAGCGCATGTAACACGAAATTGCCGGCAAATAAGGCGATCACAATCATTACCACGGGATATAGCCATTCGGGCCGCGACCAGAAGGCGTGCTCGTAGGCCGACGCAGGGTTCAGATTGATGCGGTGAATACCTTCCCAATCCGCCGTCCCGATCTGGATTAACACCAACGTGGCCCACAAAATAGGTACCACCGCCAGGAATTCCTGCCAACGCCAGCCGCGCCAACCTTGCCATCCCTGTTGCGATAGCAGGGATAGCTGCAGCGATAGAGCTGACATCATCATGAGCGTAAAACAGAATGCCAGCAGGAGATGGGGCAGGCTCCACCCGGTGATATCCACACCGTAAATTTCATGCCACAGCGCATCCGACGGGATGGAACAGATCATATACGCCGAGGCCAGCCCCAGCAAGCCCATAGCGGGTTCCTGCCGGAAGCGTGCCCGGATGCCGCCGCGACCGCGGGCCAGCAGCCCCAACCCCACACCTGCGAAAATTGCTACCATGCCCAGGCCGGTGTACAATAGCATATGGGGTGGCCAAAGGAAATCCTTGCCGAACCCACCGTAAATCTGGTGCCATCCCTGGTCCCATACCCCCCCGATAGAGGTTAGCATCCCGCTCAATAGGACCAGGAATACTACCAGTTGGCGGATCTCCGGCGCCCGCGTCCTGGCAATAATCCGCTTGGGCTCCACGATAGGGCTCAGGAAAAGCCAACCGATCAGCAGGCTAAAGGTGATGAATAAGGTGATCAGCACCCCCAGCCCCAAATATAATTTAGGACCGGTAGCTACATTCCCTCCCCAACTGGCAATCAGCCATAGCATTCCCACTGCTGCGGCAATGGCCAGCCAGGGGCGCAGTCGCTGCCACGGGAAACCAGAAATGAATTGTTTGATCGAAATCTGCATGAACCAAATCTCCTCATATAATATGGGAATTAACCAGCCCGCTCGGCGGCAGATAGTATCCTGTCCAGCAAGTCAGCAGCTATCATGCAGGTTTTCTGGCTACGATGCTGCTCACAAAGGGTGGCTCCTCGTATCGTTCCTCGTGATGGTCTACCTCCCAGTCTCCGAAAAGCTCCAGTAACTCTCCGGGATGCAGCGCGTAAATAGGGTTGAACTGCGGGTGGCGGGTAATATGGGCCTGGTTCGGTGACTCGTAAATGAGCAATCTGCCGGGGCGCAGACTTTCCCGGATCTGCGGTATCAGGCTGCGGTTGAGAAAATTAAATACACAAACCAGGTCGAAATTGTCAGGAGGGAGGGAAAAGCTGTCCAGGTCCGCCTGGATAAACTGGATCTGTAACCCACGCCGCGCAGCTTCCTTCTGGCCATAGCCTAAGGCTACCGGACTGATATCTACTGCGGTCGCGACGTATCCCCTGGCTGCCAGGTAGAGAGCGGTTCTCCCCACACCGCAGGCCAGGTCCAGTACCCGTCCCCCCACCAGCAGGTGCGCAAAATCTACCAACAGCTCCGGCGGACTGAAATCGATTTCCCGCTCCTGCCAGCGCGCATCCCAGCGCGCTTGATCCTCGTGCATGCTTCTATCCTTTGTTATCCGGCTTGCGCTATTTATTCGGCGGATTCTTGGCTTGCTTATAAACCCGCTCGAACTCCTGGGTAAAACTATTACCCAGGTAAGTATCGGTCATAATCAGCAAGTTTTCATCGTTCTCCGTCTCGGCATTCTGGGAGAAGTTAAAAGAGCCCAGCACCACCGTCTTTCCGTCGATCACAAAGACCTTCTCATGCATCAGGTAGGGGTTCCCATCCTGGAGCACATCGAGTTTGGCGGCCTTCATCTTGCCCATCTCACTATACTCAGTTTCCGATCCGGTCTTCTCGAATACCCCTCGCACTTTGACCCCCGCTTTAGCCCGCGCTACTACAGCATCTCCGATATCGTCGTCGGTAAAGGAGAAAGCGAAGAAATCGATGGTTTTTTCAGCCCTCTTTAAGCTGGCGACAATCTTTGCCGAGACATTATCTTCGGGGGAAAAGTAACTTTCTATCATCGCCCCCTCTATGGTCAGCTTCTGGGTGGTTCCGCCGGGCTTGCGACTGGGACCGAACTTCTTATCGCGCCACATTTTTTCGAAAACCACGGTGTAATTCTTGGCTAATTCCGGACTGCGGAACAGGATGCCATTATTGTTATAGCGGTAGGTATCATTATCGGTGAAATTCCAGGAGCCGGTCCAGACGGCCTTCCCGTCGACCACCACAAACTTATCGTGCATGATGGCATTGGGATTGCCACCTACAACCGTGACCCCCGCTGCCTGCAACTGCTTAAAGGAAGGATTCTCCTTTGTGTCATTCAGGATATCGATATCCGTCACGGCCCGCACGGTAATGCCCCGTTTGCGCGCGTCTAACAAGGCGGTGGTGACATTCTTGAGATCCAACTGGTAAATGGCAATATCCACGCTGGTATATGCTGTGTTGATGAAGGCTGCCAACTTCTCGTCCAGGCTGCCCTGGTGGCCCACGCCTTTGTCGGGGTAGATGGGGTTGGTAAAGTACAAATCATACCAGCTACTAGCCGCAACGGGGGCTCTGGTTTCGGGCGCCGGTTGCTCTGGGGCGTCTGGGGGGAGCGGCAGGCTCCGCAGTAATAGAATCCCGCCTACTGCCAGGACGGCGACCAACGCTACAACCCCTAGAATGGCCATCGCCCCGCAACTGAGAAAACTGCTGCCGGATGTGGAGCGCTTCGATGATGACGTTTTCTTGCTCATAGCTGTATTCTCCGCTGAAGATGTGGTGGCATCTGCCGCAGGCAGCGTCTGGCCCGCCAGGTTGACCAACCGTGCCACTAATTCGGGACCGCTAAGCTTCTGGCGCTCGGCGACCAAAGCATCAATCTGCTGCGACAGGGCAGGGGAGAGCTTTCCCTGAGAGGCCAGCAGAGATTGTATCCGTTCCCGTATCTGGTCATCCGTCAAACCGGTTTGTTCCCCTACCAGATCGTTGATATCGCGCAAGATGGCACGGATACGCTGCAGGTGATCTGTGGCGGCGACCTGGCTGCCCCTGGCCCCTGGAGCAACAGCCGCCGGGTCGGTCAGGTTGGCCACCTGCTTTTCGCCCCACTTCAGTAAAACTTGCGCCTCTTCGTCGTTCAGGCTGGACCGCAGCCGTTCATCCTCATAGATGCTTTCTACGGCGCGTTGTAGGAATTGCCCTAAGGTGGACTTCTCGGACATATCAGGCTCCTCGGCCGGGGTCACGGTTTATCTATCTTAACGTACCACAAATACCTTTCCTTGGCAATCTACCCAACCTTGCCCGGCTCTTTTCCGCGTGGTATGATTAAATCGGTACGGCTTCGTCTGCTTACCACAATCATCGCACCCGTAGGACAATTTGCCAAAATTGTCCTACATGCTGGCACTTACTGTAGATACGACTTCCGGAGATGAGCTATGACCGATTTGCATACAGCTTTACCGCGCACGGCGGCAGCCATTGAGCGAGGCATCGCCGAGGGTTTACAATTTGGTGCCCAGGCATACGTCTCGGTGAATGGCACTCCGGTGGCGGATGGGGCTTTGGGCGAAGACCGGCCCGGAGTCCCCCTGCAACCCGAGTTCCTGCTGCGCTGGTTATCGGCCGTCAAACCCGTAGGTGCGGTGGCTATCGGGCAGCTCTGGGAAGCGGGCAAATTACAGCTTGACGACCGGGTGACCCGGTTTATCCCCGAATTTGGTAAAAAGGGGAAATCCGCTGTTACCCTACGCCACCTGCTAACCCATACCTCCGGCCTGAAACAATTCGTGGTCGATGAGCACGCCGTCTCGTGGGAGCAGTTGCTCGACCGGATCAGCATGACCGAGCTGCACCCGGACTGGACGCCGGGGTATCAAGCGGAATATAGCCCCTCCTTGGGCTGGTTTGTACTGGGTGAAATTATCCAGCGCATTGATGGGCGGCCTTATCATCGCTACGTGCGCGAGGAAATCTTCACGCCGCTGGACATGCGCGATTCCTGGATCGCTCTGCCACCGGCGCAACACCAGGCCTACGGCGACCGGCTGGGTACCATGTACGCTACACCGCGCCCCACCCCCAGCCCGGTACTCGATGCGCCGGATGAGGACTTTTATTGGCCGGGGGGCAGCGCCCGTGGCCCCATCCGAGAGCTAGGCTATTTTTATGAGATGCTGCTTTTCCGCGGCGAGCGTAACGGCGTGCGCCTGATCTCGGCCCAGACAGTGGCAGCTCTCACCGCCTGCCATCGCTGTGGCATGGTAGATCAGACCTTCAGGCGGGTCATGGATTGGGGCCTGGGCTTCCTGGTGACGACCCAACCCCCAGGCGGCGAGGTGCGCCCCTACGATTTTGGCAAGGTCGCTTCTCCGCGGGCTTTCGGCCACGGCGGGTCCCGTTCCTCACTGGGCTTTGCCGACCCGCAGCACGGTTTGGTAGTTACCTGGGTCTTAAACGGGATGGTCAGCGAGGCGCGCCACCAGGAACGTAACCACGAAATTAACTCGGCGATTTACGAAGATCTGGGATTTGTGTAGCGAGACGCGCCCTTACTTTGAGTCTTCCCTCAGCCTGTGATATAGTGTCATGTCAATGTTCCATGTTGGTTGTTGATACTCTGGCAACAATGGTTTCTTTTATGAAGGATATAGTATGGAAGCTATTTCTCAGCCGGAAACGATGCCGCCGCTGCCGCAACATACCGCCGCCCCCCCGGCCATCAGCATTGTTATCCCGGCTTACAACGAATCCGAGGCGCTGGGCCCCGACCTGGAACGCATCATTCAAACTATGGATGATTCCAGGTATACCTATGAAATTATCGTAGTGGACGATGGCTCTAGCGACGACACTGCCAATATAGCCAGGCGCTACGGGGGGGTACAGGTCATCCGCCATCCCTATAACCGGGGTACCGGCGCAGCCCGTACTACCGGTTTGCGCCATGCCCGGGGCGATATTATTGTCATGACTGACGCCGATGGCACCTATCCCAACCAGGATATTCCCCGCATGTTGGAGATGATGGACGGCACCAACGGCATGCCCCACGATATGGTCATCGGCGCCCGCAGGCAGGAGAAGGGAACTGTTGCCTGGCTACGAGCGCCCACTAAGTGGTTTATTCGCAACCTGGCGCAGTACCTTTCCGGTACGCGCATCCCGGACTTGAACTCTGGTTTCCGGGCTTTCCGCAAAGGCGTAGCCGAGCGCTTTATCGGCATTCTGCCGCCCAGCCATTCCTGGGTAAGCACAATCACGCTGGCTTTCCTCAGCGAAGGCTATTTCGTGGGGTATCTGCCCATTGACTATTACAAGCGAGTCGGGCGCTCCACTTTCCACCCTTACCGGGACACGTATAACTATCTCACCCTGGTGGTGCGCACCATTATGTATTTCAACCCGCTGAAGGTCTTTTTGCCACTGGCTTTCTTCTTGGTGGCGGTCGCCATCATCAAGGCTGTGCGCGATGTGATCTATTACCACGGCTTTTACATCCCTAGCAATACGGTGATCATCGGCCTGAGCGGCCTGCAGATCGGCGCCCTGGGTCTACTGGCGGATCTGATCGTGAAGCGGAGCAAGCTGTGAAGGTCTGCTACTTTGGCAGCTACGATCAGGGGGAATCGCGCAACGCCATCATCATCACCGGACTGCGGCACCTGGGTGTCCAGGTCTACGAGTGCCGCACGCCGCTCTGGGGGGACACGGCGGCGCGCCTGGAATTGGCCAGCGGAAGTCGCCAGGCGGCCGGGCTGCTGCCGCGCCTGGGGCGCGCCTGGGCCGAGCTGGTGGCCCGCCACCTTAGAGTCCCCACCTATGATGTGATGATCGTCGGGTACCCCGGCCACCTGCATATGCCTTTGGCCCGCTTCCTGGCATGGTCGCGGCGTAAGCCCCTGATCTTCGACCCCTTCATCTCCCTCACCGAGACCATTGTAGAAGACCGGGCCTTACTGCCAGGGGATAGTCTGCGAGCCCGTTTACTGGCAGCCCTGGACCGGCTCACCTTGTGTTTAGCAGATGGGGTATTGGCCGATACAGGCAGCCACGCCGGCCATTTTATCCACCTGGGCGCTCGTCCTGACACCCTGCGGCAGGTGAATGTCGGCGCTCCCTGGATCTACACCAAACCCCAACCGCCACCGTCCCCTGCTTACTGGCAGGCGCTTTATTATGGCCAATTTATCCCGCTCCACGGCGTGGACGTCATGGTGGCTGCCGCGCGCCTGCTCCAATCAGAACCGCGCTTACGACTGCGCCTGGTAGGCCAGGGGCAATGCTGGGCGGCAACCACGTCCGATCCACCGCCGAACCTGGAACTCTATCCTACCTGGCTGCCGGCCGCCGATCTGCTACAGCAACATATCGGCCCGGCCCACGCCTGCCTGGGCATCTTCGGCACCACGCCGAAGGCTTACCGGGTCATCCCCTACAAGGTGTACGCCGCCCTGGCTGCCGGCAAACCTGTTCTCACCGGCGATACCCCGGCGGCGCGCGAGCTCCTGCAACCCTACGAAGCCGCCTACCTGGTGCCACCGGGCGACCCCCAGGCCCTGGCGGAGGCACTGCGCCACCTGGCTGCCAACCCGGCCCTATCAGCCCGCCTGGCAGCCAACGGCCAGGCGCTTTACTACCAGCGTTTCTCCCCCGCTGCCGTGGGACTGGACGTCTACCGCATCATACTGGAGATAACAAACAAATATAAAGCCCGCATTTCCCAGCCACAACCAATGGGATTCTGACATTCTAGAGGGAGTCAGGAATGCTCACAGCAAATTTGCTGCAAGAAAGAAGGGAAGAAATACTGCAAATCGCCGCCCGGTATGGCGCGCACAATGTCCGCGTGTTCGGTTCAGTAGCCCGAGGCGAAGCGGATGAGTTTAGTGATGTGGATTTCTTGGTAGAGATGGACCCGGGGCGGACACTGCTCGATATGGGCGGATTGCTGATGGAACTACGCGAACTACTGGGCCGGGAGGTGGATGTCATCACAGAGCGCGGGCTCAAGCCGCGACTCCGGGCACGTGTTCTTCACGAAGCTGTGCCTCTATGAGGGATCCCTACTCTACTGGTCCTGCAAAATATTATCCCACCACGCATACCAGGGATCGGCTCGCCCAGGCACGAAGCGTGCTCTATCTCGAATATCTACCCATACTTGTCTTAAGAACGGCTGGGTAGTCGTCCTTAGATCAGCCCATTGTTTGACCAACTCCGTGGTGGTCACCACAGGGATATGAGGAGCGCGGGCCTGGAGAACCCGGCGGGTCTTGCGGTCATCCGTCGCCACGATCGCTTCCCGATGAAATGCCAGGGCGCAGGTCATCGCCTCCCCATCATCCAACTCAGCGGCGAAGATCACAAAAGTAGCCTTTTCCTGGTCATTTCCCCAAGGTAGGACCTGGAGCCATCCAGCTCGGATCAACGGCTGGAGGTCAATCGCTTCCTTTGCATCAGCGTCTTCACCATCTCCGCCTCGTCTCACGTATAGCGCTTCCGCAGCAGCCATTTCGGCTACGGCGAAGCGTGCCGGAATCGTTTGTAAGATCTGCTCCATGCAACGCGTGGCGTAAAGATTGAGTATACAGCAGGCATCGAGCAGCACAACCTCATTGGATCGAAAGCTCACTGGCACCGTCGCGTTTTTTCTCCTGATCTATCGAATTTTCCACACCTCTACTCCGTCACATTTCCGCTGAGATCAAACGGCAGTACACTGATCGCACCTTCATCTGAAAGCACGGTCCGTTGCCCTAACTCCACGGCCAGGCGGCGCGCTTCCGTCCGGTCCACCCGCAGGAAACGGGAGAATTGCCCTTCGCTCAGGTCGCCGCGCTCGAAGGCTTCCGCCGCCAGATACAAATAGCGGGTGGGTAACATCTGGTCGGTAGCCGGGTGTTGTGACAGTTGCAGCAAAGCCTGGGCCTCCCGCACCCGGAAGCCTGCTTGTTCCAGGCGATCCCACGTTCCTGAGGGCAGGAGGCGTAATTCCTCCAAACGCCGGGTTAAGGCTTCCACCGACACGAAGTAGAAATGGGCCAGGGTACACAGATCTGCAGGGGTCACCCGACCCTCCCGGCTGCGATAGATCTCGTTATAACGCCGGCTTAGTCCGGACGCAGGCATGAGGAAAGCCCGGGCAAAGGCTTCGGCAAACCGTTCGTGCTCCGGCTGGCGCTGGTATCGGCCCAGGAAAACCACCTCCGGACGGAAGCGGTTCTCCAGGAAATGTCCATAGTCATGACAGGTTGACATGCGGCGCCGTTCCTCAGGATGTTTCCGGTTAACGGCAATGCAGCCGCCCAACTCTTCTGTATAGCCAAACATGGCGGCCACGCGGGAGGGCAAATCTATAGTGAAGATGCGCAGCCCTACATCGTTCTCTAGAATTTCGCGTAAATTCAATATCGGACCGTCCCCTACCCCCAGGCGATTCCTTTCGGCGCCGGCTACATCTTCTGCAGCCACTTCCGGCGCCGTACGCCCAACCGTATATGGCGGCGGGTACTTCCGCGGCAGGGGAGCATCGCAAATCTTCTCTAGCTCAAGATAATCTTCGCAGAGGCGGTCAAACTCCTGGATATACGAGGCGAGCTCAGTTTCCGCCGGCTCGCCAGGCGCAAGCGATGCCCTGAGCTGCACAGCGAAGGCTACCGGCTCCCCCTGCCGCAAAAACTCCCCCACCCGGCGACCGTAGAGAGCGGCCATCTGGATTAACTCAGCCGGCTGGAGGCGCCGCTCGCCCTTCTCGATGGCGGTAAGCGTGGTCCGGGCTACGCCGAGATGGCCGGCAACCTGCTCCTGGGTGAGGCCACCGGTCTTGCGCGCTTCTTGTAACCGCTGCCCTAATTGCCTTAAATCGATTGATTGCAGTATATCTGAATCCACTGGCTTTCCTCTTAATCCCACTTTCCAGATATCCCGGTCTATTTAGGTGGTAACGATTCTACAGTAGTTTCGGCATGAGCTTAAGTATACGGAATGTTATTGACAATGTCAACTTTCTATAATAAATTTTTAAAATAATGTCAGGCACATGCCGAACTTAGTCTAAACTTCGTTTAACAGTGGGATTCGTGCATCCATCCTGACCCATCCTGACCCATCCTTATATCCTGTTGGCTTTTCCCCGGCCTCTCTTGATCCTCAAAATAAAAAGGGGCGAGATGACCTCGCCCCTTGCGATAAGCTAGTGAAGGAAAGGTTGCCCCTATGGATACAACCCCGAAATCATCTGCGCCTTCGCCACTCGCTCTACAGCCAGAACCTGGGCCGCCGTGCGCATATCGATATGTTTCTTAATGGATATATCCTTGACCGCATTAAAGCTATTTACCAGAATCGTCTCCAGGCGCTTTTCGATCTCCTCTGCGCTCCAGAAGAACCACTCCAGGTCTTGCACCCACTCAAAGTAGGAGACCGTCACGCCCCCGGCGTTAGCTACCACATCGGGGAGTACCTGAATGCCCCGTTCATCGAAGATCAAGTCGGCCTCAGGCGTGGTGGGGCCGTTGGCGCCCTCGGCAATCATCCAGGCTTTCACATCTTTGGCATTGTCTTCCGTCAATTGGTTGCCCAAGGCTGCCGGAATCAAGATATCACAGGGCAGGAGCAACAACTCGGCATTGGTAACACTCTGACTACCAGGGAAGTTCACCACAGAGCCTGTGTACTCCACATGCTCTATGACCTTGGGGATATCCAGACCCTGCGGGTTATAGATGCCACCGCGCACGTCGCTGACGGCTACCACCCTGGCCCCTTCCTGGTAAACGCTTAAGGCCGATATAGAGCCTACATTGCCGAAACCCTGCACCGCCGCCACCAGACCCTTGATGGTTTTCCCCTGTTGGCGCAATGATTCACGGATAACGAACATGACGCCGCGGCCGGTGGCCGTATTACGACCCAGAGAGCCGCCCATCTCTATCGGTTTGCCGGTTACCACTGCCAGGCTAGTGAAGCCCTGGTGCATGGAATAGGTATCCATAATCCAGGCCATAATCTGGGCATTCGTATTCACATCAGGCGCAGGAATATCTCCCTTGGGATTCATCAGAATGCTGATTTCGGTAGCGTAGCGGCGGGTCAGGTGCTCCAACTCGCGCAAGGAGAGCAGGGCCGGGTCTACCACTACACCGCCCTTGGCACCCCCATAAGGGATCCCAACAATGGCACACTTCCAGGTCATCCACATGGCCAGGGCCCGTACTTCGTTAATATCCACTTCGGGGTGGTAGCGTATCCCCCCCTTGGTGGGGCCGCGCAAGGTGCTGTGGTGGACGCGATAGCCGGTGAAGACTTCCACCGATCCATCATCCATCTTTACGGGAAAGTTGACCGTTAACTCTCGCTGCGGGTAGTGCAAACGATCTATCGCCCAGCGGTCAACTCCCTCGACATGTTGCGCAGCGCGGTCCAATTGCTTGAGAGCCACAGTATAGGCATTTTCGGTTGTATGGGATGTCGTCGTTGACATGGTGCGTTCTAGCTACCTGACAGTTTGAAATAAGAAGCCGAGTGGTGGAGGCAAATGGCGATCATTAACCAAACATCTCTCGACATAGCGCAGGCCGATTTGAAAGATGCTCAGATCGCGCCGGTCTTTGCGATCCACCAAATGGCGCAAACCAT
>SHYO01000162.1 GCA_009692745.1 Chloroflexota bacterium
CCTTGAGTTTCACCGCCTGCTGGCGGCGTATCTACACCAAGCTGACGCAATTTCGCCCCTCCGATTCCCACCGCTACATCCAGCGGCAACTCGCAGCTTTGATGGATCGGTTGGCCGCCTGTCTCTTGACGGCCCGCCAGCCATGGCGTTTTGAGCCGCGCGCGGTGCGCCAGCGCCCGAGACCCTACCCGCCCTTGAAGGGATCGCGCCAGGCTGCCCGCCAGGCTCTCCTCAAACAACTACTCGAACCAACCAAATCTTAGTGCCATTAGGCAGGATGCCCGCGCTCCCAGGTTTAACCGCTAACAGACTTTGACACCACCCTGTTTGCACGAAACCACTATTTTTCGAGGAGAGACAACTGTTGTATACTGTGCCGGTCCGGTGGATAGACAATTTGGCAAATTGTCCAATAAGATCGTCCGGTTTTATCTCGATTTCTCTATAAGATCGATAGCAGACTGTGAGATAATTCAACAATCACCCCATGATGGAGGAAACACACATGAGCAATTTCAAGATTCTGGCCGTTTACGCACATCCGGCCGACAGCGCCACCGAAGCCTCCGGCACCCTGGCCTTACATGCCGAAAGAGGCGACCATGTTACCAGCGTGGTAACTACCTTTGGCGACCGCCACCACATGCAATGGCTCTACGATGAAATGAAAAAGCCGGAATCCGAGCGGGATCCCGACCTGCCGACCATGGATATTGAGGTTTACCGGAATTTCAAAAAGCGGGAAGCGGAGCGCATCGCCGAGATTATCGGAGTACATGAACTGATCTTCACGGGTTGGACCGACCATGAAGTGGCCTTTAGCTGGGAGAAGGTCGAGGAAATTACGAACATTATTTTGCGCGTCAAGCCCGATATCGTGATTACCCATTTCCCCTACCGCATGAGCGGCGGCGAAGATGATCATATCGTGGTAGGCAAAATCGCTATGAGCGCCATCAGCCGGGCAGGGGCTAAAGTGCCCCAATTTGACGGAGTTGAGCCATATCGAGGTGTAAAACAGGTCTTCTTCTCCTTCGCTGGCCATGAAGAAGTCAACTCGCGCAATATTTTCACGAACGGCGTGGTTTGTGACGTATGGATTGATACCACCTCTGTCATTCACAAGAAAGTGCAAGCCATGGATCAATTGGTCAGCCAGGGCTACCAGGGCACAGCCGCGCGGAAGATAGCGGAGGCGCGTGACGGGCGCTGGGGTATGATTGCAGGGTGCGCCTATGCCGAACCGTTTGCCCGACCTACAGGCATTACGTACGATAGCCTACCCATGCCGGAGCGGGTCTTGAAAGAACGTTACATCCCCAATAATCTCCCCAATGACGCGCTCATCGCCAGCAGTGTGCCATCCGGCACGCCGCTGGATGCTTACCGGTTGCGCAGCCAAAAATAAACAGCACCATGAGCCCGGAGAATTGCTTATGACAGATGATCAGAGTATACAACTGCATGCGGCAGAATTCCCCAATATCACCTGGGCGCTATTAAAGCGGGGCTACGCCAAAGCGGAGGTGAAGAAGATCATGGGAGAGAATCTCTTGCGCGTATTCCAAACAATCTGGTAGTGAGCTTGAAATCAAACTTACAAGGAGGTTTCCAACTATGAGCGATGGTATACTCGACGCCGCTACTCCGCAGATACAGTCCCGTATTAGCAAAATTCTGGCCGAGCGACCAATACCGGGTGTGATGATCGGCGTGGTGCGCGATCAGAGGCTGGCCTATACGGCCGACTTCGGTTTTGCTGATGTGACCACCGGCAGGCGGTTTGACGGAGATACACTGTGCCGCGTCGCTTCGATCACCAAGACATTTACTGGCACCGGCATCATGCAGTTGCGTGATTTAGGAAAACTGAATCTAGATGATCCACTGGTGCGCTTTCTGCCAGAATTCAAGGCGATCCGCTGCGATTACGGATCGCCGGAGGATGTCACCCTGCGCCAGTTATTATGCCATCACTCGGGCTTAATGGGTGAGCCGCCTATGTCTCACTGGGAAACATTTGACTTTCCCAGCATGGGGGAGATTCTGGAGCTGCTACCGCAGATCGCGGTGGTGATCCCGCCACGTACAACTTATAAATATTCGAACCTGGGATTATCCTTATTGGGGGAAGTCATCACACGCGTGTCCGGGCGACCCTACCGAGAGTATATCTGGACGGAGATTTTGGAACCGCTGGGGATGGCATCCAGCACCTTTGAGTTGACCGAGGCGCTTACCGAACGGAGTTCGGGCCGCTCCCGCGTGGCAACGGGGTATGACCCGAGCCCCTATTCAGATATTCCCACCCCTGCGGTGCATAAATCAATGAACGGCATGGCCGCCGCCGGCCAGCTCTACTCCTCAGTGAATGATCTGGGCAAGTGGCTGGCGCTGCAGTTCCGCACCGCTGCTACCGCGCGCGCAGGGGCGCAAATATTGCGCGGGGCAACGCTTAACGAAATGCACCAACCCCAATATATGGAACCGGATTGGGCCACCGGGTACGGCATCCCCTGGCGCTCCAACCGCATTGGCGAAAATGTCTACATAGGTCACGGCGGCGGGCTGCCGGGCTTCAGCTCCCAAATCTACGTCAACGAGCACTACCGCACCGGAGCGGTAGTGCTGACCAATACAGGGGAGGGCCGCGCGTCGGAGTTGGCCATCGTGATCCTGGAAACCATCTTGGCAGAAGAAAAGAAGGCCGGCAAACGGCTGCCCTCTGAAAAGCCCACACCTATACCGGTGGATTGGCAACGTTTTCTGGGTCCTTACCTGTGGTCCTTGAATACAGTGCAGCATATTGAATACCACAATGGGGAGTTATCACTGGCAACACCGGCTACGTCGGCAGCACCGACCATGATCTCGCGCCTGCGAGCAACGGACCAGCCCCTGGTGTTTATGGTGGAGAACGGGCGGTACGCCGGGGAACCGTTGACCTTCCGCCAGGCAGCCGATGGGAAGATCAAGGGATTTTCGGCCTCCAGCTTTGCATATCGCAAGCTGGTGGAGATATAGGAACTATGTTATACCTTACCGAAACTGACGTAACCGAGCTGATCACGGTAGCTGAGATAGTGGATATATTGGAGGCAGGATTCCGGCTGGCAGCCGCCGGGGGGGCGGTGAATTTGCCACGGCGCCGGGTACACTGGCCGGGGGGCGCATTTCATATGCTGGTGGCCGGGGCGCCGGCACAGGGGGTAGTGGGATTTAAGTGCTATACGGGATCGCGCCAGGGCGCCCGGTTCCAAGTGATGTTATATAGCAGCGAAAATGGTGCGCCGTTGGCAATGATCGAGGCGAACCTGCTGGGTCAAATGCGGACCGGGGCGGCCAGCGGCCTGGCAACCCGCTACATGGCCCGCCAGAGCGCCCAGACGCTGGCTCTCATCGGTAGCGGGTTCCAGGCGCGCAGCCAGTTAGAGGCCATCTGCGCCGTGCGCCAATTGCGCCGTGTATGGGTCTATAGCCGGACGGCGGAGCACCGCGAGGACTTCGCCAGGGAGATGTCTGCCAAAGTGGGGGTAGAGATTATCGCAGTTGACAGTGCGGAAAAGGCAGTGCGGCAGGCGGATATCGTGGCGACGATTACCAGCAGCACCCAGCCCGTCGTGGAAGGGCGCTGGTTGGTACCGGGCGTACATATCAATGCGGCGGGTTCGAATTCCCTTTTGCGCCGCGAATTGGATGAGGAGACGGTGACCCGGGCGCACCGGATCGTGGCCGATTCGGTGGAACAGTGCCAGTTGGAGGCGGGAGACCTGCTGCCCGCCGTCCAGAAAGGGCTGATCCACTGGAGCACGGTGCGTGAGCTGCACGAGGTGGTAGCGGGATATTACCCCGGCCGGGATGGCGACGGTGAAATCACACTATTCAAGTCATTGGGGATCGGGTTAGAGGATGTGGTAACAGCCGCCAAAGTTTACGAGCGGGCAAAGCACCAGGGAAAGGGACAAATATTCGGGGTGTGAATCCCGCGCAGAAGTACCCAAGAATTATGCATATTTATTTCGGGGCGATGAGGATCGTCGGGAAGCGGTTGGTCAGTTTTTTCGGCAGGAGACGACCCAAGAGCCGCCGGTCGTCCGGGGTCACTACGCCCAGGGCCAACAGAGCAGCGGGATAGATAAAGGCGCCTAGCAACACCAAGACCCAGGCCGGCCGGTCGCGCACCAGCCACAGGGCCAGGGCTAGTATAGCTGCGGCCAATAGGAACCGGGGCACAAAGGCGTGCCAGGGCAAATTCCCCAATTGGCGCCGGATGGCTACATAGAAGGGGACGAAAAGCACAACCTCCGACAAGATAGTCACTACAGCGGCTGCGGGATAGCTAAAAGCCGGAATGAACAGCAGGTTGGCAACTATGTTGAAACCTGTGGCGATGGCAAAGCCCCAGGTGATGCTCCGTTGCTGATCAATGGCAATCAAAACATACTGGGTGACACCGTTAACAAAACTGAGGGGTAGGAACCAGATCATAATTTGCAGCGCGATCGCCCCGTGGGGCAAGAATTGAGCTCCCCCCAAGAGGTTAATTAGCACCGGCGCGATGAAGGTTGTGCCCACTGCGATGGGCAACGCCACCAGCAGCAGTCCGCGTAGCGCCAGGACATAGGCCCGCTTCAGGGCTTCTGGCTGCCCAGCGGCGTAACGGCTCATCATGGGAAAGATAGCCATAGTGACATAGGAAGGGATAATCAGCAAAGCATCGATCCACTTATACGCCGCTGAATACCAACCCACCACCTCGTCACCCTTTAGCGGTTGCAGCAAGGTCACATCAATCTTAAAGAAGAGCGTCTGGAGCAGATGGTTTAACATTAAGGGCAGCGAAGCCGCCACCAATCCCCAGATAAAGGCCCGGTTAGCCAGCAAAGGATTGAGCAGCAGCGCAAAAGCTGCCGGCCAACCGGCAGCTTTTGCCGCGCCAACACCTTGTTCCCGCGCTATCAATCGCCAGAAGATGGCAACATTAACCAAGTTGATCAGAACCGAAGCCGCCGCCAGCCCCACAAACCCCCAGCCGATCATCAGGACTAATGCCCCCAGGCTGACCTTTAATAGCGTGGACGCCACTGTCACCGCCGCCGGTATTTCCATACGCTCTCGGGCGTAAAAGAGGGAGCTGAGAGCCGCGGATACGTTGGCGGGTATCAATCCTACGACCAGCAATAGGATAGCCAGGATGGTGTCATTGGTGAGGGGAGAGGTCACCTGGCGTAACCACAGAAAAGCACCCAGTAGAGGCAGGGAAATTACCCATAACGCGAGACGCAATACCAGGGTATTGTTAAGATACTCGCTGGCGCGATGGGGTTCGCGAGCTACATCGCGGGTGAAGAGCAGGTTTAGACCGAAATTCGTGAAGATTTCCAGAAATCCCATGATGACAATGGCAAAGTAATAGCGTCCAGCCAGCTCAGGGCCGAGCACCCGTAACATCAGGGCCGCAAAGGCAAAATCCACCAGTTTGTTGCCCAAAGAGGTAGCTATGGGCACCAGGCTATTGCGGGCCACAACCCGTATCTGGTCCCCTTCCCGGTCATATATATAAAAGCGGGACCATAACCAATAGATTAGGGCACAGATCAGAGTGACCAACGCCAGAAAGCTGAGATACAGGCCCACTTTGAAGCTCATAGGCGAATAGCGGATAGTTAACGCGAAAGTACCTGCGGGTAGTTGGACCCCTTTGAGGTTGTAATCTACCCGATAGAGCGGCACCTCGACCTCTTTACCCCGCGCATCGCGCACCGTGGCAATCCAACCGGGAAAATAACTGTCGGCGAAGATTACCCAACCGGGGTTGGCCAGGCTGGCAGTGACTTGGTAGCGTCCGGCACCGACCGCATCCAGTGTGACCGCATCATTGCCCGGCGCTGATGCTGCAAGGTTCTGGGGCAGGAGTTGCGGCGCCGCTTCTAACACCACCACTTGGTCCAGGGGCGTCTGCTTGAGCCGCTCGAGTTGGGCGGCGGACGGCGGGATAATTTCGACCTGGGTTGCGGGCACCAGAAAAATTGGTCCCAGGCGATTGGTGCGCTCGTAGATGCGCACACCGTCACTTTCGTGTACGAGGGTATAGTTTGACGCATCGATGGTCTGCTGCGTGGCTATATAGCGCACATTCAAGGCATCCAGCAGCGGGGATTTCAAGGCTTCGGGATGGGTAAGAGGCCCTATGCGGTTGTACAGCAGCCAACGCTGCTCATCCAGGGCAGACACCAGATCTACGTATCGTTTGGGGATAATTGAGTCATAGCCGCGGATGTCCTGAACTCCGTGCAGCATCAGCACGTTGGGATTCAGCAGCTTATCGTCGCCATAAGTGGTAACTCTGAAGGGCGCCGTTTGTCCCTGCTGCTGATCCTGCAGGAAAGTTACACTGGGGGGGACTATGTCCACCAGTTGGGGGTTCACGGCAGGGTTAAAACCCCAGCCGGTAACCAACAAGTCGATACCCAGGACGGCGGCCATCAGGGCTGGCCACCAACGCCAACGGCGCAGTGCCAGCCAAAGCGTTACGCCGCTCAACAGCAGCAAGCCTCCCAAAAGGCTTACCTGCAGGATTTCGTAACTGAGGAACAGGCCAGGATCAGGAAAACTCTGCTGCACCTGCTCAGTGCGCCGGAATACGGCTTCGGCCAGGCGCATGAAGGGGGCAGGCCAGAGCCGGGTGAGGGGTAGCAACAAAACCACGCCAATGCCGGCCAGGATAGCGAGGGAGGGAAGCAGAACTACCACTCGGTTGGACAAGATAGAAACTTGTCCAACCGGGCTCTTATGTCCCATGTGCTCACTTAAGGAGAGGAGGCCGTCCAAACCCATACCTGCCAGCAAGGCTACCGCCAGGGTGTAGGGATAGACCCAGCGAAAGGGGGTATGGACCTGGCTCAGCCCTGGCAGACCGTAATACAGGATGGCGTAGAGAGGCGTGCCAAAGGCCAGGAGCAGACAGATTACTACCAGGCCGATGAAGGGCCAGGTGCGCCGGTCCTGCCGGATACGGATCACGGAGATGGCAGCCAGCAGTAACGGCAAGACGCCTACGTAGGATGCCGCTTCCACATAATTCTTAAGGCCCCAGAAGACCGTGTCATGCGCCTGGCCCAAAGAATTCTGGACCAGCGGCGCCCAGTGGCCCGTGAAAATATCGAACACACTATGATAGCTGGGATTGCCGTAAAAATTCGGCATGAAGAAGGTGATGATCTGGCGAATTGGGTAGGCCCAACTACGCACTTCGGCGAGAGAGGCGGTATCCTGGCGGAAATTAACCCGCACCAGCTCCAGCAAAGGGATCACCTGCACGCCTGCCAGGGCGACACCCAACCCCATCATGAGCAGCAGATGGAAAGCGGGGCGCACGACGAGAGGTAGCCAACGACGCGGGACAGCCGAGCCGGCCTCATGGTCACGGCCGGCCCGAGCCATGACCGGAATGGCCTCCGCCAACAGCCGATAAACACTGTACATGCCAGCTACCAGAAGGGCATAATAGGCAATTTCGATGTGGCCGGCCAAAAATTCCATGGCTACAGCCACCACGCCGAAAGCCAACCACAAAAGCCGGCGATCCCGCGGCAACCAGGCCGGCGCGGCGGTGCAATCTGCCGTAAGATAGCCATGAATGGCCCATAATAGCGCTGGCAGCCAGCCTAAAGCTGCCAGAATCATGGGATAGAGGGCGTTAGCCACCATTAAGCCGCTGGCCTGGTACGTCCAGGCGACT
This sequence comes from Chloroflexota bacterium, assembly GCA_009692745.1. Classification (GTDB taxonomy): domain Bacteria; phylum Chloroflexota; class Anaerolineae; order Epilineales; family SHYO01; genus SHYO01. The sequence goes on from SHYO01000162.1 coordinate 7,742, forward strand.
ACCAGGGCCGGGAAAAGCCGCAACCCCAGGCTGCGCGCTAAAAAATAGCTGAATATACCTGTGAGCCAGAGCTGGATGACAGTAAATACGGCGTAAGCATAGATCAGCGGTAGTATGTCATAGATCAGGCTGAGGGGATATAAGACAGAGTTCTGCCCCGCCGCAAGAAAGGGAACCCCACCGAAAAGGTAGGGATTCCACAAGGGCACCTGCCGCGCCGCGAAAGATTCCCGGGTGAAGAGCTTCCAGGGATAATTCTGCAACACCAGGTCTCCGAGCAAGTCATTCTGAGGTGTGGCGCCAACACCTAGTTGGGGATTGTTGATAGTCTTGGCAAAATTTTGCCAGGGTGGTAGAATGAAAAGGTTATCGAAGGGGATCAGACTTTCTCCCCCAAGGAACTGGGGAGAAAAAAGCAGCACAGGAAGAATGAGCAGCGCGAGCCCAATTGCCAGGCCGCGCCTGAGGCGCGAGGCGATGATTAGCGCCAAAAACGCACTTCCCATACGCGCCACGCCGCCTCCATCACAATCGGCAGGGTCATCTTTGATAAACCAATGCGCCGATCTTCAAAGAAGATGGGTACTTCATAGAAACTGAATTTTCGGCGCTGGCACAGGTAATTCATCTCAATTTGAAAGGCATAGCCGTCGGATCGCACACTATCCAGGGCTAAGGATTGCAACACCTCGCGCCGGAAACATTTAAAACCGGCGGTGGCATCCTGTACCTTAAGACCCGTAACCAAACGAGCATAGACATTGCCACCCCAACTCAGGAAACGGCGCCCCGGGCCCCAACGATCATCTACGGCGCCACCCGGTGCATACCGCGATCCGATCACCACATCATACTTTAGACTGCAGTCAACTATGATGGGGACATACCTGGGGTTGTGCGAAAAATCCGCATCCATCTGGATGATCCGGTCGGCGCCATCGGCCAATGCTATGCGGAAACCCGCCAGATAGGCCTTACCCAAACCCAGCTTGCCCGGACGATGCAATACCTGGACCCGCGCCGGGCATGCGGCATGGAGCCCGTCCGCAATTGCTCCCGTACCGTCGGGGGAATTGTCGTCTACAATAAGTATGTGGAGGTTCAAGCCCTCCAGATGCAACAAATCCTGGACAATCTGGGGTAGGTTTTCGGCCTCGTTGTACGTTGGCAGGATTGTGATAATTTTCATGCGGTATAAAGGCGGTAGCTCCTTCTGGCTGTCCCACCGCGCAAGGGGGATATTATAGCATTATGGCCCTGTCTGGTCAAAATAAGTGGGTCTTATATTTGTTTGGACATATTGATATTAGTGATTGCGTATCCAACTTTTTCATAGAGGGCACGGGCGGCATGATTATGTCCAAAAACATGCAAGCAGATTCTATTGATCCCCAGTTCCTTCACCTTTTCTTCCAGCGCATACAAAGCCTGGGCGCCATATCCCCGGCGACGAAATGGCTCAAAGACTACGAAATCATAGATAAAAACTTCCCGGCCTGACCTCCGGGCGAGGAGAGCAAACCAGATCATGCCCACCTTTTCAGCCAAATCCGCATCCACGAGGGTGAAGAGATACTGATTTTTGGTGGATAAGCCGTCAGGAAGAAGTTCTTGAAATTCCGATTGGGAGAGTTCCAAGGCGTTGGAGGCAGACCAATTCCCTGCCTGCACTTTTTCCGCAGCATACTCCTGGATTGTCTGTACCAGCCAGGATTGGAAATCCTCCCCATTCATGGGCACCAACCGTATCATAGCGCCTGTTTCTCCTCGTATACCAATCTCAGTTTTAACGTAAAATATAGCTTATGTCGAAATGATGGCAGTAGCTTCGACTTCGACCAGCATCCGCGGATCGATGAGCGCCCGGATTTCCACCATAGTAGCCACGGGCTTAATCTGCTGGAAGTATTCCCCGTGAGCCCGGCCAATTTCCTCCCAGGACCGGATATCGGTGACAAACATGCGCGTGCGCACAACGTCCGCCAACGTGCCGCCGGCCTGTTGTAGGGCTTTCTCGATTTTGGAGAAGATGTAATGGGCCTGCCGGTAGGGATCATCTAACCCAACTACCTCTCCCCTTTCATCTACGGCCGTAGTCCCGGCCACTTCTATGGTGGCGCCAACCCGCACTGCGCGAGAGTATCCGATAATATCCTCCCACTTGACACCGGAAGAAATATTCACGCGGTCACTCATTTATCAGTACCTCCTGATCCTCTGGGCCTATAAAAGCCGGTCGAACAATGGTTATTCAATGGATGCCAAATAAATTGTATTACTTGATTTCCCGCTATCTGATAGAAACAGAGGCGACGGCGGGCCGAGAGACCACAAACACGCCACACAAGATCAAGAAGCCACCCAGAAAAAAGTTGATTCCCAGCCGCTCTCCCAGCAAAAGATACCCTAAAAAGGCACCGACGGTGGGCTGAGCGAAGAAGAAAACAGAAGCTACGCCGGCATCCATCATCTCGAAACTTTTATTCCAGAGGTAGGCAGCAAGAGCCGTCGAGACGATGCCGATATACAGAACGCCCAGCACAATAGTCGCGTTGATGGTGCCGATGGGATGTGTGGCTAATTCAGCAGGCACAAACATTCCAGTGACTGGCAGACTACAAAGACTGGCAAAGAGCGTGATCGTCAGAGAATCATAAGTCCGTGATAATTTTTTGACCAGCACGCTAAACAGGGCCCAGGCAATGGCAGCAACCAACAACCATAAATCACCGACCACCAGGCTGCTCAAGCCCTCAGTACCATTCTGTCCGGCGGCCAGAGCGGCCTGTACTTCTGAGGCCACAATCCGCGGATCTATAACCACCAACACACCGGTTGTAGCCAGAAGTAAACCCCAGATACGACCAGGCGTCAACGGTTCTTGCAAGAACCACCAGGCAAACAGGACAATAAAGGCCGGCGCCGCGCTGGTGACCAGGGCGCCATTGGCCGCAGTCGAGAGATAGGTACCAATAAATTGGCCTATGATAGAGAGGCTATAACCTATGGCGCCTGCCAGCGCCACCAAAAGAAGATCTCTACGCCGGATGAGACTTTGGCCCAAGCTGGGCCGGCGCCGCAAGGCCAGGAACAGGATACCACCTAAGATCAGGCTGGCCAAAGCAAAACGCAACCACACCAGGGTGATAGGCGGGATAACCGCCAAGACATACTTGCTCACCACGTATACGCCCCCCCAGATAGCAGCAGCAAGGAAGGCGAAAATCGGACCTAGGAAACGCGCCACGGACGCTCAGATCATCGTGCGGTTACGGTAGTGGTGCGGATAAAAGCCGTAGCTACGGATAACAGTGCGATTATAGCTGGATCAATCTTCCGGCTTGAATTTTTCGCGATGGACCCGAGCTACTCTGGTATCCGTCGTCAGCAAACCCGGGATGGTGCGCATATGCAAAACTACGTTTTCCAGATCTTCCAGATCGGCAGCTTCGACATAGGCGATAGCATCCACAGTGCCGAATAGAGAAGCTACATG
>SHYO01000163.1 GCA_009692745.1 Chloroflexota bacterium
AGGCGCTGCAAGATCAGACACCAAAGCAGGACGAGGGGCGAGAAGAGGCGCTGGTAGAAGCGCTTGGGTCCATAGGCTGCCAAGGCCAACGCGTGGATAACGGGGGGGGGCAGCAGTTGTTGGAAGGTGGGCAGGGTTTGCTGCAGCGAGAAGTCCCCCTTGGGCTGAGCAGTCGGTTTCCGAGTAGTCGATTTCATGGTATCCTCCTGGATTGGCAAGTAATACCATGAAAGTATACAACTGCAGAACGCACCTCCCGCGCTTGTCAAGGTTCAAATCTTAGTGCCATTAGGCGCTGCGCTTGCTGGACGGTTATCCCCTGGCGCTCTCCATCGCCGCCGCCCAACTGCCGGACCTGGGTCTGGCGCCGTTGGTGGACGCCCTGGAACACGCCGCTGTCGCCGTGCGCCAGGACCCGAACCTGACCCAGGCAGAACAGGATAAGCTGACCAGCGTCGATGTCTCCCTGGAGTTATCTTATGGGCGCCTGCTAAAGGCTGATGCGGAGGCGGCCAGGATCTTCTCTCTCCTGGCCCTCTTCCCTGCCGGGGCTGAGGAAGCGACCCTGCAAGCCGTGCTGCCCGCCGGTGCGCCGGCCCTGGTGCATCGCCTGGTACATGTCTCCCTGGTAGAGCGTATGGCCGGGCGCTATTACCTCCTGGCGCCGGTGCGCCAGTTCGCCCTGGCGAGGCTGCCGGCCGGAGCTGAGACGCCTGCCATCCTGGCCGCTTTCGACTATTTTCAGAACTTGGCCGAGCAGGCCGATGCGTTATGGATTGCTAGTGTGCAGGGTAGGCTGGGCCTGGAGATCATCGAAGCCGACCTGCCCAACATGCAGTTTTTAATAGATTGGGAATGTGCCCGGGAGATTCCGGCAGAGGCCGGCGGCACATGCCGGTCTGCCCGGTTGGTGGGATCTCTGCGGAATTTTTATATGCAGGTAGGGTTATGGCTCAGTCTGGAAGAACAACAGCGAGTCGAGCGGGTCGCCCAGGCGGCGCGCCGCCTGGGCGATACCCAGGGGGAAGCTCACGTACAGAAGCTGCAAGGGGATGTGCTGGCCTTCCAGGATCGTAGAGAGGAAGCGCTGGAGCGGTATGAGGCGGCCCTAAAGCTGTACCGGGAGGTGGGCGACCGGCTGGGCGAGGCGAATGTGCTACAGGCGCAAGGGGATGTGCTGGCCTTCCAGAAACGGAATGTGGAAGCGCTGGAGCGGTATGAGGCGGCCCTAAAGCTGTACCGGGAGGTGGGCGACCGGCTGGGCGAGGCGAATGTGCTGCTTGAGCTCGGTGATATCCACCGCCGCGAAGGCCGGTACCCACCTGCCTGGCAAGCCTATCAAGATGTCCGGCAGATATTTTCCGAGATCGGCGACCGGTATAGCCTGGCGCGTGTTCTCTACCGCATGGGAGATTGGCAGGCAGAGCAAGGCCATTCCCAAGAAGCCGCCCCGCTTTATCAGGAAGCTATATCATTATGGCAGGCCATCGGATTGGAGGAATTGGTTGACACCGTTCTGCGTCCCCGGCTTCAAAAAATGGGAGGATGAAAACAGACAACGTATTCAAAACTACGGATTGAACGGATAGACAGTTGCATGACAGGCCTAATCCGTTCAATCCGTCCCCTCTCCTCTGGGAGAGGAGAAATCCGTTGACAGCCCCAACAGCTTTCTTTGACGCCCCGTCTCAAATATGCTAGAGTATCCCCACTATGCCAGGTGTGAGCGCCCAACCATGACCCAATCTGCGACCTCTGACAGCATACCTTTACCGGAAGAAACCTCCGCGCCCAAACCGCTACGCCAGATGCACCTGTGCATCGTGGGCATGGGGCTAATGGGCGGCTCTCTGGGCCTGGCGCTGCGCCAGCAGCGGCGGGTGGCGCGGGTGACCGGGGTAGTGCGGCGCGCCGAGGCCGGTAAGCAGGCCGAGGCATTAGGCGCCGTCGACGAGGCCACGACCGACCTGGCTGCAGCGGCTGCGGCGGCCGATATGGTTATTCTGGCCACCCCTATCCGCACCCTGCTGCGCCAGCTACCGCTGGTGGCTGAGGCTGCCCGGCCGGGCACGATCATCATGGACCTGGGCAGTACCAAAAGCATGATTTTGGCAGCTATGGCCGCTCTGCCTTCCCACGTCCAGCCCATCGGCGGCCATCCCATGTGTGGCCGGGAGATGGCCGGACTGGATGCGGCCCTGCCGGGACTCTATACCGGCGCGGTTTTTGTGCTCAGCCCCCTGCCGCGCACCTCCCAGAGCACCCTGGCGCGCGCTCTGGAGCTGGTTGAAGCCCTCGACGCCCGGCCGGTGATCCTGGAACCTCAGCGCCATGACCGGATTGCCGCCACGATCAGCCATTTGCCGTACCTGGTAGCAGCGGCGTTAGTAGAGACCGCGCGCCGCCAGGCAGCTCAAGATCCCACTACTTGGACCCTGGCGGCTAGCGGTTTTCGCGATACGAGCCGGTTAGGGGCGTCGGATGTGACCATGATGCTGGACATTCTCCTGACGAATTCCGCCGCCGTGCAGGATCTGACCGAGAGCTATATCGATGTGTTGCAACGGATCGTTGTGGCCCTGCGCCAGGGGGACGAGGCTGCCTTGCGCGCCATGCTGCAGCCGGTGGCAGCCCAACGACAAAAGATGGTATTCGCCAGGCCCTTCACCCCACCGGAAAACCAGCAAGGGACAGAACCCTGATGGATTTGATTATCAAACATGCTACACGTCTAAAAGGCACGGTGACTGTGCCCGGCGACCGCTCGATCTGTATCCGCGCGCTGCTGTTGGCCTCCCTGGCCGCTGGTCCGACGACCATCTCAGGCTGGCTGGAATCCAACGACACGCATGCCGCTTTGGACTGCATGCAAAAACTGGGTGTGGTAGCTGAGCGGGGCGCAAATGGCACGCTGGTGATCCAGGGCCGGGGATTGCATGGCCTGGTGGAGCCGGAACAAATTCTCAACTGCCAGAGCTCCGGTACTACCATACGCCTGATGTCGGGATTAATGGCCGGGCAGTCTTTCCTGAGCATCCTCAGCGGCAGCGCCCAACTGCGGGCGCGCCCCATGGATCGGGTTACCTTGCCGCTGCGCCAGATGGGAGCGATGGTATGGGGCCGGGCCGGGGACCGCCTGCCACCCCTGGCGCTACGGGGCGGAGATCTCCACGGCATGACGTATCGCATGCCGGTAGCCAGCGCCCAGGTGAAATCCGCCCTGCTGCTGGCAGGTCTGTTTGCCGCGGGACCAACCACGGTGATCGAACCGGCCTCCACACGAGACCATACGGAGCGGCTGATGCGGGCTATGGGGGTGGAAGTTCACAGCGCCGGCAGCGCCATCACCTTGCATCCGCCGGCCGGAGATTTGCGCTCTGTGGGGGAAATGTCCATTCCGGGGGATATTTCCTCTGCCGCTTTCTTCTTGGTAGCCGGTATCATTGTGCCCCAGGCGCAACTAACGATCAGTCAGGTAGGCGTAAATCCGACACGCACCGGTATCTTCGATGCCTTAACCGCAATGGGGGCCAGCATTAACCTCATAGCGCCCCACGAAATTGGCGGTGAGCCCGTAGCCGACCTGGCGGTGCGTTATACCACTTTGCAAGCGGCTACCTTCTCCGGTGAATTGATCCCCCGCGCCATCGACGAGATTCCGATATTAGCGGTGGCGGCTACCCAGGCGCGCGGTGAAACCATCATCCGCGATGCCGCTGAATTACGGGTGAAGGAATCCGACCGGATTGCTGCCATCAGTATGGAGCTGCGCAAGATGGGGGCTTCTATTGAAGAATTGGCCGACGGTATGGTTATTCATGGTCCCACCAGCCTGCGCGGAGCGCGGGTCCATAGCCACGGAGACCACCGGATTGCTATGTCGCTGGCCGTGGCAGCCCTGGTAGCGCAGGGGGAGACCACGATTGAGGACTGGGAGTCGGTGGAGAAGACCTTCCCCGGCTTTGAGCGGCTATTGGCTCGCTTGACATAAGTGTTCGAGGTTCTTGGCTGATGAGAACGGATTGCTCCTACCGGCGCTCGCTATTATTGCTCTTTTTCCTCGTCGCCCTCGCAGCATTAATTGCTTGGGGATTTAATGGAGGGGGCGGCGCAGCGGCGCAAAGTAACGCCAATCCCAGCCAGACCTATAGTCTGACCCTGTCGTTTTCCATGAATGAGAGCAACTGCGTCCAAGCCAGGCCGATCAATGTGGCTTTCGGGCAGGATGGCTATACCTATGTGCTGGCTTTTTGCCAGAGCGCCCTGGAGCACCGTTTGCTGGCCTATGACTTTCAGGGCTTCTTGGTCTCGGAAATTATGCTGCGGGCGGCACCCACGGATATCGCCGTAGGCCGGGATCGCTCCATCTTTATTCTGACCCCCTATGCTCTGCTGAAGCAAAATTATCAGGGGCAGGTCGAGTGGATCGCGGTTAACCGGCAAGGGGAGCCCTTTGATTTCTCCGGCAGCAGCCAGCGCGGCGGTTTGGCCCTGGATGGCAACGGCAATGTTTTTGCCACAGATTCAGGGAACCACCAGGTGCTTTTGTTTAGCGGTCGGAGCGGCGAGTTGATTCGATCTTGGGGTCCGCTGGCCGGGGTGGGACACCTGGAAGGGCCTAATGACCTGGCGCTGGGGCCGGATGGTAGCGTCTATGTAGCTGATAGCGATCTGCATGCCGTTATGCACTTCAGCCCGGAAGGCCAGTACCTGGACCAGGTGAATCTCGGCGCTAGTTTTCTGCTCTACAGTGTGACGGTAGACCGGGCGGGCAATGTATTCGCCTTGCATAATGGCAGAAGGATTGATAAATATGCGCCTGACGGCACCCTCTTAGCTGAGTGGGGCCAGCGGGGGCGCAATCCGGCTAACTTCTTGGGCTATGGTCTGAGCAGCGACAGCCAAAATCGCATCTATGTGGTCGACCAGGATAACCAGCGCGCTCTGGCTTTTGCGCGGGTGAATGGCACGCCTACTCCCCAGCCCGTCACGCCCACCCCCACGCCGATTATTCCGGTGTGTCACGTCACGGTCGATAAACGGGCGGCGCCGGATACCCTGGAACTTGGTGATACCACCGAGATCCAGTTGAATTTGACGGCCAATTGCGCTAACCCCGACTTCCCCTCCGATATTTACCTGGTGATCGATGTCTCCGGCTCCATGTCCCTGGCCCAGAAATTGGTAAAGGCCAAAGATGCGGCGTTGTCCTTTATTGACCTGCTGGATATAACGCGCCAGCAGATCGGGGTCATCTACTTTGAATCCGACGCCCACGAACGGGCCCACATTAGCCAGATCTGTTACAACCGCTGGCAAATTGCCCGGCCCGGAACGGCGGGCCACGAAGATTTTGATGACGCTGACTTTGACGATACTATGATCGAGATCGAGGCACTACCATGAAGGTGACCATTAAGGGCACGACGCGCCTGGTGGGGGTGATGGGCTGGCCGGTGAAACATTCCGTGTCGCCGGCCATGCATAATGCCGCTTTTGCGCACCTGGGGTTGGATTGGGCCTACCTCCCCCTGCCGGTAATGCCGGAGCAGGTAGGCGCGGCCCTGGCCGGGCTCAAGGCGATGGGTTTTGCCGGGTCGAATGTGACCGTACCCCATAAGCAGACGGTGATGCCCTTTCTGCAGGAGCTTTCCCCCGCCGCCCAGGCCCTTGGAGCCGTGAACACCATTGTGGTGGATGGCGAACGTCTGCTGGGAGATAATACTGACTGGGCTGGTTTTCTGGCGGCTTTAGCCGAAGCCGGATACAGCCCTGATGGGCAGGACTGCGCCGTACTAGGAGCCGGGGGATCGGCGCGGGCCATCGTCTATGCCCTGGCCAGCCGGGGCGCCCAGGTTACCGTTTATAACCGGAACCTGGAACGCGCCCGCCAATTGGTAGTTGACCTGGCGCCGGTCTGGCCGCAGTCCCGCCTCGCGGCCCGGCCGCTCTCTGCGCTGGCGCAACTACCGGCTGCCACGCGGCTGCTGGTAAATACGACTCCGGTGGGCATGTGGCCCAATACCGGTGTGTCCCCCTGGCCGGAGGGGCTCCCCCTGCCGGACTATGTGACGGTCTACGACCTGGTGTATAACCCGGGGCAAACTACGCTGCTGGAACAGGCCCGTAGCGCAGGTGTCCAAGGCATCGGCGGGTTAGGTATGTTGATTCACCAGGGCGCTATTGCCTTCACCCGGTGGACCGGCCAGCAGGCGCCTATCGCTGTGATGCGCGCGGCTTGCGCAGAGGCTTTGCAATCCCCGCGGAAATAAAGGCACAACTATCTTTACTTGATCTTAACACTTCCGGCGCATCCGACGTTTTGATAAATATGGCTAATGCGATATCTTTAATATAGAATACTCTATCGCCCCCTTTCAAATAGGTAAGTTGATGCTGCCACGGCGCTTGCTGGGGTTTTTCCCTATCCTATTACTGCTCATCCTTATGCTTCCGGCTGCCGGCCTACAGGCCACCGGTGATGTAGCCGTCTATACCGATAGCCTGGGAAGCGGTTGGCAGAATTGGTCCTGGGATACGACCATAAATTTTAATAACTCCGCGCCGCTACAGGGGGGCAGCGCCAGTATGGCTGTAACCTATAGTGCTGCCTGGGCAGGAGTCTACTTGAGTCATGATACCCAGATCCCGGCGGCCGGGTATGAAAAGCTGCGCTTCTGGCTGTATGGGGGCTCGGCCGGCGGGCAGCGTATTCGCGTGGCCATCTACGATGCTCCCGGCCACCAGGCCGGCTCTGCCCTGGTGACAGCCCAGGCTAACACTTGGACGCTGCAGGAGATTCCCCTTACCTCCCTGGGCAGCCCTACTCAGGTTAGCGGGTTGGTCTGGCAGGATGATAAAGGCGTAGTCCAGCCGCAGTTCTATCTGGATGCCATTTCTCTGGTCGCCGTTCCGGCCGGATCTACTGCCACGCAGACGATGACACCGAGCGTGACCCCTTCGCCCACCAATACCCAGGTCCCTGGTTCGGGCCCAGCGCTGCTGGTGGATGCCGGCGCGGGCCACCATACTATTAGTCCGTATATCTATGGTATGAACTTCACCAGTGAAGATCTGGCGACCGAGTTGCATCTACCGGTGCGCCGCTGGGGCGGCAATGCCGTTACGCGTTATAACTGGCAAAATGACACGTCGAATCACGCCAGCGACTGGTACTTTGAAAATATACCCGAAGACAATCCCAACCCCGCAACTCTACCCAACGGCTCGGCGGCCGATCAGTTTGTGGAACAGGATCGCCGTACCGGCACCAAGACCTTTATGACGCTGCCCTTGATTGGATGGACGCCGAAGGACCGCGCCGTAGCTTGTGGTTTCAGCGTGCAGCTCTATGGCAGCCAGCAAAGTACCGATCCCTGGCAGACCGACTGCGGCAACGGCAAACATGCCAACGGAGCGCTAATCAGCGGCAACAATCCCCTGGATACCAGCATTGCCATCACGCCAACCTTCGTCACGAATTGGATTAATCACCTGACCGGCCGCTATGGCACCGCGGATCAAGGAGGTGTGGCTTTCTACAACCTGGACAACGAGCCCATGTTATGGAGCGATACCCACCGGGATGTCCACCCTCTGCCGCTGAGTTACGATGAGCTGCGCGACCGGACCTACCAGTATGCCCCGGCCATCCGGGCGGCAGATCCCACGGCCAAAATCCTTGGCCCGACACTGTATGGATGGACCGCCTATTTCTGGTCGGCCCTGGATTGGTCTGCCGGCGGCGCCTGGTGGAACAACCCGCTGGACCGCCTGGCTCATGGCAACACCCCCTTTGTGGCCTGGTATTTGCAGCAGATGCAAGCCTACGAGCAACAACATGGCGCCATCCGCATCCTGGATTACCTGGATTTACATTACTACCCACAAGCGAACGGCGTCAGCCTATCCGGCGCTGGAAGTGGCGCTACCCAGGCACTGCGGTTGCGCTCCACGCGCTCCCTATGGGACCCCACGTATACGGACGAGAGCTGGATCGGTGAGCCGGTATACCTCATCCCTCGCATGCGTGATTGGGTCAATACCAACTATCCAGGTACGAAGATCGCAATCGGGGAGTATAATTGGGGTGCCTTGGACGCTATCAACGGCGCCCTGGCCCAGGCGGACGTATTGGGCATCTTCGGCCGCGAGGGCGTGGACCTGGCGACCCTATGGGCTCCCCCCACTTCCGGCCAACCGGGGGCCTACGCCTTCCGCATGTATCTCAATGTCGATGGCGCTGGCAATGGTTTCGGCGATATGGGGGTTTCTGCTACCAGTGCGAACCAGGATACCCTCTCCGTCTACGCTGCCTTGCGCAGCAACACGAACGTTTTGACGGTGATGGTTGTCAATAAGAGCACCGGAAGTCTTTCATCTACGGTCAACCTGTCCGGCTTTACCCCGGGTGGCGCGGCGACAGTCTACCGCTACAGCAGCGCCAACCTGAATGCCATCCAGCGCCTGGCAGATCAGGCTGTGACAGTGACCGGTTTCTCCGCTACCTTTCCGCAGGAATCCATCACCCTCTTTGTGATTCCACCGGCGGCAGCCGGCAGCACCGCCACCCCCAGCCAGACAGCTACTGCCACGCGAACAGGCACGGTTACATCAACACCCAGCCGTACGCCCACTCTTACGCCGGCGGCTACGGGGACTGCCACCAACACCGCAAGCGCCACCCGCACCGCTACACCAACAGCTACCAGGACTGGTACCGCCACAAATTCGCCTACTGCTACCGGCACATCGACTGCTACGGCGACCGCCACGCCCACAGCCACCGTTACCCAACCGGCGGGCGTGTGCTACGATCTGAACGGTGATCATCGTGTGGATGCGGCCGATATACAATTGGTTTTGGACCATTGGCATACCACGGATTCCATATATGATTTTGACCACGACGGGGATGTGGATATCATGGACTTGATGCTGGTGACTACCCAGTGGGGCCGGTCGTGCCTGTAGCGTGGAATAGAGGGCGATAAGCCTGACCCGCCAACCGGCACGGATAAACGGATGGGTGATGCCCGGCATCAGATCTGGCACAATGCAGGGTTTTCCTCTGTAACAGACATCCATTAACGCAATTCCTATACTTGAGCGACGAGGGATCTATGAATAGCAGGTTACCGGCGGGCATTATCATGCCCAAGAAATATTACACTTCCATAGGCAAGCAACGGTGGTTCATCCAAGGCGCCAGGGATGCCCTGGAAGGCATCACTGGCAGGGATATGGACCTGCTGCAAGATGATCAAGGCAGGGGCGCGCGTGAGGCCTACCAGTCAGGATACGAGGCGGGGAAGAAGCTGAAAGAGAAACAAGCGTAAAGCTACAAATGGCTTATCCTTCAAATATTAAATCTGTGAGAATCTGCGAAATCTGTGGATGAGTAAGTGTGGAGCAAGGTACGCCTACGTGCTGCCCAAACCTGTTCGCATCTGGAGATACTGACGCCTCGCACTGGCGCTTCAGAGCCTGCTACAAAGGAGCGAATTTACTGCCCTACAGGCTCTGGTCTCTCCTGGGGACTTCGCATCAAGCTAATATACAACACCCCTAAGACGGCTGTGAAGGCGGAGAAGAGGAACAATACCTGGTAGCCGGCCAGGGCGACGATCACCCCGGCGGCGATCGAGACGATGTACGCCAGCCCCAAGAAGGTATTGGTCAGGCCGATGTAGATCGTCCGGTCGTGTTCCGGCGCAATCTCCAGCAGTAGGCTGGGGTTGCCGATATTGGCCCCCGCCGTGAAAGCCCCCACACAGGCGAAAACCAAACCGAACACGTAGAAACCGGCGCCGGGAATCGCGCTGTTGATCAGTGGGGCCGCCATAGCCAACAGTGGCGCCAGGAAGATCACGGCGGAAACGCCGCCCAAGACCGGCCGGTTTCCGTGCCGGGCGCTGATGCGGCTCCAGAAGTAGACGGAAACGACAGCTCCCAGGTTGCCGATAGAGAGGTAGATGCCAGTGGAACCTTCGGTGAAACCCGGTTGCTGGCTGGCAAACACGATATAGAAGGGGATGGACATCTCCGATCCCACTTGGGTAGTGCGGGCGATGAGGAAACGGGTGAAGTAGGGATCATTGCGCAGCAACTCCATGCCTCGCTGGAGTTGCTGCCAGGGATTGACGGGCGGCGGCAACTTGGCTACCGGTGGCTCGACCACCCGCGAAAAGATGAACACGGCCAGGGCGTAGATCGCAAAGGTCATCAAAAAGAGGATGCCGTACCCTTCCGGGAAAGGGGCCCAGCCCAAAATAAGCTTGACGAGGGCTCCGGAGAATACAGCCAGTGTGCCGCCGAAGACAAAGCGCCAGCCGAAAAAGGCCGGGCGGCGCCAGGGTTGGACAATGCGTCCCAACAGGTCCATGCTGGCCAGGCCCGAAAACCCTGATATGATGGTGGCAATCAGCAACAGACTGATGAAGGCCGGCAAAAGGAGGCCGTGATAGGCGCGTGGCGCGAGCAATGTCAGGGCGCCCATCAGCCCCCAAATGGCGATGCGGATACTATTAAAGACCACATAATAAGGTAACTTGCGCGGCTGGTGCTGCAACAGGGCAGAAGCAAAGAGTTGCGGCAGGTACCAGGCGCCAACGGCAATCGGGTTCAACATGCCGACTAACAAGGGGCCGCCACCTAGCAGAGTGACATAGACGGGCAGCACTACGGAAGAACTGGAAAGGGCTTCACCAAAGGCAAAGAGGGTGCTGTTTCCCACACCGCAGATGAAGTTGCGCCGGTACGCGGCAGGTTCGAGAGCGGGTTCATCAATCATATAGGGTAAAATTATAACCGTTTCTGGGAGATGGCGTCAACTCGACCTTCCAGGGCAATCGCATCTTAAAGGATTTTCTGGGAGCGCCCCGAACTCCGTTCGCTTCCGAACCAGGTTCGGGCAGCGTCTAGCTCGCAACAGGCGCACATGCGACCTGGATGGTCTCCGAACGGAGTTTGGGCCGCTCCAGATGCGATTGCCCTGTGGCGTTTGCAGAAACCGGCGGATAGGAATAAAATAAGTAACTGCTCAGGTATAAAGTAGGTTGAATGGTAAAATTGTCAAAATCATAAAAGTCAGGCAAAATAGGGGCATGAAACCAGTGCATATACCCAGCCGCGACGAAGTGCATAGCGCCTATCAGGCAGGTGAAGCAGAGGTTGTCACCT
>SHYO01000164.1 GCA_009692745.1 Chloroflexota bacterium
TGCGTGCCCTGTATCCTGATCTTAACCCAGTAACTTTGCTGAGGGAGATTGAATCTTTGCAACACCGCATCTGCCAGACAGTCATAGTAAGATATTCTAATGAGGCAACGAATCCCTCAGGGTAAGATTCTTATGTGAGGCAATACGGGAGTTTGAAACTTAAATAAAATTAACTTTTCAACCAGAACCCGGTGACTGCGAACCCAAATTTGATGCAATACACAATAAGCGATTCCGCCACTATCCCCAGGCAGGTTAAAAATACAAATCTCAGTTCGGACACCGTATTTGCTACGTTAGACTCATTAGAACAACTCTGTCATAGAGTGTCGCGGAAAGGCGCCTGACCTATGCCAGATACTGGGCATAGCCACGAAGAATTGACGTGCCAGGTAAGCAAGCATAGAATATGAGGAGCGTTTTATGGTACAGAGGTTCCCTTTGGAAGACTTATACACCTTTTTTGCCCAGCGATTGAACACACGCTTCCCCCGAATGGCAGCCGAACTAAAATGGCTGGCTCCCGGCATGGGTGTAAAACGCTGGATCATTTTATTAATTGTGGGTACCACCATTGTCGGATTAGGTTTGGCCTATATTTTGGTCAACTTTTATCGCGAGCTGGGCTTTCCAGATTTCGCCTTCTATGTCACATTACAGTTTATCCCTCGGATCCTGCGCGGATTCATGTTCCTGGCGATAGGTATCGGCTGCATTGCCCTGGCTGTTGTCCGGCTAAACCAGTCCCTTCTCGCCGCCGTCGGCGGCGAATCGCAAGCCCGGTTGGTAGATGTGGTATACCGGGCGCGGCAAAAAGAGCGCGGCGCCAAGATCGTAGCCCTCGGCGGTGGGACGGGTTTGTCCACGCTGCTCCGGGGTCTCAAGGAATATACCTCCAATATCACCGCTATCGTCACAGTGGCCGACGATGGTGGAAGCTCGGGTCGTATCCGCCGGGAACTGGGGTTGCCTCCACCGGGAGATATCCGAGCCTGCATTGCCGCGCTGGCTGATTCCGAGTCCCTGATCACGCAATTGTTTCAGTATCGCTTTGGAGAAGGGGAAGGATTGAACGGCCACAGCTTCGGCAATCTTTTTATCGCTGCCATGGCCAACATTACCGGTAGCTTTGAACAGGCTGTGGCGGAGTCGGGGCGCGTCCTGGCGGTCAGAGGACGAATCTTACCATCAACATTACAAGATGTCATGCTCAGCGCTGATTTCCATACCATCAAAGATACCCCGCCTCTGCGCGTCCACGGCGAATCTGAAATTCCCAAAGTGCGGCAACCAATTGCGCGGGTCTATTTACGCCCTCTATCGTCGCGATTTGATCCAGGGAGCATTCGTGCTTACCCGGAGGCTGTACGGGCCATCCTTGAAGCCGATGTGATTCTAACGGGTCCCGGCAGCCTGTATACCAGCATCCTGCCAAACTTGTTAGTTCCCGGCATTGCTGAAGCATTGCGGGCAGCCCGCGCGCCCAAGATCTATATTTGTAACGTCGCCACCCAGTTGGGTGAAACCGAAGGGTACAGCGCAGCAGACCACATGGCTGCCCTGGTAGATCACGTGGGCACAGGAGTTTTCGATTACATGCTGGTGAACGACGACCTATCCCATCCCCTGCCGGTGGATTGGACAATCAGCTTGATCGAACCCCCGGCTGGCCCGCTTCCTACCTGCCAGGTTTTACGGGCCCGGGTGGTAGAAGAAGGCCACCCCTGGCGCCATGACTCCTACAAGCTGGCCCGTGCTATTGTTACACTACCTATCGATCGCCCAAACCACAACGGCCACTGATCACGGCCTATCCACAGCCAAAAGCACCAAAAATGGGCGCAGGGTAGTAAAATCGCCATCGAAACTGAACACCACATCATCTATATTGGCGCTCGTCCCTGTATACAGCTTGTTTCCGCGGCGCGTAAAGATCCGCTGCGATTCGTCGGAGGTGGACGGGCCACGATAGATATTATCTCTCTGCCAGGAATACAGTGCCAAAGAGACATCCGTGCTTCTGGCAGGCAAGATGTGGTTATCCACAATGCGATAAAGGCGGTGCTCATTCGTGTGCTGATGACTGTTATAAATTAGATCGTTTTCTCGGGACAGGACTACTTTGCCGGTATCATTAGCCACCTTGCCGGCATAGACCTCATCATTGTTATATACGTATATCAAGCTGTCCAACTGGTTGAAGTGGCTCGCCTGGAAAATACGGGCTTCATTCGTACTTCTTGCAGCAAAATTATTATTGAAAGCGGAGCAACCCATAATGGCGAGGGTCATTATCAAAGTACCGCAAAGTACAATTTTCCTCATTTCACTTACGACCTTCCTTCACCATCTATAAATATGATCTTCAGCTATAAGTACGTGTGATACCTATCAGGCAATTCACTGTGGGCTGCCCTTACGAACCCACCTCTGCCTGGACTATTGCTGGAATTCGACATTTCCCATTACCAATTATATCACGGAGTTTGGGCGCAGATCAGGTACCAGGTCTTTATATTAAGATCGTACTTTAGTACAACAAGAACTTTCGATTTGCAGTTTCTCAAGAGATAATGGGTGTATGCATCTATTTAATTATCCGATTTCAGAGGAGCATTTCCAAATTTCTCTTCCTTATGGTAAAATGGCCTCTGATTTCATTACCCGCCATTCAGCAGGTTGGCATCCTGTGCGGAGTTCACTACGTCATTTTCAGATGTAACGCGTGAATGAACCTAGAGGTTGTCTCCTGCCCATATGAAAAACCGCCTCCATAGTATAGTTATGAAGCGGTTGAATAAACACATTAAATCGAGGATAAGAAATGAAGGTTATACTGAAGAAAGATGTAGAGAAGCTTGGAGGCATTGGGGATCTCAAGGAAGTGGCTAATGGATATGCCCGCAACTTCCTTTTCCCCCAAGATTTGGCCATGCCGGCCACCAAAGGCGCCGTAAAGGAGGCCGAACAACTCAAACGCGCTGTAGAAAAGCGCAAACAGAAGCAGCGTAATGATGCTCAAGCATTGGCTGCTTCTATGAGCAAATTGAGGTTGCCATTTAAACGCCGCGTCGGTGAAAATGAGCGCCTCTATGGCTCTGTTACTTCGTCCGATATCGCAGAGGCTATCGAAGCTGCCGGATTTGAGGTAGATCGGCGTAAGATTGAGCTAGATGAGCCGTTAAAGGAAGTAGGTAGCCATTCAGTCCCCATTAAGCTGTTCGGTGACGTGGTTGCCCATGTAACAGTCGTCATTGAACCTTTGGATGAGGAAAACGGCTAATCAAAAGTGGGAAATAACCGCATAATTAGTGCCAGGTAGGCAGAATCTGTTTATAGCCTCATACCGTCTAATCATGCGGTTACTTTTTTCGTCTTCCATGCATGCACCATCCGCGGCGCTTCTTCCATCCCGGAAAGCTCCGGGGACAATATTGGCGCGCCCCCTGGCTAGCGCGCCAATTTGCAAGGAATAAAAATCTATGAAGCTTTCATCGCCTATCAGGCGTAGAGCTGCGACCCAATCCCGCCCGATATTGCGCCGCAGCCGCTCCACGTTATGGTCTGCATTGGTGATTTGTGTGGCTGCGGCTCTCTTGGGTGCCGGTCTTGGGCGTACCAATACCAGTGCCTCGGCCTTAGACTTCTTCAGCCCTACGATAAAATCTAAGCCTTCCTCAAACATCTCATCTGCCGGCCAAATTGGCTCTTCCCCAGGTAGTACGATGGCCAATTTCTGGCGTAGCTCCCCTGGCCAGGTACCAGACCAGAATCCTACGCTTACCTGGCTCTCCCAGTTAGCCAATGAGCCACAAGTTTCTCTGAGTGGCCAAGTCACCGATATGGCTAGCGGACAGCCGGTTGCCAGGGCCACCATCCAGGTATTAGCATTCACCACAAAAACCAATGCCCAGGGATTTTATCATTTCGACCTGGCACCCGCTGCCTACGACATACGTGCCGTAGCCCAGGGGTACATTGGCATGACCTATACTGGTTACAACTTACCGGATCGCGGCGGGCAACTCAATCTGGCTATGGTACCGGAGCACCCTTCACCGGACCAGGATGAATTAATCTATCAAAAGCTGGTCCAGATGCCGGATATGCAACAGTTAGATAAAATCACGGCTAATGGCAACCCGGTTGATCCCCTGGTGTCGACAGTTACCGATCTGCCCAATACGGTCCGGGTGCTGATGACTGACGGTACCATCGTCCGGATGAATATGGATGAGTATCTGCGCGGCGTAATCCCCTCGGAAATGCCCCCCAACTGGCCTATGGAAGCCCTTAAAGCTCAAGCGGTAGCGGCCCGCACCTACGCTGCCACGCGACGTATCTCGCCGGATGCCGATGTGGATACTACCACCCGTAGCCAGGTTTGGCAGCCTATTCATTATGACACGACAGACCAGGCCATCCGCGTTACCCATGGTGTCGCTGTGCGGTATAACAATAATTTGATCAGCGCGCTCTTCTTCGCCTCCTGTCCCGGCCACACCCGAAATAGCGAGGATGTTTTTAGCAACTACGTGGCTTATCTACGGGGCGTAGCCTGCCCGCATCAGGGGAATGGTTATTACGGCCACGGTGTTGGCCTCTGCCAGCAAGGCTCCCGTGACCTGGCGCTCCAGGGGAAAAACTACCTGGAGATCGTTCACTGGTACTATACCGGGGTCCAGGTGGATGGACCTACCCCGCCGGGGCTTACCCAGCCTCAAGTCACCTTGGGAAATAATGCTACAGAATTCCGGGTGACATACACCGCTCCCAGCGGCGATATGCCGGTAGTTTCAGATCTCTACCTGGATGGCAAAGGCTATGCCTTGAACTGGCTGGATGGCATGCCGCGCACCGGCGCAGTTTTCGGCATTAGCCTGTCTATACCACCGGGAAAACACACCTACCGCTTCGTCATGGATGATGGGTATACCGGTCCGGTCCGCACAGACCCCGCTGAAATTACGGTTTCCGGCCGGGACGATGTTACCCCTCAGCCGGTAGTGGTAGAAAAACCCACCAAGACCGCCAGTGGTACCCAGGCTACCCGCTGGCGCCTGACCACCCGGCAAGACTTCGCGCCCGGCAGTCTTGGCGCTCTGGAGCTGACTACAGACGAAGATGCCAGCCTGCTGCTCTCTAACGGCCAATCTCTGGGGGTATACACCACCACAGTCTTCACTGCCCCCTTCGCCTTCAATGCTGCCGGCCTGGCCTGGCAGGCCAACCTGCCCGCAGCCGGCCAATTTACCTACGAGCTACGAGCCAGCAGCGATGGCCAAACCTGGTCCTCCTGGGTTGAGGGAGACCAGGCCGATGCCCAGCGCTTCGTCAGCGAGCAAGGCCGGGGAGAGTTAGTGCTGTTAACCGGTAAGTTTATCCAGCTGCGGATCACCCTGTCGGGCGCCGTTGGCGCCCAACCACGCCTGGACGGCCTGACCCTCACCCTGATTGATTCCAGCGCCGGACCAACCGCACCCGGCCTGAAAGATCAGAAGAATGACCCTGTGCCACTTTCCGATACCGCCGAGCCCCGGATTATCAGCCGCGCGGAATGGGGGGCGGACGAAAGTCTGCGCTTCAAGAATAATCAGGAAATCTGGCCGCTGGAATATCGCCAGACGCGGGTTTTCATTATCCATCATTCCGACACCCTCAATACCAACGATGACCCGGCTGCCACCGTCAGGGCTATCTACTATTATCATGCGGTTGACCGGCAATGGGGGGATATCGGCTATAATTTTCTGGTTGACCCTCTCGGCAATATTTACCAGGGCCGGTATGCCGGCACCCCTGCCGACGGTGAGATCGTTGCCGGTGGTCACGCCCTGCGGTATAACTTTGGCAGTGTTGGCATCGTGATGCTGGGAACTTACAGTACGGTAGCCCCCAGCACTGCCATGGAGAACGCCTTGATAGAGTTTATCGCCTGGCGCGCCAACCACTACTTTATTGATCCTCTGGCCAGCCAATTCTTTATCGATAAGACGATAAAAAATATCAGCGGCCACCGGGATGTACTCTCCACCACCTGTCCGGGAGATCTGGGGTATAGCCGGCTATCCGCCATCCGGACAGCCGTGCGAAACCGCCAGAATAGTATTCCGCCCAATATTCGTTGGCTGAGCCCACCGACCAATAGCCAGGTGGGAGGTGTTGTCGAGCTCCGTCCCCGCGCCTCTGTCGCCACCAACCAGGTGGATTTCTCCGTCGACAATCAACCCCTCGGCACTACCACAGCCCCATTTGTATGGGATTGGTCCAGCACCGGCGTGGCGGCAGGTGCTCATACGCTACAGGTAACAGCGCGCATGACCAGTGGGAAAACTGCCTCCACCCAGGCTACATTAACGGTGGATAATACACCTCCCAGTGGCGGTTTGAATGCTCCAGCCATCGCGGCCTCCAGTCTGCCCCTAACCCTAAACACCAGCGGCGCAACCCAATACCAGTATAGCCTGGGGTGGCGCTGGGAGGGTGAGACTCTCTACCATACCACCGGCCGGCAGATCTCGGATGCCTCTGCTGAGAACGGCCAGGCGTGGCAGGCGTTGGGCGGCAGCGATCCGGCCGGCACCTGGTATGGACCATATACCAATCTCCTGCCGCCTAACCAAAGCTACCGCATCTATTACCGTATGAAAGTCGGAAACGCCACTACCAGAAATGAAATTGCCTTGCTGGATGTGGTAGACAGTTCCGGCACGCGGACGTATACCAGCCGCTCATTGCGCGGCACCAGCTTTAGCAACGCCAATACTTATCAGGAGCCTTACCTGGATTTCACTTTGGGGAGTCCGGGCAGCGGTGGTGTGGAATTCCGCACTGCCTTCCGCAGCCAGGCCGATCTGGCCCTGGACCGCGTTTGGGTCTTTAGTGCGCCACGCGCTTTACCTGCGGGTAATAGCGCTACCCTCGCACTACCCACCGGAGATGGACCCGTACAGGTCAGCGTACGTTACCTGGATGATGCCGGGAATCCATCGCCAATTTACAGCACTATTGTGCTCGTCGATCAAACACCACCTGTCTTCCTGACAAACTCCACCTGGTACGGCGCCCAGGTGCAGGATGTGACTTCTGGCCTGGCAGCCAATAGTGGTGAATATGCACTATCTACAGATGGCGGCCAGACCTGGGGTGCCTGGCACCCGGCTACGCTCAATGGCCCAGACGGCAGTACATCTCCCCAAACCCTGGCTCCTGGCGACACCTCTGGCGCTACGCATGTGCGCTTCCGGGTCAAAGATCGGGCCGGCAATAGTACCACCAGCTCAGCATACATCTTGGGTGGGGTGGCCACTGCCACAGCAACGTCAGCCGCAGCTACACCCACTGCCACAACGACACGGACTGCCACAGCGACGCCTGGTCCCACAAACACCCCCAGCCTTACGCCCACAGCTACCCCTGGAAATGGGTGTAACAACAACTTGGTCACCAACGGCGACTTTGAGAATGCCCTGGGTAGTGAGTGGCAGGTTTCGGGCGGTGGCTGCCTGGCCCAACGCAGCACCTTCGTTGCCAGGGGCGCCGGATCTCTCTTCCTGGGGATTCCCTCCAGCGGGTCTGACGCGGCCTGTGACACCTTCGCATATCAGACCATCACCATCGCTGCTGGCACTCACCCGCAACTAAGCTTCTGGGTATGGATGCGCTCTGATGATGCGGATCCGAGCCATGATTGGATGGATCTGCAGATTCAGGATATCACAGGCGCCGTGCTGGATACCCCCTGGCGCACGGCACAGAATAGTCGCGCCTGGTTCAGCGCCGGACCCATTGACATGGGTCCATATGCGGGAAGAACTGTACGGCTCTATTTCCACCTGCACAATGACGGCAGTGGCGTGGGCAAGACTTACGCCTACCTGGATGATGTCTCTGTATCCTCTTGCGGTGTTACAGCCACGCCCACACCCACCTGGAACCCCCAGCCGCCCTTCCAAATCCGGATCAAGGAGGACGGCTTCAATCCGGCGTTTATAACCATTCCTGTAGGTAGCACCCTGGTTTGGACCAACCAGGGAAGCCAGGTGCATACGGCGACAGACAACAGTGGTACATGGGATTCCGGCGACCTGGCGCCGGGTCAGAGCTTTAGCCAGACCCTGGCAACGATTGGCTCCTATCCCTATCATGACCAACGGCACGGGAGCCTCACCGGTGTGACCCGTGTCACGATTCCTGGAGACTTCGACGGCAATTGTGCTGTAGATTTGCTGGATATGGTGCGGTTAGCTAACGCCTGGGGATTGAGTGCCGGAGATCCCTTGTGGGATCCAGCTCTGGACCTGAAACCGGATGGGCATATAGATCTGTTCGATGTAATGGAAGTCACGACCCGGTGGGGTAGTTATTGCTCGTAATCACCATCGCGACGAAATCAAACTTAAAATCGTACATGGCGCGTCATACGGGCGCCCCTCGGAAGGTTTAATACTCTAGAGCTTTAGTGAGGCATGTCCTCTATCCCACAAAGTTTATTTGACTGCCGTCATCAAACCAGGCATAATAGCAGGGATTCCAAACCTTGAATAAGAAACAATTCATCAGCCTACAAGCCTATTTACAGCAAGGATTGGCCCGATTGGATGCCGGGCAACCTGCACATGCCATGCGCCATGCACAGCATGTGCTACGGTACTATCCCTGGCACCTGGCAGCTTATCGTTTATTGGGGCAAGCATGCCTGGCTGATGCGGATGATAATGGCGCGGCTCAATGTCTGGAGCGGGTTTTAAGTGCTGATCCGGAGGATTTGGCGGCCCATGCCGGCCTGGCACTGCTCAAAGAAACCGCCGGTGATCTGGGAACCTCGCTCTGGCATATCGAGCGGGCCTGCGATATTGCGCCGTATAGCCGGGAGTTGCGGGCCGAGCGCACACGTTTACATGCCCGCATTAATGGGCTTCCTTTACCGCGCCTGGGCATAAGCCGCAGTGGTATGGCGCGCCTGCATCTCCTCAACGGCCAATGGTGGCGTACAGTAGCCGAATGCCAGAGTCTGCTGGAACGTAAGCCTGAATGCATAGACTTGCAGATGCTCCTGGCTGAGGCTTTGTGGCGAGGTGGCAATTGGGAACGGGCCGGCCAGATTTGCGAAGCCATCCTGGTACTTTTGCCCAATGCCTTGAAAGCCAACCTGCTCCTGGCTACCGTCTCGGCCAGAGCCGGACAGCGGAATCGATCCATGGATTGTCTTTCTATCGCCCGCAGCCTTGACCCGGAGAACCTGGTAGCGCAGGCTTGGTTAGGTCCCCATTCTCCTGTAGTGCCGGAGACCGTCCATATACCGGTGCCGGGGGCAAGAGGGGCAGAGGAGCCCCCTGGGGAGCTTCCTGAGGAGACACCGCAGCCGCTCCCTATGACAGATGACTTGGTAGAGGACTCCGCCCGCTGGCGGCGCAGCATGGAACAATTTCTGCGGCGGCAGTCAATGGCTAAATATGATGTATAATAGGGGATCGGCTCCCATACCACGGAGTATGGTGCCCTTCCGCTAAAGATGTGAATGCCACGGTTCGCTCAATAAGGAGTTAAGTTTTAATGGAACGCACATTGGTAATTATTAAACCCGACGGCGTACAGCGCGGCTTGGTTGGAGAGATCATCAGCCGCCTGGAGCGCCGCGGCCTGAAGTTGGTGGGGCTGAAATTTATGCAGACTCCCCTTCCCCTGGCCGAGCAACATTATGCAGTACACAAAGGCAAAGGCTTCTACGATGGCCTGATCACATTCATTACAGCCAGTCCGGTGGTCGTAATGGCCTGGGAGGGGAAAGGCGCCATTGAAATAGTGCGCGCCACCGTAGGCCCCACCAATCCGGCCAAAGCTGCCCCTGGCACGATCCGGGCAGACTTGGGGGTTGATATTGGTCGTAATCTAATTCACGCCTCCGATGGTCCCGAAACCGCCACCAACGAGTTGACTCTTTGGTTCAAACCCGCAGAATTGGTTGATTGGTCCCGCAACCTGGAACCCTGGATCACCGAATAAATTCGGATTAAAATCAGAACGCTAGAAGCCAGGTTTCATAAAACCTGGCTTCTAGCGTTAAAGCTGCAAATTCTCTATCTCCACCGGCTCTATCGGCTCTGCTAAATCGAAACCGAAGACCCGCGAGAAGAAATATAACTCCGCTTCCAGGGCCCGCTTGATATTCTCGGCGCGCCGGAAGCCATACTGCTCCCCCTCAAACGTCACATAGGCAAAAGGAAGCCCCTTGGCTCGTAAGGCTGCTACCATTTGCTCAGATTGGCTGGGGGGTACCACTTTGTCTTCCATCCCCTGAAAAAGGATAACGGGACAGTTAAGTTGGTCCGTGAAGTGAACTGGCGATCGGGCGTAATAGAGATCACGCTGTGCCGGATAAGGTCCTACCAGACTATCACAATAGTGACTTTCAAATTTATGGGTATCATTAGCCAGGGTTTCGAGGTCGCCAATGCCATACCGGCTGGCGCCGGCCTTAAATACCTTATGAAACGTAAGCGCCGATAGTGTGGTATATCCGCCGGCGCTACCCCCATCGATGCATAGGCGTTGGCCATCGACCAGGCCCTGCTCCACCAGGTAGCGCGCGCCGTTGATGCAATCATCCACGTCAACTATCCCCCACTGTCCATCGAGCCGTTGCCGGTATGCCCGGCCATAACCGGCACTACCGCCGTAGTTGACATCCAGGATGGCGATGCCCCGGCTGGTCCAATATTGGTATTCTAATTTTAGTGAGACCTCTGCGGCAGAAGTAGGCCCCCCGTGACTCTTGACCAGTAACGGGGGCAGCTCGCCAGGAGGTGGAGTGAAATCCTTATTCTGCGGCGGGTAGAAGAAGCCATAAGCGCTATGCTTCCCGGCAGTGGGAAACTCAATGGCCTGAGGCACAGAAAGGTAACCGGGATCAAGCTGCATTGCGCTGGATTGGCGCAAAACCTCTGCCTCTCCGGTATCCGGCACATATTTAACTACACCCAAGTCTATTATAACCATTGGTGCTAGTTGAGAAAAAGGTAGTCATGAGATACCCTTATGGTGGCGAAACCAAAAAGGAGAAATCTCATGACTACAGACGACATTATCGTACACATTTTCTACCAGGTAGCGACTTCTTTGCCGGAGATGCCGCG
>SHYO01000165.1 GCA_009692745.1 Chloroflexota bacterium
GCGGTTGGTGGCGTGGTGGCAAGAACAGATAGAGGGACCAATCCGCCGGATACGCCTACCACGCTTCGCGACGCTGCTCAACAACGATCCAACTGCCGGCTTGCTTGGCGCAGGTTAGCACAGCCAGGTGAATTCGCCAGCAAAGTCATGACAGGGAGCAAGATTGACAAGGGAGCTGACTGATGAAAGCTTTATGTTTCGACCTTTTTGGCACTTTATGCGATACCGGTACTATTCGCCAGTATCTGGCCGAAGTAACCGCCAAGCCGGCGGAATTCGCCGCCATGTGGCGGGCTAAGCAGCTCGAGTACAGCTTTCTGCTGAGCATGATGGGAGGGTATCAGCCTTTTAGCGCCGTGACACGCCTGGCTCTGGAATATACCGTGGCCTACTATGGCGGATGGCCTGAAATTACAGGCCAGAGCTCCGGCGAGCGGACGGATGCGCTCATGGCAGTGTACCACCAGCTTGCTGCCTTTCCCGAGGTGGCCCACGCCCTGGGCCGGCTGCAGGCCGCGGGAATACAGATGGCCGTGCTGTCTAACGGAGATCCGCCGTTGCAGGAGGCGGTGCTGCGCCATGCCGGATTAACCCAATTTTTCTGCGCCACGATGAGCGCCGATGCCGTCCAGGTTTTCAAACCCGATCCCCGGGTTTACCGCCATGCTGCCGAGCGCCTGGGGTATGCGCTATCAGATTTATGGCTGGTGTCGTCAAACTCCTTTGACGTGAACGGGGCCAAAGCGGCCGGTATGGGTGCGGTCTGGATCAACCGTAGTGGCGCGGTCCTCGATCCCTTAACTACCGGGCCAGATGTAACCTGCTCCAACCTGGAGGAGCTGGTCGATCATTTATGGTAACTCCAACTCCACCCGCTGCAGCGTAGGGCGGTGGACGGAGATGGCACCATCTACCCAGATCCGTAACCCATCTCCCTCTTGCCAGGCGATATCCAGCCAATGTCCCTTCACATACACCCGTTCCAGGCGGAAATAGCTCAGGTTGAAGGGGAAGGGATCGATCGTGATCTGGTTCCCGTTCTGCGGCTGTAATCCTGCCACGTATTTGATCAGCAGATCAACCACCCACGAATGTTGGTAATCCTCAATCCCACGGTAGAGGCACGGCACGCCGGTGGTGGGATTATAGTGCTCATAGCTGGTGGGGTAAGCCAGTTGCTGCTGCAGAAATAACATACGTACAAAGCGGCTGATGAAATCCGCGGCAACCGGGCGTAAGGTATGATCCAACCGGGCTGCTCCTGCCAGCGCTTCGGCTGTGTGGCTATTGGTCATCGGCCAGGTACGCCCATTCCAGGGGCAGTTATGGCGCTTTCCCTGCCATTCAGGCTCGTCGCAGAAAAGGGTATCCGCTGCGCTGGAAGAAGGGACAGGAAAAGGCGTCCAGAAACGCTGCGGATCGAGGAGATGCTCGTGAATCGCGCTCAGGTGCTCCATTCCCACCAGATCGGTAAAGAAAGGATAGAAACCTACCGCCGCTGCTGCCGTGATGCGGGCGCCGCTTTGGGGATCGACGTCAAAGAAGAGGCGGCGCTCGGGGTCCCACATCCGCTCCAAGATAGCCTTTCCAGTCAGCGCAGCATGGTGAGCGTAGCTATCTGCCTCAGCATTTCGTCCCATTACTTTTCGTGCAAGATAGGCCAGGGTTTGTTCAAGCCGGTAGGTATAGACCGTGGCGTCAACCCCCTTAAGTTGAATGGATCCGCCATGTTCTGCCTGAGGATTAACCTGTTGATAACGAGACATGAATTCCTGCCCGGTTTCCCAGTGGTTCAGTACATCATACAGGTGCAAATTCTCCCGGTCCCGGAACTGGCGGAAGTAGGTATGGTAGCGGGACAGACCCGTATAGGCGCGCCGCAGGAAATCGTTGTCCGGGTGTACCCGCTGCACTTCCAGCACGCAGTCTCCCCAGTCGGCATGGTAGATAAAATCCTGGTTAGCCGAATCTGCTTGAATCCGCGCCGGTAGCAATCCGTCGGGAGCCTGGTTATGGAGAAAATTCAATAGCGAACCCTGAGCAACTGCCGGGTCGTGCATCCAGCGACACTCGCGCATGTGGCATTGCGCCGAGTAGGAGATGAGGCGCCGGAAGTAGCTGATGCCTTCAAAGACTGCAGGGTAGGGGGCCATGAGGGTTGGCGCCTGGAGCATATTCAAGTGTAAGCCGTACCAGCGGTACCAGTAGTAACGCTCCAGAAAAGGGTCAGAGCAGGAGAAAGCCGGCACGCTACTAAAGAAGCGCTCCCAGGTGGTCTGGCTACGGGTAGTTACAAAACTGCCTCGGTTTTCGCCTCCTGTCGCCAAATTCTCTGAGGCAGGTGGGGCAGAGCAAGACATCAACTGCGCCAGAGTCTCGCCTGCGGCGCCAGGTGTGGGAGCTACTGCAACGGCGATGGTGAAGTCCCGGCTTTCCCCTGGAGAGAGCTGCAACCGGTGGTGTAGACCCAGGTAATGGGCGCCGTAGGGTGTATACCCTGTGATGCTGAGATGGTTTTGCAAATGGCCGCGGGCAATGAACTCCTCCCAGAATGGGGTAAATTCCCAGCGCGGTTGGTCCGAGTTGGTCTCCGAAAGCTGAGCGCTAAAACTATCTACCGGCAGATTCCAGCCGAAAGCCAGGCCCAGTCTGAAATCCGGTTGGGCCAACTGGTTCATATTGCGGCGGTAGGCCTCCTCCACCAGGAAGTACTCTGCCACCCTATCGACCCGCTGAACTTGCACATCGCGCTCATTGCTCAGTCGGTAAGACCAAGCCATCAGATTCACGGTGACCGGTTGGTTGCCCTGGTTCGT
Organism: Chloroflexota bacterium; assembly: GCA_009692745.1. Lineage (GTDB taxonomy): Bacteria > Chloroflexota > Anaerolineae > Epilineales > SHYO01 > SHYO01. Next base: position 2,817 of record SHYO01000165.1, read on the forward strand.
CAAGGTGTAGGCGGCAGCCAGAACGTCATTTTCCAGGAGCACCCGTTCTTCGCTGAGTATGAGTCCGTTGGCGGTGGTGTAGCTCTGTCGCAGGTGGCTGGGTTGCCAATTTCGACCAGCAGCTTGTAACGGTAGAGAGGTACCGCCGCTATCTACTAAACTGAGGGTAAATAACCGCGAGACATATAGGTCCAGGTATTGGGCATGATCCCAGAACCCCGGTTTATCCAGGTAGAGGGGAAAGGCGGGCGCCCAAATCAGATGACGCCCGCCTCCCAGGTACCATTTGTCTTCTCGCCTCAGCAGGTAATCAATTTCCCGTGGTTGCATCATATTCTCCTATTAATGAAGACAAACTGGAGTTGGTATTATTACACCATTATTTCCCGGTTTCAAGAATGGTCCCTGCACCGGGATGGTGATATAATCTAGAAATCTAGTCAGGAAGGATGGTCGTATGATTATCGTGCGGCCATCACAGCCGGTATTATGGTGATATTCATGTTAATCTGGTCGATCCTGAAACGGTATACCGCACGGAACTATAAGCAAATCAGCAAAATGTGCAAAACATTTAAGCTGCATGGTGTGAATCTTAAGATTTCTTATAGCGCCTGTCTCGCCCGGGGTTTTGTCCCGTGGAAGGTAATTAGCCGTGTTTGATGGCCTACAAAATCAACAAGGCGGTTTCCCGATTGGTCAGGCAATTCTGCAAAGTTTGATCTATGCAGACCTCTTCGATTTTCCCCTCACCGCCGATGAGATCCACCGCTATCTGCCCGGATCACCTATTTCGGCCACATTTTTACATAACACATTGGAGGATGGCTTTGCCAGGCATCATCTCTCTCAGGCAGATGGTTATTTTGCCTTGGCAGGGCGCAAAGAAATCATCCCCATACGCCAACAACGGCGGGAGATTGCCGGTCGCCTTTGGGCTCGGGCGCACCGTTATGCGGCCATAATAGCATGCATCCCCTTCGTGCGCATGATAGCGGTTACCGGAACGCTGGCCGTGGAGAATGTCAAAAGCGGCGACGATATCGATTATCTGATCGTAACCGCGCCTGGCAGGCTGTGGCTTTGCCGGGCGTTGGTTATCGGATTGGTGCGGTTGGCGCGGCTGGCGGGAGATGAACTCTGTCCCAATTATTTCTTGTCCGAGCGTATGTTGGAGATCCCGGTGCGCAATCTTTTCACAGCGCGGGAGTTGCTCCAGATGGTGCCGCTCTATGGCCCGGCAACGTATGCCCGGTTTCGCTCGGCCAACAGTTGGACCACCGCATTTTTCCCAAACGCATCCACCCCTCCGGCTTGCGACGTTTTGCGGCAGGTGGATGGCCCGTTTAAGGCAAAAGTGCAACGCGTCTGGGAAAAAGCCCTTTCCGGCCCTTGGGGGAATTGGTTGGAGCAAGGGGAGATGCGGCGCAAAATCTTAAGGCTTTCCCGCCAGGCTGAGACGGCTGGCTTATCACCGTCTCAAGGCGCCACCATTTTTACCACCGATTGCTGTAAAGGGCATTTTGAGGGCTATGACGAGCTTATTCTGGAGCGGTACCGCGCCGGTTTACAGGCACATGGTCTCGGGCCAGAATTGCAATTGGTGCAGGGCGGAAGCCATGAGTGAAATACTCTTCGGCCAGTCCTACTACCTGCGCTTTGATCCAAAATTATGGGAAGCTATGCGGCCTTATCCACCCCTAGGTACCCTGTATGCCGCCTCTTATCTGCGCAGCAAAGGGTACGACGTTGCGCTCTTCGATGCCATGTTAGCCACTTCAGAAGTAGAATGGTCCCAAGCCCTGAACCGCGAAAAGCCCAGGTTGGCAGTGATCTATGAGGATAACTTCAACTATCTTTCCAAGATGTGCCTGTCGCGTATGCGCCAGGCCGCCTTTACTATGATCGAGATGGCGAAGACCCGCAACTGCATCGTGATCGTCTGTGGCTCGGATGCCGCCGATCATGCCGCCGATTATTTGGAGCGCGGGGCCGATTTCGTCTTAATGGGAGAGGGTGAGTACACGCTGGGTGAATTGGTGGCAAGTCTAACAGGCCAGCACGATTTGCAAAGCTGTACTCAGCCGGCAACCATTCCAGGACTGGCCTTTTGCACCCCCCAGGTAATAGATGATGCGTGTGGAGGCCAATCGCAAAGCGAGGCGAGCACGCTAATCCGTACGCCCCGGCGGCCGGACATCCGGGAGCTGGATGCGCTCCCCTTTCCGGCCTGGGATCTGGTCGATATTCCCCGCTACCAGGAAATTTGGCAGCGGCGCCACGGTTATTACTCCATGAATATGGTCACTACCCGCGGCTGCCCCTTTCACTGCAACTGGTGTGCTAAGCCTATTTGGGGACAGCGCTATAACGTCCGCAGCCCTGAAAATGTGGTCGCCGAGATGCAGTGGCTTAAACAATCCTACCAGCCGGATCATATCTGGTTTGCTGATGACATTATGGGGTTGAAACCCGGTTGGCTGCAGCGCTTCGCCAGCCTGGTGGAGGCTCAAGGTGCGTGCATCCCCTTTAAATGTCTGAGCCGCGTCGATCTGCTGCAACGCCCCGGTGATATCGCAGCGCTGCAACGCGCCGGCTGCGAGATCGTATGGGTGGGCGCTGAATCCGGCTCCCAAAAAATCTTGGATTCTATGGACAAGGGTACGCGGGTGGAGCAGATCTACCTGGCAGCCCAACGCCTGCAGGCCGCCGGGATTCAGGTAGGCTTCTTTCTCCAATTTGGCTATCCGGGTGAGACCCAGGCCGATATCGAAAAGACCTTGCAGATGGTGCGGGATTGTCAACCGGATGATATCGGTATGTCGGTCTCCTATGCCCTGCCGGGTACGAAATTCTATAAAGCCGTCAAGGAGCAACTGGGGGCTAAACAGAATTGGGTGGATTCTAATGATCTGGAAATGCTTTACCGGGGTCCCTATGCCAGTGTATTCTATCGCAAACTGCACACGGTGCTCCACAAGGAATTCCGCGCCAGGAAGACCTGGCAAAGTTTGCGGTCATGGGGAGATAGCGGGCGTAAGGAAAAATTAACGTTGCGCCAGGTAGGAGCGATGACCTATTACCTGGCAACGTTACCCCTGGCGCGCTGGCAGTTGCGGCGGTTAGCTGCTGAGCATACTCAGCAGGCCCCTCACCAGAGATTGGATCCCCTCCCCCCTATCATGGCGCCGGAAGCGGCGGCGCAGCCTAGCGCCCAGCCGGAATGATGCATGGAGTAATCTCCAGGGAGTTGTATCGAACCAACGGTACTGGAACCCAAATGACACCCGACACCAGACGCAAACATAAAATAGTGCTCTATAATCCCCAGGCGGTTTTCTTTACCATGCCCCTGGCCCTCCTCGCTATCGGATCCTATCTGGATGCCCAGGAATATGAAATACGAATCATCGATGGCCGGCTGGAAAAAGACCCGGTAGCGGCAGTATTGGCCGAGGTTGGGGATGCTTTATGTCTGGGCGTGACGGTCTTGACCGGCGCTCCCATCCGCGATGCTTTGCGCATCACCCAGGCCGCCCGCACCAGGCAGCCGGATCTACCGATTATTTGGGGCGGCTGGCATCCTTCCCTCTTTCCTATGGAAACGTTGGCCGAAGGGCAGATTGATGCCGTCGTCATCGGCCAGGGAGAGGAGACCTTTGCTGAGATTGTGGCCTGTCTGGCTCGCGGCGAGCGGAATTTGGCCGGTATTCCCGGCTGTGCCTGGCGCCCCCGCCGCAATCCGGCCACCAGGGAGGGACAGCCGGAGATCCTCATGAACGCCCCGCGTCCCTTACGCGATACCAACAAATTCCCGGCCATGAATTATGACCTTATCCCGGTAGAGAGGTACTTTACCCTTAAGGGTCGCGCTCTGCAAGGCAGGCAGAGCAGGCAGCTTGACTATATCTCATCCCAGGGCTGCCGTTTCCGCTGTACCTTTTGCGCTGATCCCTTCGTTTACAAGCGCGGTTGGTTCGGGCTGGAACCGGCGCGCATGGGGGAGGAGTTGGAGCGGCTGTGGCAGCGGTATCACTTCGTGGATGTGGGTTTCCAGGACGAGACCTTTTTTACCAGCCCGCGCCGTCTGGTAGCTATCGCCGAAGAATTTCAGCAACGCCATCTGGAATTCACCTGGATGGCTACGATGCGCGCCGACCAAGGCTACCGCTTGGATGAAGCGGCATTGGCAGTATGCAAACGGGCTGGCTTGCGGCGGGTAATGATCGGCATGGAATCCGGCTCCCAGGAGATGTTAGATCATATTAAGAAAGATATTAAGATTGAGCAGGTATTCGATTGTGCGGAAAAGTGCCGCCGCCAGGGAGTAGCGATTCTGTTCAATATTATCGTGGGCTTTCCTGAGGAGCCGCCGGAGAGTGTGACCGAAAGCCTGCGCATCGCCAAGGAATTACGCGCCATGAGCCCCAATTTTGAGATTGCCGTCTTCTACTACAAACCGTACCCTGGAAATGAAATTGCCGATACATTGCAGCGCCAGGGATACCGCTTCCCGCGGACTTTGGCTGAGTGGGCCGAGTTTGACTATGTCGGCTCATCTGGTCCCTGGGTTACTAAGGCTAAACATGACCTGGTAGAAGGCTTTAAGTTTTATCAGCGCATCGCCTGGGGCCAGCCAACCATGCTACGATTGCCGTTGCAAGCCCTGGCGCGCTGGCGCTGCAGGCATGATTACTACGGCTGGCCTGTGGAAAGGGCAATTATTGAGAAGCTGAAACCGGGGCCGCAACTGTCTTAAATAGCTTTATACCGAGAGTACTCAGCATTGAGTACTCTCAGCAAGGATTTAATGATGGATATTCTTCTTGCTCATGGATATTATCTTTACGAGGATCCTCATGAGTTGCAGGTAATGAAACCTTATCCGCCGCTAGGTATCTTATATATCACTGCCTATCTCAAATCCCGCGGCTTCGCTGTGGGCGTATTCGATTCTACCTTCGCCCGCCCGGCGGATTTTGTGGCCCGGCTGGCCCTGGAGCGTCCCGCGGTTGTGGGGCTTTACTGTAATATGATGACTAAGTTTAATATCCTCACCATGCTCCGGCAGGCTAAAGCTGCCGGGGCCGTGGTAGTGCTGGGCGGACCGGAGCCACCGCACTATGCTGCAGAATATCTGGCAGCGGGGGCGGATGTGGTCGTCATTGGTGAAGGAGAGCTAACCCTGGAGGAGCTCTTGACCCACCTGGCGCACAGTGGACCGCATCGCCTGGAGCCAATAAAAGGGATTGTATATCGGGATGAAGACGGTAACCTTGTGCGTACTACTGCCCGGTCCTACATCCCGCAATTAGACGCCCTACCCCATCCCGATCGTCAGGCCATCGATCTGCCTGCCTATATCCGCGTTTGGCAGGAGCATCATGGTCTGGGTTCGGTCTCTTTGATCTGTGCCCGCGGCTGTCCCTATACGTGCGCCTGGTGCAGCCATTCAGTTTATGGAGAATCTCACCGCCGCCGCTCCCCTGAGAACGTGGTCCAAGAAGTAGAGCTCATCCGGGAAGCTTACAATCCCGGCCAACTATGGTATGCCGATGATGTCTTTACCATCCACCGCGGTTGGTTCCTCAAGTACGCTGGATTACTGAAGCAGCGCAGCATCCGCCTGCCTTTTGAATGTATCTCCCGGCCGGATCGGTTAAATCCTGACATCATTGATGCTCTGGCGGAGATGGGCTGCTACCGGGTGTGGATTGGTTCAGAGAGCGGCTCCCAAAAAGTTATCGATGAGATGCTGCGCAAGGTCCAGATATCTGATGTGCAGGCCAAGACGCGTATGTTACAGCAGCGCGGCATCCAGGCCGGTATGTTCATCATGTTGGGTTACGAAGGGGAGGATATGCCGCAGTTGGAAGAGACGGTTGATCATCTCAAGCGCTCTAATCCCGATATCTTTCTGACTACCGTGGCCTATCCCATCAAGGGCACCCGTTATTGGAATCGCGTGCAGGATAGGGTGATCGCGGATAAACCTTGGGAGCAGCGTACTGACCGGGATTTGACCGTCGCCGGGCGCCATTCCAAGCGCTTCTATGGTTTTACCACCCGCTGGATGGTGGGCGAAGTTAACTACCATAAACTGCAGCAGGCGCCAAAATGGGGAGCGTGCAAAGAACCGGTCAAGCTGGCCAAGGCCTTCATCAATGCCCGGGTAGGTCGCCTGGGCATGCTGTTGACCCGCCGTGAGGTGGAAGGAAGAAACGAAAGTAAAGGGGATGGAAAGGATATACAGGGAGGCTAAAGCCATATTTCGGCCAGAGTCGCGAGAGCCTTATGAGACAGATCGCGCCGCAGATCGCTTCGCGTTCGATGCCGCTGCCCCGGAGTACGACCAGAGCTTTACGCACCGCGCGTTAGGCCGCTGGCTCAGGGAGCCGGTCTGGCAGGCGTTAGGCCGGATTTTTCAGCCGGGGGACCGGGTATTGGAGCTGGGGTGTGGTACCGGAGAAGATGCCATCTGGCTGGCCCGGCGCGGCGTATTGGTCACCGCCACCGATGTATCTACAGAGATGATGGCCGTGGCGCAGCACAAGGCGGCCAACCTGGGACTATCAGAGCAGATCTCCTGGCACGCATGGGACCTGTCCAATCTTGGCAAGGGCTCTGCCCACGGAGCCTCACCCCTTCCCTATTCTGGCCTGTATGGTGGCGCTCTGGCTAATTTCGGTGTCTTAAACTGTTTGGCAGACCGGCGCCCGCTGGCTGAAAACCTGGCCCAGCAAATGCAGCCAGGCGGGCGGTTGCTGCTGGTGATAATGGCACCGTTTTGTCCCTGGGAAATCCTTTGGTACCTGGCGCATGGGCAGATCAGAGCGGCCTTCAGGCGTTTCCACGCTGGGAAGCTGGCACATACCGGCGGCGGCGCATGGCTGCCAGTATGGTACCCGGCCCCGGCCAGGGTAAAGCGGGAATTTGCGCCCTGGTTTCGCATGATTAGGTTGCGGGGCATTGGGGTATGTCTTCCTCCCTCCTACCTGGCCCATCTGGTAGAGCGCTGGCCTGCACTTTTCACCCGCTTGCGTGGGGTAGAGGAGCGGGTGGCGCATAACTGGTGGGCTGCCAGGGCTAGTGATCACTATATGATCGAATTTGAAAGAGTGGATTAGATGGCGGTTAAGCTTAAGTTGGTCCTATATAACCCACAGAGTACACCCTCGCGCAAGCGCATCTTACCTATGTCCCTCCTGGCTCTGGGAGCGTTGCTGGAAGGGCGTTATGATTACACCATCGTGGATGGCAATATTGAAAGCGACCCGTTAGCCCTGCTGGATGCCCTTATAGAGGAACAACAACCCTATGTTCTGGGTATGACGGTGATGCCCGGCCCCCAGCTTAGCCAGGCGGTGCCTTTGTCTCGGGAACTGAAGCGCCGTTATCCGCACCTGGTGATTGTCTGGGGTGGCTATTTTCCTACCCAGCACTACGAGGTCTGTCTGCGCGCCCCTTACGTCGATTATGTGGTGCGCGGCCATGGAGAGGTGGCTTTTTTGCAGTTATTGCAGTTGCTGGAGCAAGGCGGCGAGCCATCTGCCACAGAAGTGGGCCGTATCTATGGACTGGCGTACCGTACCACGAAACCAGATGGGACTACCGCTATTTGCTCCAATCCCTTAGCTCCCATACCTCATCCCAACGATTTGCCTGATTTTCCCTATCACCGGGTAGATATGCGCCGGTATATCCGCCCTACTTTTCTGGGGCAACGTACCGTGCCGCACCATTCAAGTTACGGCTGCCCTTTCTTCTGCAACTTCTGCGCTGTGGTGAATATGGTCAACGGGCGCTGGTTGGCTCAATCGGCGGAACGGACCGCTGACGTGACCCGCACCCTGGTGCAACGCTGGCAGGTGGATGCGGTGGAGTTCTATGATAATAATTTCTTCGTTCACGAAAGCCGGACCGCGGAGTTTGCAGAACGTATTATGGACCTGAAAATCTCCTGGTGGGGCGAAGCCCGCATTGATACCATGTTAAAATACCCGCATCAAACCTGGGCGACCATGCGCGATAGTGGCCTGAAGATGATTTTTATGGGCGCGGAATCAGGCTCGGACGAGACCTTGAAGCGTATGAATAAAGGCGGCACCGCTGCGGCTAACAAAACTCTGGAGATTGCCCGGTTGATGAAATCTTACGGTATCATCCCCGAGTTTTCCTTTGTGTTAGGCAACCCGCCGGACGCCGAGACAGATACGCGCCAGAGTATAGAATTTATTCGCAAAGTGAAGCAGGTTAATCCCGATAGTGAAATTATCATGTATATGTATACCCCCGTGCCCCTGG
>SHYO01000166.1 GCA_009692745.1 Chloroflexota bacterium
GGGCCCAGCTCTTTTGCCAGATCCGCAGCTATATCTCCACCGCCCGCAAACAGGGTCAACGGGTTTTGGATGCTTTGTTGCTGGCCTCCCTCGGTTCTCCCTTTATGCCGCCTTCCCTTTTCCCTGACTCACCTACCTGAGCAGTTACATTAAATATAGATATGTAGGATAGCATAATGGCCGAAAGTATTCCCATGTCGGCGCCGAGCTTGACCGACGCCGAGCGCCAGGCAGTCATGCAGGTCTTGCTAACACCCACCCTCAGCCTCGGCCCGCGAGTTGCCCAATTTGAGAAGGCCGTAGCTGATTACACCGGCGCCCGATATGCGGTCGCGGTCAACTCGGGTACCAGCGGTCTGCACTTATGTATCATTGCCGCCGGCGTCCAGCCGGAAGATCTGGTTATTACTACACCCTTCTCTTTTGTTGCATCGGCGAATTGTATCCTCTATGAACATGCCATACCGATCTTGGTAGATGTGGATCCATTGACCGGCAACATTGATCCAGCCTTAGTAAAAGAAGCCATAAACGATTTAAATAGTGGCGGAATAGCAGCACAACGCTGGCTTCCACCGGCATTGCGCCACTCAAGGAAAAAAGCAGGGCGTCTGAAAGGTATTTTACCCGTGCATGCTTTCGGTCAGCCCGCAGATATGGCTCCGCTCCTACAGGTTGCCCGACAATGTGATTTAGTAGTCATCGAAGATGCTTGCGAGGCCATAGGCGCTGAATATCTGGGGCGTAAAGCCGGAACCTTAGGCGATGCCGCGGTTTTCGCCTTCTACCCCAATAAGCAAATCACCACCGGCGAGGGGGGGATGATTATCACCTGTCACCCAGCCTGGGATGCGCTCTTCCGTTCACTACGTAATCAGGGCCGCGACGTCTTCGGTGCCTGGCTCGACCATACCCGCCTCGGTTATAACTATCGCTTGGATGAGATGAGTGCAGCTTTAGGCCAGGTACAAATGGCCCGTATCCAGGAACTGCTAAACGCGAGGGCTCAGGTAGCCGGTTGGTATAACCAACGTCTGGCCGGTTTGGAATTCCTGGAGTTACCTCATATTGTGGCAACCACAACGCATATGAGTTGGTTCGTCTATGTGGTCCGGATTAAACCTCCGGCCCACCGCAATACTGTAATGCGTCTCTTAGCCCAAACGGGCATCCCTAGTCGCCCCTATTTTACCCCCATCCATCTGCAGCCCTTTTATCGAGAAAGGTTTGGTTATAAATTTGGAGACTTTCCTATCACCGAAGCTCTAGGGGATACCTCTCTAGCTCTGCCTTTCTCGAGTATCATGACGGAAAACCAGGTGGAGATAGTGTGCCAGCAAATGCGCACAGCGCTGATAGATGCACTATAACAGTCATAAAGCCGATTTCTACGAAAATCTTTAACTAATAGTATCGTATTTGCAAGAATTATTGACATTTCTAATTAGGTATGATATGCTCAAATCAAATGCAGCTATTCTGGCCTAAAATGCTCTTCCTCGGCTAACTAAATATGAAGTAGGCTTCATTTCCGAATTCCTATCTATAGTGATTATGGGCCATCTATCCAATTTGCTTTCAGGCTATCGGACTTTATGTTCCATAATCAATTTGTTTCCGGTTATGTCAAAAAAATTAATGAGGAATGGCAGTAATGATGTGGAACCATATAGAAAATATCCATCAGAAATTTAGGGGTTTTATCGAGCAGGCAAAATATTTGAATTTTCTCTTGAAAATGCGTAACCGCCATTTCTTCTTCGCAGATCTGGTTTTACTAGTATTAGCAGTTTATGCAAGTTATGTGTTGCGATTGGATGGATTCTACTTAGGCAGATATTGGCCTGATTTCTTTCTATTCATCTTTTTGGCAGTAGTAATGACGCCTCTGGTTTTCCGTAAAATAGGGATTTACTCTTGTTATTGGCGGTACGCTTCTGTAGATGAACTCTTATTACTCATTTACGGGGTCGCCGGGACCGCAGTCATCTTCAGTATTGCTCGCATCATTATCACCGTCATATTGCCGTTCTTCCCGGATACGATCCGTTCTATACCATTGATATATATTCCCCTGGCTATTGGCGCCACTGCTGGCCCACGGTTATTAATTCGCGCCATCTCACACCATAGCCACAAAGAGAAGGGGACTGCCATACCCATCTCTACTTTGATAATGGGAGCTGGAAGCGCCGGAATCATGATGGTCCGGGAGTTAAAACAGAATCCTCACCTGGGAATAGAGGTAGTTGGTTTTCTGGATGATAACCCGGACAAAACAGGAATGCTGATTCACGGCATACGTGTACTGGGAAATCGCAATGACATTCCCCATTTGGTGCGTCAAATCCCGGTGCAGCGCATCATTATTGCCATGCCCACGGTGCCTGGTAAGACCATTGGTGATATTCTGGCGATCTGTAGGCAGGTGGGCGTCGAGACCAAAATCATTCCAGGAGTCTTTGAGCTCCTGGGAGGCACAGTAACCGTCAATCAACTCCGCAATGTGGAGATTGAGGATTTGCTCCGCCGGGAGCCAATCCATACTGATACTGCAGCGGTTGGGGAATTAATCCGTGGTAAGCGCATTCTTGTCACCGGTGGAGGCGGATCTATCGGTAGTGAACTTTGCCGGCAGATAATGCGATACCACCCCGCAACCTTGATAGTTGTAGGCCACGGCGAAAATAGCGTTTTTGAAATCCAGACCGGTTTGCGTCAGAAGTTTTTTACCAATAACGGGATCCCGAATATCTATGCTGGATACAACGGCAATTTAGATGCCCAGTCTGTGCCTCCCAAGGAAATGATTACTACTGATGAAGGAATTCCACCCACCGAGTTGACGACGGTCATAGCGGATATTCGATTCCCTGAACGGCTCCAGTCGATCTTTGAAACATATCGACCTGAGATTGTTTTCCATGCTGCTGCCCACAAGCATGTTCCCCTAATGGAACTCAATCCAGCGGAGGCCATTTCCAACAATGTAATGGGAACGCGAAATCTATTAACAGCGGCATTGGATACAGGTGTCGAACGATTCGTCCTGATATCAAGTGATAAAGCGGTAAATCCCACTAGTTTCATGGGAGCGAGTAAACGGGCCGCTGAACTTTTGGTCCATCAGGCAGCCCAGACAAGTGGCAGACCCTATACAGCAGTACGTTTCGGCAATGTTCTAGGTAGCCGCGGCAGTGTAGTGCTTACCTTTAAACAGCAGATTGCAACCGGGGGGCCAGTGACCGTGACCGATCCGGAGATGCGGCGTTATTTTATGACAATTCCAGAGGCGGTGCAGTTGGTGTTACAGGCGGCTGTGTTAGGACAAGCTGGGGCCGTGTTTGTACTGGATATGGGAGAACCCATTAAGATTATGGACCTGGCCCGGGATATGATCAAACTGTCAGGCCTGGAATTGGGAAGGGATATTGACATTGTTATTACTGGGCCAAGGCCGGGTGAGAAGCTTTTTGAGGAACTCTTCATTCCCGGTGAAATTTACCAGCGGACACGCCATGAGAAAATCTATATTGCCCAGAACGTCACAAATCAGGTCTTGCCTAATCTTGATGAGACAATCAGCATGTTAATTAGTGCAGCACAAAAAGATGATCGGGCAGCCATTCTGGCCGCCCTCCAATGCCTGATCCCGGAATTTCAACCCACAGTCAATTATCCAATTGAAAAGTTTGCAAAAAGTCCACAATCCGTATCTATCTCAGGATAGGTTCTAGAACGACAGGAAGGATCGGTTACTATTCAGATATGTGCCCAATAGAGGAAAAATGGAAGTTCCACAAGTTATTGAGTAGCGTCGTTATCGCTATAGCTTTGGTGGTTGGATGGAGGCAAGGCACGAGTTTTGCCGCTGCACCTCCCCCTGTAGCATCTCCCTCTCTCTATCCTGGCGGTTGTGGTTTGATAGGAGATGTCAATTCCGATGCAATTGTCGATCGCTTCGATCTCCTGAATTTAGTTTCCCTTTGGCATCAGACTGGTATTTCCGATCTTGACCTGTATGATCTTGTCCACAATCAACGGATTGATGTAGCCGATGTCATGACTTTGGTTCAATTAATGGGTAAAGCCTGCCAACATCAGCCTATTGGTGTGCAGATGTTTGATGAAGTCTTCGACACCTCTGCGCTTCAGTTCATCAAAGAAGGGAACATGCGGTGGATACGGCTCTATAATTTCTCCTGGGAACGCTTGGAGCCAACACAGACCGGTGGTACCTATTGGCCAAATTTCGATGCTGTTATACAGCGCACCCAAAAAGATGGCCTGCATGTTTTAGCAACACTGCAAGGATATCCTTCCTGGGCCGCCTCGACCCCATGTGGCCCGATTGATAAAGTGCCTCTTTCCCGCTACGCCGAGTTAATCACAAAGCTGGTTAAACGTTATGGCGGTAATGGTGGTTCGGAGAGTATGCCAGGATTAAGAATTCCTATTAAGTATTGGGAAATTGGGAATGAACCGGATTGGGATCGGATTGCGCATGCGCCCGGGTTATGTTTTGGCGGGGATGTTAACGCAAATGGTACGACCGATGCTTACGAATATGCCGACATGTTAAAAGTTGTGTATCAAGCCATTAAAGCGGCGGATCCCACTGCCCAGGTTGTCTATGGTTCGATAGCCTACGATTATGCTGAAGATCTGCACTTCAGCATGGATTTTACAGATAAGGTACTGGAACGTCTTTCGGCTGATCCGCAAGTTGTGGCGAATAACTGCTATTTTGACGTGATGGGGTTCCACCAATTTGATGCTTATCGCAGTAATTGGGATAGTCTAAATCGCCCTTGGAATCAAGCATTGGTTGGCAAAGCGTCTGCCGTTAGGAGTATTTTGGCGAGGTATAGCGCCTGTGCTAACAAGCCCTTGATAAGTACGGAAATTGGATTGCAGATTGGCGCCTCTGACCTACCAGATGATCCCATCGCTGCGGAAATCCAAGCCCGCCATATGGCCCGTATGTTTATTGAGGTACAAGCCAGTAACATGCTCTTTGCTTTCTGGTATACGTTTGGAGATAAGGATTCTCTAAAATATGGGCTCTTTCCGAGCAATTCTTTGCAAGCAAGGCCTGCCTATTATGTGCTACGTAATCTATCCCTATTAATGGAAGGGTATCAGTTTGAGAGGCAGATTGATGTGGGCAATGCCAACGTACAAGCTTTTCGGTTTAGCCAGGTCTCCAATCCTGATCGCAAGCGTCTAGCGCTATGGTTCGATAATGGAAACCGGATCAAGAACTTAAACCCTCCCAATACGTTTTATGAAAATGTGATCATTGGATCTAATCTCTTCCCGGACTGGAACGGACGTATCCGCGTGACCCAACGCCTGGCCAATGGCCCCGATTTTGACACAGCTTATAGTTCGACTACTGTAGATTCTTTTGGCAACCTTTTTGTACAGATTTCAGTCACTTCCGACCCAATTCTGATTGAGACTAGTACTCAATGATTATTGGATGAGGCAGTATCGACCATCCCTAGAAGTATCGATCCTAAACAGTCCTGGTAACATTAGCCAGGACTGTTTAATTTCTTTAGAAAATGACCATATGGAACGATTTACCGCCTTATGCTTCCGTTACTTTTAATCAACATCTTGCCTTCTGCTTTGATTATCATAGGGTTTGCTATTATCTTGGCCAAAGCCAATATTTTCGATTATCTACATCACAAGGTCTATCGACATTGGAGATATGCCTGGGGCATTCTAAAAAGCGATCTTGGGGTGCGGCTGGCCGCTGCTCTCTGCTGCATTGGTTTGTTTTTGGCTGGCAGGTCGTGGGTGGAGCGAGGATTAGGGATCTCGCTTTTGATCGGGATCGGTTATGATTGGTGGCGGGTCACAAAACAAGGTCAGCAGCTTTCTCCCTCATTAGATAAGTATCTAAACCATAGTTCTAGTAATGTCGCGACAACAAAATATCCCTCCTATTTTCCGCCTATTCTGATTAATTTTGGCATTCTCTTGGAGAGGTTCCGACCAATATGGGTGGGCATGTGGGCATTAGCATTCGTGTTTACAGAGGGTCGTGATTTCCTTGACGCTCTTGGCAGTTTAGCCATCGTCTGGATATTTATAGGTGTTACCACGGGCCAATGGGGGCGTCGACTGCCAGGCGACTGGTGCTTAGCAATTTGGCTACTTCTGATACCTGTAACGCTAAAGATGACTGTGGTACCGGTACTCACTCATGTTTACTTAAGCTATTTTATGGCCCAAATCGTGGTCTTTTATACAGTTGCGATTTGGGCGCGTGATAAGCGGAGAATTATGCTCATGTCCTGGGGATTGATGGGCGTCGCAGTGGCCTTAGCAGTGTTAACACCCGGTTCTATTCAACAGAAGCAACTTTTCTTTCATCTTCCGACTCTACTGCGTACTCCCCTCTTCCTACTACCCAGGGTAATAAATCCTAACGTCATGGGAGGCATATTGGTGGTCTTATTACCGCTCAGTTTTGGATTAGTCCTGGCACAACAGAAGCAGCTGCCACTCTACTGGATCCGCTTAATCCTGGCTTTAACCGGGGTAATCATGGTACTGGCAGGGTTGCTCGTTACCCAGTCACGGGGAGCCTATGCCGCAGGCATCCTTTCGCTTCTGACTATAGTTTTGCTACGTTGGCCTCAGGCACGCAAACTAGTAATTGGCGCCCTCATAGGATTGATCCTGGTTGGGTTTTTCTGGTATGACAGTCTTCTTGTTTTCATAACAGAGATCCTCAATACCGACGCTATCACCAGTTTGGATGAGCGCGTCGAGATCTGGTCCCACGCCATATATGCTATACAAGATTTTCCTCTAACAGGTATCGGGATGGGAACTTTTAGCCGGGTTATTCCCTTCCTATATCCTTACGTTCTGCTTCCCTCAACTACTGGCATAGCTCATGCACACAATTTATTCCTACAGGCTGGCGTCGATTTAGGCATACCTGGTTTAATCACCTTCCTGGCACTGTTTTTTAGCTTAGCAACCATTGGGTTCGCCGCCTGGCGCCGCCGGCAAAAAACTCTCAATTCAGAGATGCAAGGCGTGATTTTAGGGTGTCTCGGCGCCCTCGTTGCTATGCTCGTCCATGGTATGCTGGATGCGGTAACTTGGAATTTTAAGCCCGCCTTTGTTGTTTGGGCTGTCCTGGGACTTCTATCAGCAGTAGGCCAGTTAGCGATAGAGCGGGACTAGAAAGATCCGGATGTCAGCTATCATTACGGTTTCTAACCTTCAAAAATATTTCAAAGTCTACCATCACCATCGTGGCATAATCGGCTCTGTACGCAACCTGTTCACTCACGAGTACACTCTAATCCATGCGGTAGATGGTATCAGCTTTGACATCCGGCCGGGAGAGTTGGTAGGCTATCTGGGCCCTAACGGTGCTGGGAAGTCCACCACCATTAAAATGCTCACTGGCTTGCTCGTCCCAACGGGTGGCGATCTCCTCGTGAACGGCTTTGTTCCCTGGCGCAGTCGCCAGGAGTATGTATCCCGCATCGGCGCTGTCTTCGGCCAACGCACCACCCTCTGGTGGGACCTGCCGGTAATCGAGTCCCTGGAACTGCTGCAACACATCTACCATATCCCACCGGATCGGTTTGATGAAAACCTTGCTGAGTTCCGGCAAATTCTGGAGCTTGATCCCTTTCTCAATACCCCTGTCCGGTCTCTTTCACTTGGACAGCGCATGCGCGCCGATTTTTGTGCCGCGCTGCTGCATAACCCAGCCTTGCTTTTCCTGGATGAACCCACCATCGGTCTAGATGTCGTGGCCAAAGAACGCATCCGCCAGTTCATTCTGCACGTCAACCGTGAGCACGGTACCACTATCCTATTAACGACCCACGATTTATCCGACGTGGAAAAGCTGTGTGATCGGGTTATGATCATAGACAAGGGGCGTCTGCTCTTCGATGGGGCCTTAGAAGCCCTTAAAAGCCAATTTGGCGGTAAACGTGAATTGGTGGTAGATTTTGCCGAGTCCTATAGCGACCTAACTATCCCTGGCGCCACTATTACCAGGAGCGAAGGTCTACGCACAGTCTACCAATTTGACCGGAACACCGTCACTGCGTCTGAGCTCATAAGTCGCTTGTCAACTCGCTTTCGCCTCCACGATCTGGCAGTCCGTGAACCGGATATCGAAACCACCATCCGGCGTATTTACGAGGAAAAACTACTTGAACCATAAGTTTTCACTTTGGGCAAGCATGCAGCAGATCTCGCACCAATTTGGCATTTCTGTGAAATTTTTTACGAGTTTTCACGTCACAGCAGTCCGCCCTGGAGGTAGCCAATTGAGTGACGCGATGCCCTGGCAAAATTTAGGTCCGATGATCGACGACGAATTAAAAGCCGTATGGGCGTACTTGAAAACCGTCCCGCCTAAACCTTTCGGAAACCGTTAACGGCTATCCAGGTTACCGTAACCGTAGAACCATCACCATACGCCTTTATCCGGCAAATAAAGGCGTATGGTTCATTACTCCTGTGCCTTCTCTGGTTCGCAGGCAGGCTCAAAATCTTTGAGATAGTTTTTCCACAATGGATTTGCCGATGCTCAGGGAAGCGGTTGCCGCTGGGGAAGGGGCGTTAATCACATGCACCATTCGAGGCGTCTCTTTAAAAGCGAAATCGTCCAGCATCTTACCATCTGGCGTTACTGCCTGGGCTCTAACCCCTGCTGGAACAGACTCCAGATCCTCTGACCGAATCTCCGGCATCAGCCGCTGCAACGCCTTGACAAAGGCAGCTTTGCTTATGGACCGCCACATCTCACCGGCGCCTGTGCGCCAATATGTACTCGCCAGCTTCAGAAATCCCGGATATGTTAAGGATTCGGCCAATTCAGGCAAATTGATATCCCTCTTGCGGTATCCTTCCCTGGCAAAAGCTAGCACCGCATTCGGGCCGCATTCCACCCCGCCGGAAATTAAACGGGTGAAGTGTACACCCAGGAAAGGGAATTTTGGATCGGGCACAGGATAAATCAAGCCCTTGCATAAATACTGCGTTTCCGGCTTCAATTCGAAATACTCACCGCGAAAGGGGATAATCTTCGCGGGTGCCGCCCCCGCGCCCATAGCTGCCACCTTGTCTGAATATAACCCGGCACAATTCACCACATACCGGCCAACAAAATCCCCAGCGCTGCTATTGACGATCACCTCATCTGTTCCCTCGCGCCACCCAGTCACTTTGGCGCCAGTATAGATTTTGGCGCCCCATTCCATAATTCGAGCCGCGAGGTGGCTACATACCATGCGGTAATCCACAATTCCTGTCTCGGGAATATGAATCGCCCGGATACCCGCCGCGTGCGGCTCAATCTCCTGTAAGCGTCCCCGGTCGATCAACTCACATTGGATCCCATTCGCCAGGCCTCGTTCATGGAGCGCATTCAGCCGTGTATTGTCATCAGCGTCCAGCGCCACAATTACCTTGCCACAATGCTCGTAAGGAATGCCCTCCTGTTGGCAGAATCCCTCCATAGCCTGTTTGCCAGCGCGGCAGGCAATGGCTTTTAAAGACCCAGGCTTGTAGTAAATACCCGAATGCAACACACCCGAGTTATGGCCGGTTTGGTGGACAGCTAAATCCGTCTCCTTCTCCAGGAGAACTAGAGCTGTACCTGGATACCGCTGCAGCAGGTTGTAAGCCGTGGCCAAACCGACGATTCCCCCTCCGACAATGATAACTTGGGTTGAAATCATGAGTTGCTCCTTGAGCGATATGGCAGCTATACCCGACTATCGGAAAGGATCTGAATAACAGGGAAGCCGGAAGTAAAGATTGCCCTGATTATACCGGATTTCGCATGACCACGTCAAAACCTGTATCCAGCTATTGCTCCAGAAACTGGACTAATTTTCCGATTCCACTATGATATGAACTGTTGTGCCCGTGATATCCCACAATGTGAATCGGATTGGGTTTGGAGGGAATAATTTCCCATGGGGTATGCTATTGAGTTGTACCTTGATCCCGCAGGAACAGCCTGGATTAAGGCCCTGTGGCATGCCTTGGCCCGAGAAAATATCAGCTCACTTCTACTGGATATCGGATCGCGGCCGCATATCAGTCTGGCGGTCTTCAACAATTTAGACCCCGACCGGCTTCAAGAGGTTTTGCAGTCCTTCGCCGCAGCTATAGCCCAAAGAGAGATCTCAATCAGTGCTGTAGGGTCATTTCCTACCACCGAAGGCGTTATCTACCTGGCACCGGGAGTCACCTCGCAGATCCTCACTATCCACGATCTTCACCGCCGCCTGTCTACCCTGGGCATCTCATCCAATGCGTATTATCATCCTGGGCAGCACTAGATACCCCACTGTGTCGTCGCCAACGATCTGCCCCGTGAGAAACTGGCAGCGGCTTTCCAGTTTTGCCTTGCAAGTGACGTTTTTCACCCCGTCCGCCTTGTTGAAGTTGGACTGATCGAGTATCGCCCCGTGCGCCCAATCTATACTTTCCCACTAGGATTTTCAATATCAAATCAGGAGCTTTAGCATAAATGGCCCCCAAAAGGACCCGAAGTTCAACCACAAACCACCCAACGCCAGAGGAATTTCTGGCACCCTATCACCCTGAGATTCAGGTTTCCGCCCAGACTCTCAGAACTCTTGTCAGGCAAACCATTCCAAATGTCACCGAGGCCGTTTATCGCGGGTGGAAGTTGATCGGTTATCGCCAAAAAGAAGGGCGACGGAATGTCTACTTTGCTTACATTGCGCCATCGCCGGCAGGGGTTGCCTTAGGATTTGAATATGGCTTTTTGCTTACTGATCCTGAACATCTCCTACAAGGGAATGGTAAACAGGTGCGATTTATTACTATCAATAGTCCTGAAGATATTCGGGCGCAGTTGTTTGCCGACTTGATTATCCAAGCGGCTCGAATCGCCGTCCTATCTAATAGACAAATCAGATAAAAGTTATATAATATAGAGATGGCAAAACGACAAATGCAACTAACCGAAACGCAAATCAACGAATTGACGGCCGCATACAGCCAGTGCAAAGATGGAGCTACCCGCAGCCGCTATCAAGCCGTGCGGCTGTAT
>SHYO01000006.1 GCA_009692745.1 Chloroflexota bacterium
TGACAAGGGCACGGCCGATGAAATAGCCATGAGAAACACTTACAGAAAGCTCTTCGAGCAATAGGATTTCGTCAACCCTGGAAAACAGGCTATGGAGATGGATTATAGCGCGAGGTCAGGCTCGTGCGCAAAATCATGACGGACACCCAACATATACACCGCGTTTGACACATTTCCATATTTCTTATAAAATAATGCAATATGTGTGACCGTCAATGCTGACGAACCCCGACCTGTGAGGAGACCTATATGAGGACAGCCCCTGCCATAGAATATGGCACGAACCTCTTTGATTTGTACGCCCAATCTTTGAATAATTTGGTACTTGACCGTTACCCCGATGCCAAGTTTGGAGATAAGTGGCAACAGACAGAGGAGGGTGTATGGGTACTGCCTGCTTACGTGGCTGATGATGAAGATCTGGAACTGGCTGAGGCCTTGGATGCCACGGAAGAGGAGATATTATTGAGCACTGGCGTAGCGATGTGTATTATTCCTATGCCGATGTACGCCCTTGAACTTGTTCCGGCCTGAGTGTTCGATTCTGAAACTTGATATCCTTACCACCTGCCAGCCTTCCGGCTGGCTTTTATTTTATACACATCTAAAATTATGCCAGCCCAGCATTCAACCGAAAATAACGATCTGACCCTCTATATTCAAAAGCACCTTGCCTGGAACTTCACCGTAAATGTGTTGGATGGCACATTTTTCTTCCTGGGATTTAGTTTTGTCTCCCTGGTTACGGTCCTACCTCTATTCGTCAGTCAATTGACCGATTCGCCCATCTTGATCGGCTTGATTCCGGCGCTCTTCAACCTGGGCTTCTTGTTGCCCCAGTTGCTGACCGCCCGTCATGTGCAACGTCTGGCGCGCAAGAAGCCGTTCGTCATGCTGATGAGCGCCAATGAGCGTTTTCCCTTTCTGATCCTGGGCGGCTTGCTCTTGCTCGGCTTACCTAATCTAGGTCAACGGGTGACCTTAATCACGTTCTTTGTCATTCTGCTTTGGTGGACACTAGGTGGTGGGCTCACCACTACCGGTTGGGCAGATATGCTCGCCAAGCTTATGCCTCCCCGCCGTCGAGGTCTGTTCTTTGGCACGCAAACCTCCCTGGGACTGCTACTTGGCGCAGGCGGCGCGTTCATCGCCGGCATCATTCTGGATACCTTCCCCTATCCGGTTAACTTTGCCTATTGCTTCATCATCGCGGGAATTCTTATGCTCATCTCTTGGGGTTTCCTCGGGCTAAGTCGCGAGCCATCAGTAGAGCCCACGGCACAACCTGAAACTTCAGCCGACTTTCGCCTGGTACTGAAGCAAGTCTTATGGCAGGACCGCAACTATGTCATCTTTCTTCTCGCCCGCTCTCTGCTGGTGCTGGGTAGTATGCCGATGGGCTTCTGGACTGTATATGCGGTCAGCCACTTTGGGATTACCGCCGAAACCGCCGGACAATTTACCAGTGCCCTGCTCTTCTCTCAAACAGTTTTTAGCATACTATACGGTATGTTGGGGGATCAGCGAGGACATAAAATCGGCTTGGAGTTGGCGGCTTTACCGGGAGTCCTCGCCCCGGCGATTGCTCTCTTCACACACCAACCGCTATGGATGTTCCCGATTTTTATTTTGGTAGGTGCTTCGGCCTCGGGGATTGCCATCAATGGCTTGAACATCGTCTTCGAATTCGCTCCACCGGAACGCCGCGCGACCTACATCGGCCTGACAAACACCCTTTTGGCGCCGGTGGGTTTCATTACCCCCCTCTTAGGCGGCGTCATCGTTCAGGTGGCGGGCTACAAGGGTTTATTCGTGACCGCTGCTCTATGCGGTCTGGCTGGCTGGGCCCTATTTCATTGGAAGGTGATGGACCCGCGCCATACTGCCCAAACCAGCCCAGTTCTGCCCTAAGTGGTCTATTCCAAAGCCCGGAGCAGACGATCTGCTTCCTGCACATCAATACGCCCTTCGGCCAGCATCCGCATGATCATCAAACGCTCTTCTGAGGCCGTAGTCGGTTCGCCGGACCGCTCCTTAGGCTCATCATCCAGCCGGCGCGTACGGCGGGCGGAAACTTTAAAACCGGCGGTTATTCCTTCCAATTCTTTGGCGATAAGTTCATTCAGCCCGGCCTTAAAGCCTACTTTGTGAACCTGCTGCTCTTCCCGCATACGATGGCGCTCCTCGTGGTGCCGGTGACGTTCCTCCCGCATGCGATGGCGCTCCTCATCAGAACGGCGCTCCTTAGAACGGCCACCTTCGATCAAAATATCTCCATGCAGCGAGGTCACAGTAATATCAGCTTCACCTGCCCCGATCTGTCCCCGGACTTGGTGCTCCCCGTGCTCCTCGATGGCCAATGGCATCCGCACGATCACCTCACCGTGCAAAGCCTGGGCCAGGAGCTTGACCGAAGCCTCCTGCGCCAGGCGCAGCCGGATGTCGCCGTGAGCTTCCAAACGGCATATGGCACCCGGGTGCGGGCTGAGACCCGCCATCACATCCCCGGAAATTCCATCAATATTTACATTCCCAGTTACATCTTCCAGCACCACGTCTCCGCTCACTCCTTCAATGCGGATGTTGCCGGTGGCCGTAGACAACCGTAAATCTCCCCGGCAACCGCCGATAGAAATATTGCCGGATATCCGGTCGGCGCGCACATCGCCAGACACGCTGTGTTCTACGGCCAACTGTTCCACTTCTTCCGCACGCAGGTCGCCACTGATATTGCCCACTCGCACATTCCCGACCCGCTTCACTACCAAGTCGCCAGACAGCCCCCCTTCTATGATGAGCGCTGCCGCCTGGTCGATCTTCAGATCACCCGAAACGGACCCCAGGGTCACCGTTCCAGTAGCGCGCCGGATGAGAATATCACCGCTGATATCTCCTACCGTCACATTGCCCTCCAGGTTGTGAATCGCCAGGTCACCACTGACCGAGACAATTTGCACCTCCCCTTGTGAAGGCAAGCGGATCATCGTGTCATCGTAGAGCGCCCCCAGTTTCAAGGTGCGGCTCTCGGAGTTATAATCGCAGCTCACGGAAGCGTTGTCACACAGCACCTCCGCCCGCCCCTGCACTCCAGCCATAATGTTAAGATCCCCGGAACAGGCGCCGATTATCAAAGTATACGGTGTACTTATGTCAAAGCTCTGGCGGAACATAATTTCTGCTCTCCTTATTCCACAAAAATCTCAACCCGCTCGCCATCTTCGCTATCTTCCACGTCAATGATCTTACCCTCGGTGCCGGACCGGACAGCCTGGAGAATATCCTCCACATCCAGGTTCATCGGAGCAGCAAACCGGGCGCCCAACTTGGCGCCGATACCTACCAATCCGATGGGGAGATTGAGATTGACCTTGTTCCGGCCGGTTTTCAAATCCGTGACGCGGATACGCAACCACCGGCGATCCCCGCCGCGGCTGGCCCTCTCGCTCTGCTCTTCTGTGCGGCGGCGCTGCGATCCCAGGGCCTCCAATAATCGCGCCCCCTCATCGGCCGTAATTTTCCCTTCGGCAACCATTTTGAGAATTTGCATTCGTTCTTCCGTGCTCATCTTTTCCTCTCCTAATTCATCCTTACCCTATCCTGGATTTCAGTAACCTGCTTAGGCCTCATTTGTGGCGTATACCTGTAAGCGCTGCCCCCAACTTACCATAAATCTTCCAGCCCAGGAGGCCGCCCTCCGGCGGAGGGATTCACGCTTCTGCGCCCCGGCTTCGATGGCCTGTGCCAGGCGCTCCCGCTCCACCTGGCGCAACCAATCTTTATTGCGCTCGGTAAACATCACCACATCTTCATAACGAGGATTCATATTCCGTCTCTCCTTTCCATCAGGTGAACCGGCTGTCCGGCTCCACCTCCGGAAAGCAGCCATGAGCATGGTTCCTGCCACCCATACCGCTACAAAGGAAGGATCAGCCGGTCCAAACAACGCAACTCTCGAAAACCATACGCTTTCAAAACCTGGCGCGCCTCAATAAGATCAGCGTCTACTTCGGTAAAAACTCGGCGGGAAGGATACCTCCCCAGGGAGGACAGGATGGTCGTGATTAAAGGTCCCTCCACCTGCCCACGCACACCGGGATGGATCATCAGCAAAAGCCGGTGGCGGCTCCACCCAAAACTGGCGCGCAATTCGGCGACAGCCCAGATGGCCTGGCCATCGCTCACACACCAGCGGTAGCGATGCCGGCCTAACAACAGGTCCGATATGCCTTCGGCCATGCGTGAGATCAGACCGGGCCGGACAGCCCCTTCCAGGGTGAAACCCATGCGCCGGGCTTCCGAACTCTGCACTATCTGTATCAAAGTCTGCACCTGGCCGGCATCTGCCTCAGACCAGGGGCGGATCATATACCCTTCGGTATGCAACTGCTGCGGGGTGACATCTCTGGGAATAGGCCATTCCATTTCGCAACTGGCATCCAGGAAGGCAAATCCCATATCCCGGTATAGCGCCAGGGCCGCGGCGTTATCCTGCCGTACCTGCAAGGCCACAGCTCTTCCACTCCGCTTGCGGGCATAGGCGATGGCAGTTTCCATCAAAGAGCGCGCAATGCCCCGCCGGCGATACGCCGGATCGGTAGCCACGTTAGTTACCAGCCAGATCCCGGTATTCCCCCCTCGCATGTCGGCGCCGGTCCCCATGCGCGTTACCGTCACATTGCCTAAAATCCTATGCTCCTCCTCCCAGACAAACCCCGCAAAGAGATCCGCCAGAGATGGTAGAACCCGGCCAAAGAGCGAGATAAAGGGGGCAAAAAAGTGCAACTGGCGCATCTCTTCCAGTATCGCCCGATCAGTTGGTCCCAAATCCTCCTCAAAGGCAACTTCCAGCAAATCAACTATCGCATTCAAATCTCTGGCCAGATGCATAGGCCGCGGGCCGGGGAGCGTTTCACTTGGGTTAAGCACACTGACTACCATAGTGGCTACTCCTAAACCGTACCGCTTTGCAATTGCAGGGCCGCCTCTTGTGCAGTCAGCTCCCCTTGAGCCACCTTCTCCAATATTTCCCGGCGTTGTTCAGGCGAGAGGGATGGGGCTGGCTCCTCCCGGACTTCATACCCCATCCCCCGGATCAGGTCTGTCAACCTGGTGCGCAACGTAGGATAGGAAAGCCCCAGTTCGCCCTCCATCCGGCTCAGCTTGCCTTCATTCCTGATGAAGCTCTCCAGGAATTGCAATTGCTCACTATTCAAGCGGGCAAAGCGATCCAGCGTAAACTGCCCTTCCAGGCTGGAGCCACAGTTACGGCATACCAGCCGCTGCACCACCATTTCGTTTCCACAAACCGGGCAACTGCCGCGTACAGGATACATTACCTATCTCCTCTCCACGTACAACAGGATTATATCATAATATTTTATAAATGTCAATATATTATTTAGGAATATTGATATGATTTTTAATATTCGTTATTTTACATAATTCCAAACTCGCAAAGTAGTTTTTTCCCCTACCCTTCCAGGCGGAAAGAGATGCCACCAACGGTGAGAATATCGCCGGGGGAAACAATCATCGGGCTGCTAATGCGGGCGCTATTGAGGGAGGTACCGTTGGTACTCCCTAGATCCTCCAGCCACCAATACCCTTCCCGGCGCACCAGGCGCGCATGCACCGCGCTGACTGTCCGATCCGGCACGATCACACTATTGGTCGCATCCCGTCCCAAGCTCAACGGTGAAGTTAGAGGAAAAATCATACCACGGGCCAGCGTGGTTTCACCTGGATCTACCACCACCAGGCGCCAGCCACTGCCCACCTGAGCCGGCGCCGGATGCTGGGCCGGTTGTGGTTGGCTTTGGCGCCATGCTATCACCACCAAAAAAAAGAGAAAGAGATACATAAGGACGACAACCATCGACCTCAGGATTGTGATTTGCCATTCCAAAGGTGTCATAGGCGCTTAAAGACTACCTCCACCTCACCGATACGGATTTGGTCATTCTCCTGCAGCACATGCTCCTGCACCCGCTGCCCGTTGACTCGGGTGCCGTTTGCGCTGCGCAGGTCGACTAAAATATATCGCCCGCCCCGCCAGATGATCTGGGCGTGACGCCGGGAAACGGAGGTATGGCTGATCACTACATCATTTTGCAACATGCGGCCGATGTTCAGGGTGGCCTGGGAAAGTGGCACTAACCGTGCGTCCACCTCCAGACCCCACACCGGCTGTCCCTGGGGAGGCGTACCCGTGGTACCCGGAACCTGCACCGCCGGAATCTGGACAGTAGGCATCGCCCCGGTAGGATCGATAAGTCCCCTTGGCCTGGGAGTGGCCGTCGTAGCGCCGCCACTTTGTTTTCCGGTGGTGGTGAAGTGCGTCATAACCCGCATGTCTCTCTGGCTACGTACGTTCACAGCAGACTTTAGTTGTACGACCGGGTTACTTTGAAAGCCGTACCCCATTTCTTGAGCTGCCTGTAGCAAGTATTCCGCCATTTCTTTCTCCAAAGACGCGACCACCGGCGTCCAATCCTGAAAAAGTTGGGGATGGATCTCAACCTGGTATTCGTCGGGGACCAACCAATGCCCCGCAGCCAGCAAACGTTCATCATCCATCGCCCGCGCCAGGCGCTTGGCGATCTCGACCGGTTGTAAGCGTTGCTTTTGGGAGCCGGGCAACAGCCCCTGTAGCAGATGCTCCGCCATGTCTTCAAAGCGTGTTAACGCATTCACGATTCCTCCTTCCGATGCCCATCAAAGCGCATATCAAGGCAATAAAAGCTGTATCAAAATTCCCTTCTGTCAATTTGGATTATACCACAATTGCCTTTCAGCTTTCTGCTTCAGAAATGCTGCCGGCATGGTAGACCATTTGCTAAATTGTCCGCCTTGCGAAATTGCACCCCAGGTTTTTCCATGTTATTATAGGAGTCATGGTCGCCAGTAAACGCCCTCCCATCATCCAAAATCCTCAGGAATCTGAAAATAGGTTCGCCCACCCGGCGGAAGAGGAATTTGCACACCTGCTAGATTTTTACCAGGTTCGCTACGAATATGAGCCTCGCACCTTTCCGCTACAATGGAGTAAGGAGGAAAAGGTTTTGGAAGCCTTCAGCCCTGATTTCTATCTGGTGGATCTGGACATGTATGTGGAGTTGACAGTCCTGCAGCAGCGCCTGATCACCAAAAAAAACCGTAAAATCCGGCGTATGCAAGAGCTCTATCCGGATGTCAATGTCCGCTTGTTCAACCAAAAGGATATCGTCAACCTGTTGAGCAAGTATGAAATTCGCACCCCCTTGGGCCAATCCCCCATCCATAAGCCCAATCGGCAGCTATCACTTCCGGCCGGCAACAACGCCTTATCAAACGGCGATCCACCTTCCGGCGCATCTGCCTCTATCGACATCTCTGCCATACCTCCAGTCCAAGATACCAGGATTTAGGCGGTATGGTATATGCCAAACGGCGTCCGGTAGGGGGGTTACTTTGCATCTGGCTGCTGAGTCTGGCTGCTTGTCTCCCCTTTCCGGCTAACAGGGATACATCTTCTGGTATTTCAGACCTGGAACCGGCTGGATTTGTTCCCACCCTGGTCCGGCCTTTAGTGATTCCCAATGAGAATTATGCGCAGAGCTATAGCCCGGTAGCCGCTATTGATTGGCTACAACCCAACGAACCGGTACTCGTCGTTTCGGCCAACCAGAGCGAGCAAGCTTTCCCCTTGCAGATTATGGTATGGCATCTTTTGGTCGAAGGGGAAATCGGCGGAGTGCCGGTAGCTATCAGTTACGACCCGCTGGTGAACCACGCCGTGGCTTTTGACCGGCGCATTAACGGGGTTGCCTATCACCTCATGCCGGCCGGAGAAACCCTGGGCGCCATCCCCTTGTTACAAGACCAGGAAACAGGTAGCCTCTGGTCCCAGATCACCGGAGCGGCCTTGCGCGGTCCGGCTACCGGTCAAATACTGCGCCCGGTGCCCCTGTCCTGGCACTCGTGGCGTAGTTGGTCCGCTGCCAATCCCCAGGGACTGGTTTTGCTGCGCCCGGCATCTGGCCTACGGGCGTATGGCTTGAATCCCTACCCTGGCTATGCCCGTCAGGATAACCCACCGAATTTCGTCCACTGGGAACCGGACAACCGCCTTTCCCCCATGGAGATGGTCGCCGGCCTGGACTTCAACGGTGATCAGCAGGCTTTCAGTTTCGCTAAGCTTGAGACGGAAGGGGCCGTCAACACGCAGATAGGTGGATATGATATTGCGCTGTTCTTCGACCCGCAAACCGCATCCCCCTTGGACGACCGGTACATAGCTGCAGGCCCCGCCTCAGGGAGCGTACTGGCTTATGATGCTCATGTAGACGGCAAACGACTGACCTTTTTCTGGGACCACCTGGCATTCCGTGACCTGGATACAGGGTCGACCTGGGATATCAACGGCCGCGCCGTTGGCGGCCCGTTGCAAGGCCAGCGCCTTAAACCGGCCTTATACCATGTGGCCTTTTGGTTCGCCTGGTCCCAGGCATATCCCAAAAGCAGAGTAAATTGATCATAGTAAATACAGCGCCGGCTCCGTGGTGAAGCCGGCACTATCCAGGCAGAAATCGAGGCGCTATGGGAGTAGCTCTATATCCTGAGCCATCCCCCTTTTAGATCAGCACATTTACATATCAGGCAAGATGTGATTCTTAAAGCGCTCGCGCAGCACTTTCTTATCAAACTTGCCCACGCTGGTCTTAGGCACAGACTCGATAAAGACCACATCATCGGGCAGCCACCAACGCGCCACCCTGCTCCTCAGATACTCCAGAATTTCCTCGCCGGTGAGGTGGTCCTTAAAATCAGGCTTGGGCACCACGCAAGCCAGCGGGCGCTCCTGCCACTTGGGATGCGAAACCGCAATAACGGCCGCTTCCAGCACCTTTGGATGGCCCATTATCTGGTTTTCCAGGTCCACGGTGGAGATCCATTCCCCACCGCTCTTCACCAGATCCTTAGTACGGTCAACGATCTGAATATATCCTTCCGGATCAATGGTCACCACGTCGCCGGTACGGAACCATCCATCCATAAACGAGGCGCTGCTATTGGGTTCGTGGTAGTATTCGCGAATGATCCAGGGGCCTCGTACTTGCAACTCCCCCATAATCTGACCATCCCAGGGGATCTCTTTGCCCTCGTTATCCACGCCGCGCAACTCAACTCCCGGCACCATTACCCCCTGTTTAGCGCGAATAGCAAATTGCTCATCCTCGGGCCAGGAGAGCATATGGCTCTTTAGCTGGGAAACGGTACCAATAGGCGTCATTTCCGTCATGCCCCAGGCATGCAGGATAGTTGCTCCCAATTTCTTTTGATAGCCCTCAATCATGCTACGCGGTGCAGCGGAACCTCCCACCGGCATCACCCGCAAACTAGAGATATCATAGCGCTCCCTCTCGAGCAAGTGATATAATCCCAACCAGATGGTCGGTACGCCTGCTGCCACAGTGATCTTTTCTTCCTGGATTAACTCGGCCAGGTCGCGCGGTTGTAGATGCGGACCGGGATAAACCTGGCGCGACCCCACCATCGTTGCCGAGAAGGGCAATCCCCAGGCATTGGCATGGAACATAGGGACTACCGGCATCACCGTATCCCTTTCAGTCAGACCCACCGAGTCGGCCATGCACTCGCTGAAGGAATGTAATACAATCGCCCGATGGCTGTATAATACCCCTTTAGGATTTCCGGTGGTGCCGGAGGTATAGCACATGGCCGCAGCCTGGTTTTCGGGAATCTCCGGCCAGGCATAGCGACCGGAGGGGGCATCGCGCAGCAATTGCTCATAACTACTGTGAGGTGTCAAGGTAGTTTGGTATGCGCCGTCGGCCATCACGATGTAATGTTTCACGGTGGGTAAGCGGCCGGCCAACTTTTCCAACAAAGGTAAAAGTGTCTGGTCCACCAATATCACTTTATCTGCTGCATGGTTAATAATATAGACAATTTGTTCGGGGAAGAGCCGAATATTCAAAGTGTGCAAAACGGAGCCTTTGCAAGGGATCGCAAAGTATGCTTCCAGGTGGCGGTAGGTATTCCAGGCAAAGGTACCAACGCGATCACCCGGCCCCACTCCCAAACTATCCAGCACATGCGCCAGGCGGTTTACCCGCTCGTAAAAATCCGCGTAGGTGTAGCGATGCATGGCAGAGCCAACTTTGGTAGCTATTTCTTTGCGAGGGAAGAGCTTATGAGCGCGCTGCAAAATGTAGTTCAGGTTGAGAGGGAAATCCATCATCAAACCATCCACGGCAAAGCTCCTTTCGTTTTCACCAGATTTGCGGCCCGAGAGGGTGGCTGTAGAATACGCCAGTGGGTGAGTTTTGTCAACTGAAACCATGCAGGGAGTGGATCATGCGCATTATCGGGTGGATCTTGTTAGGCATGATAGTGCTGGGATTCTTCCCGGCAGGCAATGTACGCCAGGCGCGGCCGGCCAGGGTAGCATCCGCTCAAGTAGCGGACGCTAAAATCGCGGATACGGTCCGGCAAGAAGTGGCGACCAACGACCAGTCAGATGTGCTGATCGTCCTAACCGACCAGGCCGATCTAAGCCAGGCCGCGCAACTATCGGGAAAGCTGGCCAAAGGGGCTTACGTCTATCGACAGCTGCGCCAGGTCGCGGACCGGACCCAACCTCAAGTTTTGCGGTCGTTAGAGCAGCTAGGCATTACCGCCCGCCCTCTGCTGACAGTGAACGCCATCGCCGCTCACCTGGATGGCGCCGCCCTGGACCGCATCGCGCGCCGGCCGGATGTTGCCACCATCGCTTCTAACAAACCCTTCATGGTTTTGCCCCCGACCGTCACTATCCCGGATACCACCATACCTCCAGGTATATCTGAGCTCTCCCCTGAGAAAACTTTGCCACCCCTGGCAGCCATCAACGGTATCGAAAACAACCTGCTCCAAATCCGGGCCAACCTGGTATGGGGGAATAAAGACTGGGGGCTGCATAGCGGCGATGGCATCGTCATCGCCGGGGCGGATACCGGTGTGCGCTGGACCCACCACGCCCTGCAGCCTCACTATCGGGGGTGGGATGGAGTACACGCCAGCCATGACTATAACTGGTTCGATGCCAGCCTGCGTTTGGGACCCTCTGCTTGCGCCGGATCAGATCGGGCGCCCTGCGATGATCTGAGCCACGGCACCCACACCTTGGGAACCGCTATCGGAGACGACGGGGGCAGCAACCAGATCGGGGTAGCCCCCGGCGCCTACTGGATTGCCTGCAAAAATATGCGCTTTGGCGTAGGCTCGCCGGAAACCTATATCGCCTGCAACGATTTCTTCCTGGCGCCCTTTCCTATCGGGGGCAGCCCGGCCCAGGGGAATCCGGCCCTGGCGCCCCACATCATCACCAACTCCTGGGAGTGTACCACCTCCGAAGGCTGCCACAGCGATGAATTGCTGCCATCCATCCTGGCCCTCCAGGCAGCCGGCATCGTTTTTGTCTCCTCGGCCGGGAATCACGGTTCGGCCTGCGGTACCATTCTCACGCCCCCTGCCTGGCATAGCCAGACGCTGAGCGTGGGCGCCGTCGACGGGCAGGACGGCATCGCCTTCTTCAGTGGCCGGGGACCATCCCAACTGGACCATGTAGTAGGACCGGACCTGACCGCCCCGGGGGTCCAGATTCGGTCCTCGATATCTTCGGGCGACGACAGTTACGATAGCCTGGCCTGGAGCGGTACCAGTATGGCGGTGCCCCACGTAGCCGGCACGGTAGCATTGCTCTGGAGCAACGCCCGCTGCCTGATCGGCGATGTAGCCACCACCCAGCAGATTATCACCAGCACCGCCCATGCGCTGACCAGCAGCGAGGCATGTGGCGGCATTCCCGGATCACAAATACCGAATAACACCTACGGCTATGGCCGCGTGGATGCCTTTGCCGCAGTAGCCGCGGGGGTAACCTATTGCCAGGTACTCTCGGATACCCTGCCGGTAACCTTTACAGCGGAACTGCATACCGAAGAGATTTGGCTGCAGTGGCACACCCTGAAAGAGGCTGATCTGTTGGGATTCAACATCTACCGCTCGGCCAGGCCGGACCAGGCCAGAGAGATGCTGAACCAGGTCCTGATCCCGCCCGCTGGCGACGCCACCCACGGGGGCAATTACCTGAGCATCGATACCAACCTGCCTCAGTATGGCCCGCTCTATTATCACCTGGAAGTTCTCTATACCCGCAACCGGCGGGAGGAGATGGGGCCGGTGTTGGTCAACCGCGCTCCTCAACCCCAGGTCTGGTTACCCTTGGTCCACCGCTAGCCATAATGTAAATTAAAAGTCGTTAAGAAATTGTTAGCCACACGCATCTTTCCCCTGGTAACCGCGTCTATTTTGATGGTAAAGCGTGATATATAGGGGAGATTGGATATGCGCCAACCGATGCTCTGGTTCCGGGTTACGTTATTTTTATTTGCACTTATCGGGGGGATACTGGTTGCTACGCAACCGGTGCTGCAGACATCTGGGGATATGAGCTGGCAAAGTGTGCAACTGATTGCGGCCCAGATTGGACACTGGCTGCTCTTTCCATTGAAAGCAATTTAGCTTCAGGGAAAAGGGCTATCAAGCCGCTGCACTGTCAGAAGAGACACATCATCTTCCTGCTCCCAATGGGGACCGGTAAAACTCTCTAACTCTGCCAACAGCATTTGAATCAATGCCAGCCCGGCGATGGGGCTCGATAGCAAATGCTCCAGGCGATCAAAGCTAAACATCTCTCGCATAGGATTATGCGCCTCGACGAGGCCATCGCTGTAGAAAAAAAGGCTTTCCCCACGCGCCAGAATGGTTTCAGTATCATCGTATGTTGCCTCCGGGATAAATCCTAGAGGCATCCCGGTAGCCCATAACTCCTTGACGCCCTCGTGCGTTTGGCGGTAGGGAGGTGTCTGCCCGGCATTGGCAAAGCTCAGGTGACCGCTGGCAGGATCGAGCATCAAATAAAGACAGGTGACGAACATCTCGGCCGGGATATCCCGGTACAGCAAGACATTCGCCTTTTCCAGCAGGCGGGCCGGTGAAGTCGCTTCCTGGGCCGCCGCCCGCAGAATGCTGCGCGCCGTAGCCATCACCAGGGCGGCCGGCATCCCTTTATCCGTCACATCACCGATAACAATCCCCAATCTGCCATCCGGCAACGGATGGAAATCGTAGAAGTCTCCCCCCACAGCCCTTGCCGGCTGGTAGTGAGCGGCGATTTGCCACCCCTCTAGCTCCGGCATCGCCTTGGGCAAAAGCGTTTGCTGAATCAGCCGGGCTACCCGCAGCTCCTGTTCCAGCCGCTCCAAGGCCAAAGCCTCCGCCCGCTGCTGCCGTACCAGTTGCGCGATGCGCAAGGCAGGCGCTGCCTGGGCAGCCAGGTTATTTAACAGCCTCCGGTCGTCGAGGGAATACGTTTGCCCACTGAGACGCGGCCCAAGGTTCAGCAAACCCACGAGTTCTCCCTGGCTAACCAAAGGCACAACCATCTCGACACCCGCCGCTTGCATAGCCCTGACCGCCGGCGTGTCCAGCTCTATTTTGCCAACGGTCACTGAGGCAGGAAATTGTCGAAAGTAGGCAAGTAAAGGGTCGTCAGGAGCTATGTCTACCGGAGCAACTGATGACCTGCTGCGATGCAGCGGTATGGACGATCGCATGATTTCAACTTGCGGTTCACTTGGGCGGATCAGACCTTGCCAGAAATCCTTTAAGAAAGTGGTCATAATTACCTCCGCACCACTGGGGGCGGAATTCAGCTCTTCCCACCGGAATGGGGCAGCCAGAGTGAAACATGCATGGGTTGCATCGCTTCTTCAACCACGCCGAGCAAATCTTCATTCAACTTGTTCAAATCCACTTCGTCACGCACAGTCGCACTAAATGCTTCCAGCGTCTTGGCGGCATCGTACTTATGGCGGTAGAAGCGCCGGTCAATCATGGTCTGGAAAGTACGACGCAGCGGCGTAAAGAGAGCCGCGATGGCCAATGTCGAATAAACGATGGCCAGGTCAGAAGTCTGGCCCGTTACCATCCGGAAGGCTTGTTGCAGTGCCACCACACTCACCAGGTAAACCGTCCCTAACATTACTGTCAGCAAACCGAAAACCAGCGCCCGGTTGATAATGAGATCGATATCCCACAATCGATATCGCAGGATAGAGATGGTAATAGAAACAGGTATTAGTAGCAGCGCCACCAAGAAGAGAGGCCGGCTGATCAACCCATAAACCAGCATTGCCAAATTAGCCTGGTCGATCGTTGGCAAAACAATGTTGCTCAAATTAAAAACGAGGGTAACAAGAAATGGCACCGTCACGCCGAAGACAATCCACTTGGTCTGCTGCTGTTCCATCGACCGGGAAATCCGTAAATACCGGTAAAACTGGGCAGCCAGGCCCGTGGCAAACCAGCCCAGAATTACCAGGCTGTTGGGCAATTCTCCCCAAGTGTAGGGATTAAGCGGAGAATTGAGAAAAAACACCCAAGATATCGACCAGATGCAAAATAATACCGCCAGGTACCG
This sequence comes from Chloroflexota bacterium, assembly GCA_009692745.1. Lineage (GTDB taxonomy): Bacteria > Chloroflexota > Anaerolineae > Epilineales > SHYO01 > SHYO01. The sequence continues at coordinate 14,528 of SHYO01000006.1, forward strand.
TGTCCAGCGCGGCACAAAATATCCCGTAGGAAAGAGATAGAGGAAGACCAGAAACGAAGAAATTCCCAGGCCGCGGCCTATGATCACCGGTATCTGCCACAAAGGTCGCGTGACATTTAGATCAAGCGGCAGAGTGATGGTACACCCAAAGCTGATCAGGGCGAAAGAAACCACCAACCCGATCCAGTCGTTAGATTTACGCCAGAAGATAAACGCCCCTGTAGCGCAAAAGGCCAGGGTAGTGAAGATATCGGCCATGAACAACAGCAGCGGATAATAGGCCAGCAGCGGATAGGATAACCCCAATTCCGCCAGGCGAGATTCAATCTGCTGATAACTACTGATGTCCTCGTCAATACGTACTGTGATAGAGATGACAAAGAGGAGCAGCGTCAAAAAAGCCCCCATTAGCCACGCCAGCCGGGCGATGGTCAACTTGCGCCCCATCAACGTGGCGCGCCACCGGGGCTGCCCCCCCAGAGATTGGTCCCCGTCTTTCACGACTCTGCCCGCGCCGCGGCTACGGCTTCCACTTCGGAATTATATATTTTAGCATACATGGGCAACCGCACCAGGTCAAAGATCTTCTGGTAATGCCGATTGACCTGGAAGAGCAGGACCTTCTGTTGCGCCTTTTGTGCCTCCATCACGATGCTAATCAGCACTGCAATCCCCGACGTATTAATGTAGTCAACCTTCTCAAAATTAAAAAGGATATGCCTGGCGCCTTCCGTCGTGGCGGTATTGTAAGCCTGCTTGATGGCTGCCTCACCGGTGGAATTTACATCTCCCTGCAAATCAATGATCTGCATTGCAGCGGAGGCAGCGGGCCCGGCGACTTTTCTGATATCTACTTTGAGGTCTTTCCTTAACATGACTGCTCCTTGTGCGGTTCCAGGCGGATCACCATGCGGAATTGATTACCCTCGCCCACATCCGGGGCGACGAACATGGCTTCATCTACCAGATGTTGAATAACAAAGAGGCCCAGGCCGCGTGGCTTCTGTAATCCGGCAAGCTTCTTCTCCATATCCGGACTCTCGATAGTTTCGGGCGGCCGGCCGCCGCGCCCTTCATCCTTAACATCGATAGCCAGGCTGGATGCTTCAATGGTCAAAATCACAAAGAGCCTGGCGGTAACATCATCCTGGTTTCCATGTTGCATGGCATTCAGACAGGCCTCGCTGACGGCTGTCTTCAGATCTTCGACCCGTTCCGGCGCAAAGCCCATCCCCTCAGCCACCGAGGCAGCCAGTTTCATGGCGATCTTCTCATAACCCGCTTCATTAGGGATCTTTAACTCCACGGTCTTACGATAATCCATAACTCACCCCCCAGGCATTTACGGGAACAGTAGTGTACTCACCAGGCACCGGACTGCCACATCTCCCGGTAAATTTTCGACTCACCGGCGCCAATTTCAGCCAGGATGGTAACAGCTTTGGCCAGGCAATCCATCGCATCATCTCGCCGTCCCTGGCTCATGTATACCTGGCCCAGGTTATCATAGGTCCGTGCCAGGCCGTGGCGATTCCCGATTTTTTCGCAGAGCTCCAGGCTGCGCCGAAAATGCGCTGTCGCCTCTTCCAAATCCACCATATTCAGGTAAACCAATCCCAGGTTATTGTTGACCGCAGCCAGTCCGTAATAATTCTCGGTTTCCTGGTAAATTGCCAGGCAACGGCGATAGAACTCCAGCGCTCGCGGCCAATCCCCCTGGCTATTATAGACGATGCCCAGGTTATTACAAGCCTGGGCAATACCTGGCTTGTCCTGCAGGACCTCTACCAGGTTCAAAGCCAGCGAACTCAAATCTAACGCCTCCGGCAGTTGTCCCTGGCGGAAATAGACCAACCCCATACCGGCGTAGATGCGGGCCGCCTCGTCGGCATCTAATTTCTCCCGCATGTCCAGCAAACCGGCCTCGAAACTCCTGATCGCCTCCACGTAATTGCCCCATTTTTCGTAGGTACGGCCCAGCTTGCGCTGTATCCTGGCGCGATCAAGCGAATCAGCGGCAAAGTTTAACGCTTTTTCATAATTCTGCACCGCCCGCTGGTATTCGCCCAATAGGGAGTTCACGTCACCCAGAATTTCCCATACCCCCGCCATCTCTGCCAGCGGCACATGCGCCTCATCGTCGAGCGTCAGAGCGCGCAGGAAATAGGCGATAGCTTCCTGGTTGGCATATACCGCCTGCGCTGCCTTCCCTGCCAGCACCAGGTAGCGGAAAGCCTTCGGGTATTGGTAGGACTCCAGGAAATGGCGCGCCAATTGTACTGCGATTTCCTGCTCACGCCCGGCATACAGTTCTTCCAGGTAGCTTCCCACCGCGTCATGCAATATCACCCGCTCCGCCACCGTCAAACTATTGTAGAGGTGTAATTGAAAAAGGTTATGGCGGAAGCGGTACAGAAAGAGCGGCCGGTTACCCAGGCGTTTGATGCCCCGCTCGCCGATCAGCCGGTGTTGCCGGTCCAGATCATGACTCAGTTGGGGTACCAATTGCCGCTCGCTCATCTGCTGCACCCCACCAATCACCTGGGCGGTGAAATTCTGCCCCTCTACGGAAGCCACATTTAAGATCTGCCGTAAGCCTTGTTCTAACCGGCTAATGCGCTCTTCGATCACCGCCTCAACCCGGGCCGGCAGATCTTCATAATCGAATTCTGCCGCCAGGTACCAGATGCCACTCTCATCTTTAGCCAACCAACCACGTTCAACCATATCCCGTAGCAGCTCCACCAGGAAAAGCGGATGGCCATCTGTACGATCCAGGATCAATTGGCGGAACTCCGCACTCAGGCGATGCGGTTTATAAGCCTGGTCTATATAGTCGCCTACAAACTGCTCCAGCTCACGCCGTTCCTGTATCATTTGAGATGTTTCCAGCTCGATCTCAATGTTACCATAATACCGCTTTAACTCATTAACCACAGATTCCAGGGGATGGCGTTTAGGCTCGCCGTTACGTCCCTGTGCAACTTCGTCGGGGCGATAGGTACCCAGCATCATGATGCGACTCTCGCCAATACGGCGGCACAGGTGGAATAACAGGCTAATGGAAGCGGCATCGGCCCACTGCAAATCGTCAAGCACCAGGAGCAATGGCTGCTTGGCTGACATGGCCCGGATGACATTGGTATATTGTTCAAAGATCCGGCCCTGCCCCATGTCGAGAGTACTCGACGCGGTATCGCCCCTGGATTCCTGCCGCTCCTTCACCTTTTCCAGGCGATCCAGCCAGCCGATCCTGCCGGCAGCATAGGCGCCGGCGCGGATAGCCAAAGCCCCGGCCGGGACAAACATTTCAATCAAGTCTGGCCCCAGGTCGAGCAATACCAGTCCCGAAACCCGTAAAAATTTCTGTAGCCGCGAAGCATTTTCTTTGCTAATCGCGCCTTCGGCCAGTTTCGCTTCCACATCCCCCGTGAGTAACCCTAGCAGCTCGCGGAAGGGTAAATACGGGTCTCCCAGGCCGGTTTGGGCATTGCAATCGCCGATAGCCACTATCAGGTCCTGGTGGCGTTCCTGCATGCGCCGCGCAAATTCGGTGACCAGTGCAGTTTTACCAGCGCCGGCCTCGCCGGTCACAAAAACGATTTGACCCTGGCCGGCTAAGGCGCGGTCCAGGTAAACTGAAAGATGATCACATTCACCCTGGCGACCCACAAACACATGCTGCTGCAAAATACAATTTCTCCCTAATCTATGTCAAATACCGGGGCATAGCTACCGGCGACCTCACGATGCAAATTATACACTTGCATCTCGTTAAAGGGATACAAAGCCGCGATATCCTGCTCCGAAAGCACACCTAATTGTCGCAGCAGTTCAATCACAATGCGGGGGCGCGCCCGGTTGCCGCCATCCCCGTCTTCAATTTTCATGGCTATACCCTGCGCCGCAGCACCGCGGCCCCGCGCGCCCGGCAAAAGGCCGATAATCTGATATCCCTCGGCACCCCCTTTGCAGATCAGGCGCCGGTTGGCTACGCGCATCAGCAGCGTGTCAAAACGCCCTGTACCCCCCACCATTTCCGGGAAGGTGGTCATAGCATTGATAATCTCATAACAGGCCTCTTCCCGCCAGGATTCAAAAATGGTGGCGTCGCAAAGGCGGGCTACGGCCATTGCCATGGATCGCAAGGGCATGGCATAGTTGGGTACACCGCAACCATCCACTTCCAGCGCCAGCTCCGCCTCCGGTAAGCCGGTAAAACGCGCCAGGATGCGGCGAATGGCCTTCTGCACCGGGTGGTCCGGGAAACGATAGGTTTCTAAAGGCAGGTTCAAATAGGCGGCCAGAGCCAGCATGCCGGCATGCTTACCGGAACAGTTTGCATGCAGAGAGGTGGGTTTCTGGCCCGCCAGGAGCAGGGATTGGGCAGCAGCATCGTTCAAGGGAGGATGCACGCCGCAGCTCAGCATCCCCACGGGTACTTGAGCCTTGCGCAGGATCGATTGGACCGCCGCCAGATGGTCCGGCTCACCGGCATGTGAAGCGCAAACCACCGCTAACTCCCGCGGTGTCAGTCCCAGTGCAGCAGAGGCGCCACTTTCAACCAAAGGCAACGCCTGGAACGGTTTGAGGGAGGAACGCGTCCAGGCGCGCAGCTCCGGATCACCCGCGCTGGCCAAGAGAGAGCCGTCAAAGTTGGCCACGGCAAAGGAGCCCCGGTGTACTATATCACCTATGTTCCCGCGGCGAATCTCAATCAGAGGTTGGTGGGCCATTTAGTCACTTGCGCAAAGCGCACCTCACATTGTTGGGAGTGCAGGTAGAAGGTGAGTAGCTGAGAGTACTCAGCAGAGAACGATCTAAACGTCTCCCTCTGTAGCTCCAACCGGGTGCCCGCCTGACGGATCAGGTATCCCTAGCGGAACTTGGTTATGTAAAAGCAGCCAAAGCAGTAGAGGAATAGGATAAATTAAAATCACTGCCAGCCACTGGACCCGCATCACATCGATAGTATCAACATGATTTACCCAGATCCAGATATACAAAGTATAGGACAAGGTGGAGGTTAGCGTCAAACTCCACACCGGCCAAATAGCCCCCGGCCGCAAAATCAGAGCCGCCAGGACCAGGAGCCATAACACATACCAGGCCTGAAACCAGAAGGTGATCAGTAGCAGGAAGAGCCAGGTCAGAAGAAGGGCAATCTGCAATACGGTTTGGATGGTAGGATGGCGGTAGAGATGCCACAACAGGAGCAAATAGGCTACGGCCAAAATCGCCAGGCCCGCCCAACGTACCAGATCAAACACCTGGTCCTCGCTGAATCCGCGTAGGATTAACGGGTCGCGCAAGGTCTGGAAAACGATACCGGGCAAGCTGGAGGTAAAGAGGCGACTCTGGTCCCGCAATCCTTGCAGCGTCTCCATACCTGCCCAGAACGGCCGGTATCCGATCACCAGGACGGTGCCCACCGCCAGGGCTTGCAGCATAACGACGATACCCTGGGTCAGAAGAAAGCGCAGCGTCAGCTTCTTACCGTTTGCCCAGAAGCTCCTCACCACCAGGTAGACCACCCCCAGGGGGATAAATAGCAAGGGGAAAAATTTGATGAGCGCCCCTACCGCCCAGGCCGGCGCCGCCAGGTAGGCGGACCGACGCCCGGTGAGACACCAGATCCCCAGCAGCACGAAGGTCAGCATCACCGGGTCATTGTGGGCGTTGGCTACCCCCTCGATCAACGATAGAGGGTTCCAGGCAAAGATCAACACGCCCAAAGCCGCATACTGGGGATTTAGACGTTGCAGAATCACATAGATGAGCGCCATATCCAGTATTTGAAATACCAGGATCAATCCCTTGAAAGCCAGTATCCCTTGTAACAGCCCTTGGGTGGAGGCCAAGGCCACCACCGCACTGAGCATCATCCACAAAGGTCCATATTGCCCGAGGAGCGTCGGCCAGGCGACGTAGGCATAATCGGGATCAGCAGCAAATTTCAAGGGGAGGCTTAGATAGGGATTTTCATGGTAAATAGCGATGATCCGCCCTTGAAAAAGGTAGCCATACACATCGGCTGCCAGCGCCGGATAAGCGAATACCATCACCGCGATCTGCACCAGGGCCGGCAAGAGCACCCAAAAGATGGGTAAGCCAGGCAGCCGCCAGGCCAGCAAGACGGCCAAAGCATAGAGCAGGAACGAAATCAGGACTCCCAAGGTGAAATCTTGCCCGGCCACGGGCTCATAACTGGTGATTTTCCCGGCATCCAGCAGCGGCTCCAGATTATATCGCTCAAGCTGATACGGCTGCACAAATGTGAGCCAGTAGACTAGCGCCAGCATCAGTCCCAGTAAGCCAAGCACCAGATATTGTTTGCGGAAAAATTTCCGGCGCAGCAGACCAGATGAAGAAGTGAGGGTCATGGGGATAAAGCCTCAGGTGGGATAGTGGACCGTTCTTGCCCAGGAGGTATCCAGAAAAGCTCTACCTCGCGGAAGTTTTCCTGCCAGGCGTAGCGCAACTCAAGCGCATGTGCTCCGGCTGCCAGCTTCAGACTGACGGTACGCTCCTGCTCACCCTGCATATCGTGACCGTCCACTACCTGTTTGCCATCCAGGAAGAGCCAGGCCGGTTGGGCACTATAAATTCCCAAGCTGTAAGTACCGTCCTGGGGCACATCCAGGTAACCCTGCCACTTTACGCTAAAGGCATCGGAGAAAGGAGCGTGCTGGCCATCAAGCCAGTGGAAGTAAATAATAGGATCGCGCTGCATGTAGCCCGGCGGCCCCTCAAAATTGGGGTTGTTGAAATATTGTCCTGTGAGACCGTAGGCGTGCGATACCGGGCTGAGCAACATGCCCGGCACGGTCTGGCTATTTTCGCTAAGCCATAGGGCTTTCCAAGGAGCATACCAGCGTAACCGCGCAGCCGGAAGGGATGTTTCCGAGTTTTGCAGACTGATGGCCACGGTATGCCAGCCGGCCGGAAGGAAGCGCGTAATTCCCGCGTTAGTAGGTGCAGTTTCCGCCAATTCTACCCATGCCGGAACAGCAGATCTACCGAAACGCGCCAGTAACATCTTGCTGGATGCCGTGGCAGTCTGATTCAAATGTACCAAGCCGGGCTTGACCGGTTTGCCATCCAAAAGCAACAGGCTATTTTCGTTACCGGGTTGGCCCTCTAACCAAATATGGTAGATACCGAAGGTAGGAATATAAAGACTACCCTGCTCGCCAATAGTTAAGCCCGGCGCCCCTTCCACCGGCGCCAGCCCCACTTGAGACCGGCGCACTGCAGCGGGCAACTCGTAACTTGCCAGGATTGTCCGGCTCAGAGGATCATAAAACTGGCGCTCTCGCCCTCCAGGAAAATAGAGTTGCACCGGGGCCAACTCCTGGGGGTGAATTGCCACGTAAACCGTATCTCCCGACCCGGCCAGCATAGGATTTACCAGATCGCTGGGCTGCGTTATGTCTATCCCTTGGAAACCGGGCGCCTGAAACCGAATCGTAGGCAGATGAGAACTTAGCTCCCCTTCGTTAAGGAAGACGAAGCGTGTCCCTGGATCCTGGCTGAGTATACTCAGCTTCATGACCTGGCGCATATAGGGCCCTAGAGCAGAGGTGCGGCCGCCGAAATCGTAAAAAAGATCCGTAGAAGGCAGATATTCCCGGAAATAGGTGCTGAGATTCGAGGCCCCTGCCACCCCGAGCACCAACCCGGCAAGAAGTGGAACCCCCAGAGTAGACGATAGCAACTGAGTAACCTTAGCGCTGAGTATCCCACCAACAGGAAGGCGGTGGATCCCTGACCAGGAGCCGAGCTGCAACCAACGCCATAGGTGCGCCGCGCCAGCACCCGCCAATATCATGACCGCCGGCACAGCCGAGAAGACGCGCGTCGAGCTAGGAGCGCCAATAGTCAGTATGCTGCCAAAGATGAGCGCCTGCACCAGCCAGAGCCAGAGCATGAGAAACCGGTTATCGCGCCAGTGCCAGATGCCTAACCCCACCCCCAGCAGGAAGAAGATAGCCGTCAAGGGATCGAGCTGGGGCAAGCGATGATAATTGACCAAGCCGTTGCCATCACCCTGATAGTTAAACATCAGCACGGTATCAGCAATCTGCCATCCCAGGATTTGCAGATCGGTACCCAGCCCTGGTGCGATCGATACTCCAGGATGGACCGTCTGGAATTGAACTCGATTATTCCAGACCGATACATAACTCAAACGGGAGAGGAAAGAGCCGGTTTTCAGGATTGCGAACTGGCCATACGGGGCAAAAGTCACGAAAAAGCCCAGGCCAACCACAGCCATGCCTAGCACCATCTGGCGCAATTGGGGCCCTGGAAGAGTACTAAACTGAGTATACTCAGCAGGTAGCGCCATTCGATTACGAAGAAACTCGATGATCAGGTATAAGCCCACTACCACCGGAATCAGCCGGTAGCCGTGGTAAAAGTTCAAGCTGAGCCCCAAACACAATCCGCCCAATCCTAACAGGCGCCAACTCCCCCGCGCTTCTCCGGTCACCACCGGCGACGTCCTGGATGCCATCACTCCCTGAAACCCTCGGACGGTAAAGTAAATACCAAACACCACCAAAGGCAGCGCCAACATCACCGTACTATCGAACCGGCTGCGGTGCAAATGCCAACGGGAGAAGCTCATAAAGAGCAGTGTCAGAAAACCGGTCAGCGGGCCGAACCATAGGCGCGCGAGCAGAAAGGTTCCCAGCAGAGAGAGGACTGCCGCCCCTACCGCTACTACCCGCAATGCCAACGGGGTGGCGCCAAAGAGATAGACACTGGTGGCATTTATCAGGGCTTTCAAATTACCGTTGCCCAGCTCATCATTGCGGAAAGGCGTCTGGAGTTGCCCATCCAGCATCCGGTTAGCATCCAGCCCATCCAGAGTTTCATCCCCCCATAAACCCGGCGGTAGCGTGTCTACCCGGTAAAGGCGAACACCCCCGGCCAAGGCCAATACCAGAGCCAATACCGCCAACTCTCTCCAAGAAGATGGCAGCAGTAACGAACGCAAACTTAGATGTACTGGCTCCAGCAAGAGAATCCCTACAAAAACCAGCAGGATTGACAGCCCATAAAATTTAGCGGAGATACCCGGTGGCAACTTGTCCAGGTAATCAAGGTACAGCACTGGGAGTTGCAATCCCAAAGCCAGGGCTATCAACAGCAGACCTCTGAACCGAATGACCGGGAATACCGCTGCCCAACGCCTTTGGCTTTGCCCTACCCAGGGCAGTGACAAGGCATGCAAGCCGCGTCCCTGGCCTAAGCCCACGGCGACGGCCAATCCCAACAAGAGTATTGGCAGGCCGGTGAGCAAGTCTCCCACCATCAAACGCCATTGGCCCAGGAACATCAGCAGCAGCCCGCCTGCGGGACCGGTCAAGAGCCGCATCAGGTGCCTGCTGAGAGTACTCAGCTTGCTGCTGAGAGTGACATCTTTCGGTTCAGGCTGCTGGGAATAATCGGTAGGCTGTTCCATAATCGGCAGGTGAGACTCTGAGCTCATGGGATGGACAAAATCGTCACCCGATCTGCGGCGGTCTCTGTGACATACAGCCGGTTATCTTTACCTAAAGACAACCCTGTAGGGCGCGCCAGGTTTGTCCACTCTTTGATAGGCGCTGCTTCAGGTTGCGCCGGATCGAGACGAACCACCCGCCCTTTCTCGGTATCGGCCACAATCAGTGTCCCATCAGCCATCCAGACCATACCCGGCTTATCCACAGTATTCCCTTTAGAGAAGGGGATCTGCCCGAGCAACCGATCCTGCGCGTCCAAGATATAGATAAAACCGGTAGTCGGGTCGGCCACCGCCAACCGTCCATTTCCTTCCTTGCCAGGCTCTACCGCTACACTGGTGGGTTGGGGGAATTTCCCCCCCCCATTATATCTCCCCAATATCTGGCCATTTTCGGAGAGGTGTACCACCCGGCTACTGCCGGTATCGGCTACATAAATCGTACCGTCGGCAGCCACATAAAGGCCGCGCGGAGAATAGAAACCCATACCGGAACCCAGGCGGCGCTGAATCCTGCCATTCTGATCAAACCAGACCAATACATCGGGTGCGCCAGCATCTAACACCACGAGATCTCCAGCCGGGGTAAATGCCACCGCTGCCGGGTCAACCAGATCCCCCCCCATCACCTTCTGGCGCCTGCCATTGCCATCGAAGACAGCCACAAACTTAGTGCCGATCTCTATAGCAGCAACCGGAGTCTGCGCTGGTCCTCCGGCAGCTACATCCCGCGGTTGGGCCACACCCCAGATCCCTTTATCGGTGATTACCACCGGGGGTAAATTTAAGAAACCAGCCGCTGCCTTAGCAGGTGTCTCTTCCTGCCATTCCCCGGCAATATCTCGAAAATAGGAGAGGCCGGCTTGAGTGATAAAGCGGTACAGATGAGGCCGGCCGGTAGCATCTTTAACCAACCGTTCTTCGGTCCCGGGCCAGCAAGACTCGACCCGGGCACGGATAGGGTCAACTTCGGGCACATCCCGCGCTACGATAAAGACTGCCGGTTCGCTGGCCGCCTGGCAGAAAGCCGGAACAGCAGCTTGTGGATTGGTGGTGGCAGTACCAGGGGTATCTCCCAGCAGTGCAGCTTGCGGCAAGAGGCGCACCAGGCGTTCTAAGGGAATATCGTAAGCCTGGAACATCATGCGGATGAGATCCATATTGTAGTCAGGGCGCACCACCAGGTAGATGCGCGGCCCGGAGCCGGAAATATCGCCGGTCAATTGAGCTGTCTGCAACATGAACGCCTGAGGCGGAACCTCGAGCTTCTGCTGCGACAAATCCACGCTCAACCACACATTGAGAGGTACAATAGCGACCAGAGCCAGCACCGCCAGCGGTAACGCCAGCACCGGCGCCGGGCGCTGCTCTGCGTCCCTGGCCATTACAGCACCCAGGGTGACAGCCAGTGCCTGCCACAGATAACTAAAGCCTATAGCCGCAAAGAGAGCATAGAGCGGCACCAGGGCAAAGGTGCGCGTGTTGCTGGGATAACCATACTGCTGGATGCCGGCTATCAAGACCACCAACACCACCCACATTCCTAATAAAGCTGCCCGCACTCGCCATCCCAGGCGCCAGGAGAAGATCAGCCCGGCCAAACCCAATACCATCAGGCTACCGGTCAGCGGATCAGCATGCGGTCCGAAGACGAAATGGGAATGACCATCGTTCGTCAGGAAAGAAGTAAACCCGTAGAGCGTGTTATCCCATAATTGGAACAAGATCCCCACTGGCGAATGGGTTACCTCACTGCTCAGGAAGGTGTGGCGTAATTGACCCTGCCAGGCAGACCGGGTAGAGACCACCGGGATGATCGTCAGGGCTCCCGCTCCCACCACCGCCGTCCAAACAGCCAGGTTTTGGATCAGGGTAGTCCTGTACCGCGGGAAATAATAGATCAACAACCACACGGCTATGGCCAGACCGTAGAGGCGCCCCACGCCAAAGGTATAGAAGCCCAGGCCCAGGAAGATACCGGTCAACACAAACCCGGCCAGGCTACGGCGGGCAGCCGCCCAGCTAAAGGCCGCCAAAGCCAGCGCCATGATGATAACCACTTGGGTATTATTGTAGCCGATCTTGCCGAAGGAGAGCAGGACATGAGCGCAGCCATAGAGACTGACCATCATCAGGCCGCCAACCCGGCCTATGAGATGACGCGAAAAATAGTAGAACGGCGGAATCGCCAGCACCAGTAAGAAACTATTGCTGACGCGCCAGCCGTAGCTATCGCTGCCGAAGAGCCACATGCTGGCGCCCTGAAAAGCCGAGGAGAGCACCGGGTGAAAGCCGTCGACACCGGCGCCGGAGAGCAATGGCAAATGTGCCTGTCCCAGCGCAAATTGCCGCCCCAGGTTGTAAAAAGCATACTCATCCCCAATGATGGACCAATTCCATGCGCGCAGTCCGTAGGTCATGAGCATAAAGCTGCCAAGGGAGATGATGGGAATGGCCAGCCGCTCCAGGCGCTGCGGCCAGTTCCAATCGCGCCACCCTTGCTCCAAATAGCCAAAAAGCAAGATCAGGGTAGCCAGGATACTGGCGCCGGCCAGCCCGTAGTGGTCCGAGAAAAAGGCCGCGACTGCCACCAGCATGGCCACGATACCCGCCAGGTATCCGATATCGCGCCGCGCCGGCAACACCTGACTCACCCCCCCGGCCCGGTCTACCACCAAGGCCAGCAATAGCAAAAAGACCAGCCCACCCAACCAAATCAGCGGCATAACCGGCCGGTCCATGATTGCCTGGTAGACGACATACCCCTCGCAGGCCAGGAAAATCAGCAGCACCACGGCTCCTTGCAAGCTAACAAGGCGGCGCAATCCCTGTAGCGATACCGGATCTGCGCTAAACTCGGCCACCACCCACGAGAGTGGTGATCCCTGTCGAGAGTACTCGACTTTAGGCCAGGTAAGGCGCCAAACCCACCAACCGAAGAGAAGGCTGGCTAACAGCACTGCCACAAATCCCAGGAAGGTGTACGCTGGGTATCTCATCTGGCAAAAGCCCGGCCAAGCACACGCCAAAGGATATAAGGGCGCCAAAAATTGCATATCCCAATTCAGCCAGCGCCCTACATTCAGGATGACCTGGGATATAGCCAGGATTCCCAGGCTGGCAAGCAATATCAGGATACCCGCACCGCGCCAGGCTATGATCCACGCAAAACGCGGGCCGGTTAGTGCTGTACTATGTACAGCGGGCAGCACTGCGGGATTTGGCCTGGCAGGTGATGGATCCGCAGCACTACTGGCCTCATCCGCCCCAGTCCCGCTTGATTCCCCGGCTGGGGCCAGCAGAATTTGCCGTCCTTCAAAGGGTTGACCCGCGCCACTTTCTGTTACCGGATGTTCCATTGTTCTACTCGTTTATTGAGGGTATCAGCCACCCACAAGCGCCCACCTCCGGGTCCGGAGAAGGTATCGATGCGCAAACCGGTTGGCTTGTTAAACTGACCATCGCCGCTACCTCGAGTTCCCACCTGCCCAATCGAGGTGCCGCGCGGGTCATAGATATTCACGATCCCGCTCTCCGGGTCGCTGAGATAAATCGCATTATTCGGGCCAATGGCAACATGGGCGGCATCAAAGGTATTCGCTTTGGGGATCGGCCACGATTGTAAAACCACATCGCTGGGATCCAGCACCCATAGGATGTTCTTGCCGGAATCCACCACGTATAATACGCCGCCCTGCGTCACCGCCACCGAAACCGGCTGGTTAAGCTGGCCACCGGCGCGGAATTCGCCCAGCTTCTGTCCGGTAGGGGCAAGCTTCACCACGCGAGAGCCACCGGTATCGGCAATGTAGAGGTTACCCACCGGATCGGCAAAAATACCGCGTGGACTATAAAGCCCCACGTCTCCCCCGATTTTGGCTGCCGGTTTACCATCGGAGGTAAAGATCTGTAGTGGATCCTTAGCCTGGGAATCGAGCACGACAACCTGGCCGCCCGCGCCGATCGTCACACCGAAGGGCTGCACAAATTCGCCCTCCAACTGACCTGTCACCGCCCCCTCCGCATTCAGGATTATCACCCGCTTGGCGGCAGTTTCCACCACGTAAAGTCGCCCGTCCTTGGCGGCAGCGACATCACGCGGATCGCTCATACCGGCAGCGCCGCCGGTCAATGACCTGGCAAACTCACTTTTGATTGAGCCTGGGGGGATAAGCCCTGTAAAAAGACCACCTTGGACGACCGGCGGCGGCAGATTCACCGCTTTCCGGGGCGGAGGATATGCCCCTTGCGGCGGATAGATGCGCTCTGTGGGTAAAGTCTGCCGCCCGCCACTGGGCGGTGTCCAGTAAACATTGATGTACGTATAGGCCGTCTCGTCGGTATAACGCACACGAATCTTGTGAATCCCCTGCGTCAGGTTGATCGTTCCATCGCGGTATTGGCCGGTAGGCCCATCATTTGTCACCACTTGGGTATCATCGATCCACAGCCACGAATGGTCTATGGATTCGGTGCCGAAGCGATATGTCCCATCGAAGGGGATATCGATAGCGCCGCTCCACTCTACGCTATACGGTCGGGGTAAAGGTAATATATGGAACCGTAGCGCCATACTGGGATCAACCTGTTCAAAAGCCGGCTGGCCTGACCAGTTTACGTTGGGGTAATACTTCCCCAACAGCCCATGATTATCTACGGGAGGACTGGTATAGAGCGCGGTTGCGGGAATCGGCTGGGCCGGCGCCGTCAGAACGGAGCCTTCTCCTTCCCACGAGAGGCGCAAGGGACCCGCCGCGCCTTTAGCCCGCAAGCGCAACGCATGGTTGCCCTTCGCCAGAATAACCTGCGCCTGCAGCGGAGCCGTCGCCGCTCCAGACGCAGGTACATCGATGACTTTGACCTCATCGATGTACAATTCGGCCTGGGCTGGAGCCTGGAGCTGTAACCGATATGGGCCATATTTATTAATCCGCAGCGTTCCGTTGAATTCGGCAGTGAAGGGCAACGGCAGCGGCGGGCTGCTCCAATCCAGGTCGATAGTAGCCTCGCGCGTAGTCTGGGCAGGAGCATCAGTGCTGCCGGCGGGGGGGTAGCTATCCCCCACCCGGTACTCGGCCACGACACCCTGAATACCGCTAATATCCGCAGGCGACAGCTCTGCGATAAAAAGGTTCGGCGGGCCGCCGAAGGGCGCCGTCAGGCGTTGGAATTTCCCACCGGGATAGAGGCGCTGTAGCTCATCAAAGACCGGAGTTTCATGCTCCGGTTCCAGCATCAGCACCACGCCCTTAGGTCCGGCGCGATCGATAGGCAGGGTACTGGTAGTATTCCACTGCTCTTGATTGCCGATACCTGGTGCCAGGAAACGGGTGGCAGGGTGGCCAAAATAGAAGCCGGTGATCAGAAAGCGGTAACCATTGCCGTAGCGGTTCAGCGCCAGGGCGATTTCCGTTTCAGGCGTAGAATGCGCGTTCCAGCTACTAAAATCTGTCGCCTGCCGCCGGAAATATTTATCTACGTTGTTATAGCCTGCCAGCACAACCGGGATCACCATCACTAATCCCATACCATAACGCCAGGAGAAGCTGTGGCCCAGCGATTCCCCCTCGCGCCATAAAATGGCGATGGGTATAGCGGCCAACAGGCAGGTAGCAATCACCTCGTCCAGGGTCCGTAAGCCTTGGGGCGCTTCGAAAGGCACGGAGAAGACACCTCCGGCCAACATCACTACCGCCCACGATATTATAAAAGCATAGCGCCGGTCCCGCATATTCCATAAGCTGTAAACCACGCCAACCACGAACAAGCCGGCCATAATCGGATCCAGCATCGGCGTATTGGGCAGGTTGTGGCGGCCGTTGGGATCACCCTGCAGTGTAAACATGCCCAGGTGCTTTTCGACATTGTCAATCAGCGGCTGATAGTTACCGGCTTCAGCGGTCCACTTGAAGACTGATGTTTGCTCCAGCCGGTTAAAAAATTCGTTAGGGCGGGTCACGGCAAACTGCGCTAAGGGCGCCACGGCCAACAGCAGACCGGCGGCAAAAACCAGGCCGCCGCGCCAGCGCCGCAAAAGCCACATCGGCCCACGCTGGATAATCTGATGCAAAAGAAATAAGATGATGACAAAAGGCAACAAACGTGAGGTATAGTAGAAGTTTACCGATAGGCCTAGAGAGATACCTGCCAACGCATAATCGCGCAAGCGCCCTGTGCGCAACGCACGGAAGAGCAGCGCCATCGTCAAAACATTCCACAAGGGGGACCAGATGGCGTTAAAGGCCAGGCGGCTAAAAGTGATATGCCAGGAAGAGATTGCCAGGAAAAAAGCGGCCAATAATCCAAAGCGGCGACCGAACAACTCTTTTCCCAGGAAATACATCGCCGGCACCGTGGCGGCACCCGCCAGGGCGGCGACCAGCCGCACCGACCAGGTAGTATCGCCGAATAACTTTAGCATCAAAGCTGTAGGATAGAGAAACAACGTCGGTTGCTGGGTTAACTGCGCCAGGTAAACCGGCCGGAAGCCAGGATCCCCCAGCATCTGCAGCGCCACCAGGGCATTCTGGGCTTCATCAAACCAGGTGCCGAAGGGGAGACTATCCAGGTGGTAAAGGCGGAGCACCAGACCCAGCAGCGTTAATCCCCACACGACATAGTCAGGGTGGATCTCGATCCCGGCTAAAGTCAGCTTGCTGAGAGTACTCAGCTTCGTGAATCTGTACCAGGAACCCGATGTAGCTTTATCAGTAACCGGATCTGTCCCTGGCTCAGATGGTACAATAGTATCTATCTGCCCTTTAGCGGGTCGCAGCAAAGGCAGCTTGAGCCCATCCGGGCGGGCAGGAACATCCAGCAAGCCGGCTCCTGCCACCACCACCAGCAGTGAGAGCGCCCAACAAATCCATCCCAGGTTGGGATTATCCCGCGGACCAAAGAAGATCAGACCCAGGGTGCTGATTACCACAGCAGCCAACAGCGTCACCTGGGCTGGCGCCGTCAGAACGGAGGCCCAACCCACCGGCGTCGCCGGCGCTGCATCTTCAGCCAGCGGCGGGGTCAGATAAGGACGGCGGGACAGGTAGATAAACGCCAATCCACCCGCCAGATACAGTAGCAAGGAAGGCAATATCCGGCTGGGTGTAATCTGCCGCTGTCCCCACCACACCACGCCCAACGCCAGCCAGGCGACCAGCCAAGGCCCCAGAGTACGGCGCGGGCGCAATAAGGAAGGCGGAGTACTGGGATGGAGAGGCTGGGGTGAGGTCTGTAAGGTTTGTGTTTGTGCCATAGAATTTAGATTAACGTCCTGGCTGAGTACTCTCAGCGTGTGCCAGGGCCTGTGGTGGGCCCAGGGTTATCACTTTAGGGGCTGCATCCAGGATCCGGTAAATCCGTACCTTGGGGTTTTGGAAGACAATTTCCAAAATCCCTTGGTTCGCCATTTGCTCAAATTTAGCAATACCGCCCTGGCTATAAACCTGTTTTTCCAACTGGCCGATGTAGATATAGGTGATATCCAACTGGCGCGCCAGTTGCAGCGCCTGGTTCGGATCGGGACTCTCGAAAAATTGGCGCGCCAGGCCATCCCGTTGCCCAACCTGCCAACCGTAACGCTGCTCCCCCTGGTGGGCGCCCAACAAAGTGGGTAGCCCCGTCATACTGGCGACACGCATGCCCCCCTCCCGGTAATAGGGCAGAACAGCTTCGGCAATTACCGGCGTGCCCTTAACATTATGCAACAGCCACTGGATAGCTTCATAATCATAGCGCAATTCTATAGGATGGTTTTGGTCCGGCCAGGTATAAACCCCCACGGTCATGAAATCCATCCCGTCGAGCGTGCCAATCGCCGGCCGGGCGCCGGGGAAGCGATCGTTTACCCGGACCACGGTACCTCGGATTACATAGATGGAAGCGGATATAATCAATACGACGGCAGCCCCGAGCCAGGCATACCGTACTATGGCAGCCGCTGCCAGTTGTACCTGGCCCGACTTCCTGCTGAGAGGGTACTCAGCTTGGTCATCAATTGCAGCAGATGCCGGTGTGGCTGCAGTTATATCTTTAGGCCATGCCACGTAGGCCAGCCACCCGGCCGCGCTGATACCCAAGAACACCCAGGCCTGGATAAAAAATTTAAACAGGGTGTTCATGCGGTAACTATCGCCCCCGCCCAGGAAGTCACGCAAGTAGATCACCTGCGTACCGGCCAGAATCCCCAGGCCCACTAACGTGAGCAAGTTCAGGAAGAGGAGCTC
The DNA here is from genome assembly GCA_009692745.1 of Chloroflexota bacterium. Classification (GTDB taxonomy): domain Bacteria; phylum Chloroflexota; class Anaerolineae; order Epilineales; family SHYO01; genus SHYO01. The sequence continues at coordinate 32,261 of SHYO01000006.1, forward strand.
CGGTTCCAGGTTCGGCCGGAAGAAGAGCAGCGCGGTTAGCAGCAGTAAAGGTAGCACTACCGCCAGTACCTGGTTGCCGGAGATGAACAGAGCCAGCGGCACTAACACTCCAGCAATCAGCAGTAGCAGGCGGCCGGCCAGGTATAGACCGTTACCGGGCGTTACCAAAGCTGCGTGTATATCCAGAAAATGGGGCAGCACAATGCTATTGCGCAATAACAGTCCCAGATAGCGTAAAGGCGCGGGTGCATCCCGCCGGCTACGCACAATGGCCATGACCAGACCTGATAGCACCAAAAATAGATAGACACCCCAAATAATCACATAGTCTGACAGCGCATCCTTGGTATGGATGACGCCCAACCCCACATCCAGAGCTTGATAATTGCGGAAGAAAGGCAAGAATAACACCAGGGCCAACGCCGGTATAGGCAGCACCAGCAGCAAGGATAACAGGTTGAAGCGTCGCTGCCGGAAGATCAAAACCATCTGGATGGCTACCGATAAGACCACCACGCCGGCATAGGCCGGCAAATCCCAGGTGTTGGTGACGGCAATTGTCCCCAGAATCACAGCCATGACGAAGAAGCCCAAGATAAAGAAGGGGGATAATATCACCGTCAAGTTCCCGGCAAAAAAACCCAGACCGGATTCCGGCCACCATTGGTTTTCCGAGGAATTTTGACGCAGCCGGTCTACCCGTCGCCCATCCAGTATCAGGTTTAAGGCCAGCACCAAGAGCGAAAGCGTCACCGGAATATTCATCATATGGGGATGCAGATCGGCAAACAGAAAGCTGAAAAAGGGGAACTCGTTAATGGTCGACGGGATAATGCGGCTGCTGCGCCAGTAATCGAGCGGCGCGAGTTGCGCCTGGCCGCTGAGGATTTTCACCAATCCCGAAATAAACACGGGCAGCGCCCCCAATCCACTGGCCTCCGGCTGGCCCGCGGCGGCAGCCAGCCCCGTCAGTGTCTGTTGCATACCGTCGAGATTTGTGACCACAGCCACGAAAGCCGCCGCCAGTAAGCCCAAAATTATGCGGCGCCGGCTGAGAATACTCAGCTTGCTGCTGCGGACCAGATTTGTCCCTACTGTCCAGGCATTCACGATCGTCAGGCCAAAGAGCATGGGAATCGCCAGGTTAAAAGCCACCGACGGCATCAAGCCGGTCATCTTGATCAAGACACTAATCAGATACATGCCGTAGTAATAATAATTGATATAACCGCCGGCAAAATAGGGATCATAGGGCGGGAAATAAGGGGTGCGCACGGTGGCATTTAAGAAGGCAAATTCCATGAACTTTTCGCCACCGAGCCAGGGTTGCCATAGATCAGGATTCAACAGCCGGATGAAGACGAAAAACAGGAAGGCCAGGCCGAAAAGCGCTTCGCCCAAGGCGATCAGCCGCACCTGCTCGCGCCAGAAGGCCACCATCTCGCTGCGTTGCCGGTTAAAGAGCCACAGCGAAAGTCCCGCCAACAGAATCATAGCACCAATAATGGTAAAAAGATTGTTGGCTAACAGGTGCAGGCTGCCCACCAGCCACACAAAATAGGCTACCAGCAACCAGCCGACCGTCTTGGACAACAGCCAACCCCGGTCCCACAAGTTGCGGCAAACCACATAGCAAACCGGCAAGGCCAGCACACCCAACACCTGCAGCGCCAACCACCAGACAATCACCGCCAGCCAGGGAATATTGGTCGCCAGGCTGTTCCAGCCCCAGCCGGTCACCACAGGCAAGGTATCCACCGGCTGGTTCAGCATCAGAGACTTACCACTTTGGACCGCGCCCGGCACATCCGCCGGCCCCTGAGTATACTCAGTATGCGTCCCGTTCCCCGAGGCGCGGTTCAAGGCGTCCTGAAAGATGCCCCGGAATTCCGTATCGCTCAAAGTGCGACTCTTCTTGAAGATCATCACCCGCGGATGGTCGTAGACGGTGAAGCTCTCATCGGCGCGGTCGTCCACAAACTCAAAGGGCCCAAGGTGTGGCCGGCTCGTGAAATCGGCCACCTGGGTGAATCCCAAATCGCCGTCAAAGAGCGCCTGGTAATAGCGGTCCAATACCGGGTATCTATCTGCCAGACGCGGCACCCAACCCCACAGCCGGTTAGAAGTCAGGATGACGTAGTCTGCCTGCTTCAAACTGGAGAGAATATGCTGATACTTGGCCTCGCCGTCGGGATTGTATAGATCCATCGTCACAGGCCGGTATTCGCGGTAGGCATGATAGCGGCCGCTTACTTCCATGTCGTAGGGCAGCGTATCGTCCCAGGTCTCATTCGTGATCGCCGATCCCGCTGGGATATTCTGGTAAATCCATTCCGAAGCCGCCACCCGGGTCATAGGCTTGGTGTAGATCTGCATAAAGCTGTAAGCCTGCAGTACCCCCAGCAGCAGGATGACCCCCACCAACCAGCGCCAACCTTGCCCTGCCAGACCCTGCTTTAAGCGCCAGATATGAGGCTGCAGGCGCTGGCTGATAGTACTCAGCTGAGGGTGCAGCGTACTCGCCTTAGCCAGGCCGCGTGGCAGACTGAGCCGCGAGTACTCTCGCGCGCCATCGGACTGGCCGGCGAGCATACTCCGAGCGAGCATACTCCGAGCGAGCATACTCCGAGCGAGCATACTCGCCTTAGCCCATTCGCGCCAGCTCACCAACATTCCCGCTCCCATCACCGCCATAAAGGGGATCAGCAGCAGGAAATAGCGCATAAACTTCACCATAAAGGAGCCGGTGATCAGGAAATACGGCACACACCAGGCCAGCAATAGCCACTCAGCCATGCGGGCTTTGCCACGCATAGCGCGGTAAAGCACAAAAAGAAAGCCGCCGAAGAAAACCAGGCCCAGCGCCCATCCCATGCCCCACTGGAGCTGGTTTGAGATATGATAGAGGAACGGGACCGTATTGCGATATTGCCGGGTATAGGGCAGATCGGAAATGCCCCGCACCATGTCATTCTGTTCGTTGATGCTATCCATATATTGGTGCAAATCCAGCAAGGTGAAGGGGCTTGTCAGCGCAAACGCCAAGATAGCGGCTATCAAGGAGAGGGCTAGCCAACGGGCCGCCTGCTGAGTACACTGCTGAGTACTCTCAACCGGAATCAATTGGCCAGAATTAAGCCATACATCGGGAGCGGCGGCAAAGCCCACCGCGCCAGCAGAACGCCATGCCAGGGAAGGGGATTGGCTGGTGGCGCGGCGGCTCTGGTAGACAACCACAATATAGCGAAGCAGGTGGGCTAGTCCGAGTGTACCAACCACCGTGATCGCCGTAAATTTGGTAGAGACTGCCAGACCGGCGAAGAGCCCCGCCAGGATGGCGTTGCGCGCATTCGCGTTTTGTACGAAAGCTACAGTAAAATAGATGGAGGCCGCCAGGAAGGTAACCAGCACCACATCAAAGGCGTAGAAATGGGAAAGCTGAATATGCAAAACCGTAAATGTCAGGCAGGCAGCCGCCAGCAGGCCCGCCAACCGTCCGTAAATCCGTTTTCCCAGCAAGTAAACCAGGAAGACGGTAAGGGTATCAAAGAGCGCCGAAATCAGCCGGCCCACCAGGTTTATATGATCGTAATCGGCAGCCTGCGCCCAGGAGGCCACGAAGCTAGAGAGGTCCGGCCAGAAGCTGAGCTTGGGAGCTATTTGCGAAAGATTGTGCAAGGCGTCAACGGAGAAACGCAGGATATACAGCGGCAGATGGCCGTAGGCGAAACGGCGCACCTGGCCTGCGTTCACATTATAGAAAGGGTTTAAGGTGCTTTTGCGCGGATTCAGCACATCCTTCCACTCATCCCCTTGCGGCCAGCGCAGGTCCGATGTCACCATAATGATCCAGCGCTCATCTGGATGGTTGTGCCTATCAGCATCAAAATTGACATTGTAGATGCGCAACCCCAGGGCGACGCATAATAGCAGCACCAGACTAAGCCGGATCGGGTCCTTAATAAAGGCGCTTAATTTCTGAATCATGAGCTCTTTTGCCATAACTTATTGATGATACACGCTTTTGTCCAACAAGATTTGATAGGATACACTGCTGAGTACACTCAGCGCTTAGTACTCTCAGATAATATAATCACCCGAGAGAGGAGTCAAGGAAATGCCAGCACATTTTATGAGTAATGCGCAAATTGCACAAGTTTTCTTTAATATCGCAGATATGCTCGAGATCAAAGGCGAAAATCGTTTCCGAGTTTTGGCCTACCGGCGCGCCGCCGAACAGATTGTGCAGCACCCCGTAGCGTTCGTCGACCTGTGGGAATCCGATCCCAAGTCCCTGGAAGAGATTCCCGGCATTGGCGAAACCATTTCGGCTAAAATTGACGAGCTCTTACGCACCGGTAAACTCCAATTTTATGAAGACCTCCAGCTAGAAATCCCTGCCAGCGTGGTAGCCCTGGTCAAGGTTCCCGGTATCGGCCCGAAAACGGCCAAACTCCTATACCAGGAGCTAGGAATCACGAGCCTGGGCGACTTGCGCGATGCCGCCGAAGCTGGCAAGATCCGTTCCCTCCCTGGCATGAGCGCCAAAACTGAGACCAATGTCCTTAAAGGGCTGGATACCCTCGCCCGCCTGAGCGGCCGCATCCCCTTACGCCTGGCCCTACCTACCGCCAATGCCTTATTGGAAGGGCTGCGCAAGTCTCCCCTGGTACTACAAGCCGAAGCTGCGGGCAGTCTACGACGACGGCGTATCACGGTGGGCGACATTGACCTGTTGGTCGCTTCCCAAGACCCCGTAGCTGTCATTGAGTATTTTACCCTTCTTCCGCAAGTCAGCCAAGTTGAGTCTAAGGGAGAGACCAAAACCACCGTGCTGCTGCATACCGGTCTCACGGCAGACCTGATCGTGCTGCCTCCGACCAGCTACGGTGCGCTGCTGCAACATTTCACCGGATCTAAAGATCATAACGTGGAACTCCGCGAGCTAGCACGCAATAAAGGGCTCAGCCTCAGCGAACGAGGTTTTACCGATGAAAAAGGGCAGCTCCACCCCTGCGCTACGGAGCAGGAAGTTTATAGCCGGCTGGGATTGGATTTCATCCCGCCGGAGTTGCGCGAAGGGCGCGGCGAAATCGAAGCCGCCGCGCACCACCGCCTGCCGCATTTGGTTACCTTGCAGGATGTGCGCGGCGATTTGCAAATGCACAGTACCTGGTCCGATGGCGCCAAGAGCGTGGCAGAGATGGCCCAGGCAGCCCTCGCCAAGGGATATGCTTACATTGCGATCACCGATCACAGCCAGGGACTGGGGGTAGCTAACGGCCTGACGCCAGAAAGGCTGGACGCCCAACGGGCAGAGATCGACGCACTCAATAAGGAACTAGCCCCCTTCCGCATCCTGGCCGGTTGCGAGGTCGATATTCACGCCGATGGCAGCCTCGACTTGCCAGACGAGACCCTGGCAAAATTGGATATTGTATTGGTTTCGATACATTCCGCCATGAAACAATCGCGCGAAGCCATGACAGAGCGGGTGATCCGCGCCCTGGGCAATCGCCACGTCGATATCTTTGCCCATCCCAGCGCCCGGCTGGTCGGCGAACGGGAAGCGGTGGATTGGGACTTTCCCCAGATACTGCGGGCTGCCCAACAGCACGGGGTGATGCTGGAGATGAATGCCGACCCCCACCGCCTGGACTTGGACGGCGAAGCTGCCCGACTAGCCATTCAGGCGGGCCTGACGCTGACGTTCGGCACCGATGCCCACGATCCCGCCGGCCTGGACAATATGAGCTTTGGCATAGACCAGGCGCACCGTGGCTGGGTCGAGCCGCAACATGTTTTTAATACTCGCCCGCTGGAGCAGATATTGGCCCACCTGCAGGCCAGGAGATGATAAAATTTAATCTATCGTAAAGCTCATCAAAGCGGCGTCACCAGGGCCTGGACAAAGGCCGGATCCACAGGCCGGGGACGGAGCACCGGTCCCGAGATATCCACCGAGGCGCCGGTATTGTAGTTCGACACCAACACCTCACCCGTGCCGGCACGCCGCACTTCCTGGTACCAGGTGCCGCTGACGCGCCGGCCACTATAGATGCGGGAGATGATCTCGATCTGGTCATCTTTCACAGCCGGGTGGAAGTATTCAATCTGATGGGCACGGGAAAGCATGGCAAAGCCGGCCTCCATCTGGCGCGCATCAGGCCAACCGGCATCGGCACAGGCGTCGACTACGGCCTGCTCCAGCCAGCACAGATAGACGGCATTATTCACATGGCGCATACCATCCAGCTCAAAACGTTCGACGCGGCGCCGGTGGATGTACTGCCGCACCGGTCCGGGGAGCACTTTCTCTCGTTCAAACGGTTGGTGGGGGATGGCTACCTGATCCTCCGGTTCGAACCGGTCAAGCAGGTCGCGCGGCAGACGCGCCGGCTGCAAGCTGGTGCGATCCACATAGACCCAATCCGCCTGAGCCCGCACCAATAGCAAACCGTCAGCTACGCGCCGGATCTCATATTCCCGGTTGGCGCGCACGCGACCGAACTTGCTGACCCAGGTGGTAATCGACAGGTGATCTCCCGCCAGCGCAGGCGCCAGGTACTCGATGATCATTTTGCGGATAACCCAGGCAGTCCCCTCCCGTGCGTACCATGCCATGTCGAAACCAGCTGCCACGGTAGCCTCAACCGCCGCCTGTTCCAGGTATTGCAGGTAGACCGCATTGTTCACGTGGCCGAAAGAATCTACCTCATATTCGCGGACCTTGAATTCCCAGGTATGTCGTGACGTAGCCATAAATTTCTACTACCTTCATCCCACCCAACTTAGTACTAATCTTCCAGGAAGCCCGCTCTCCCAGGCAGAGCATGAAGCTTCCTGGAAGATAGATGCAACATTACTTGTCCCAACTGCGGATGTAGCTGGTAAGATCGTTGATTTCCTGCGGGGTGAGCTTGCCCTCCCAGGATTCCATTTGGGTGGGGAGACGCCCCTTGGCTATCGTGTAACGGATGAAACCGTCGCTGGCAACTTGCAGGAAACCAGGGGTATTCAAAGAGATACCGGTATTGGCGGGCACATCTCCCGCGTGCCCCTGCCCTTTATCCCCATGGCAGACGGCGCAATTGGCCGCATAGAGCCGGGCGCCTTGCTCCGCCGCACCCGCCACTTTTTCTTTGTCTATATCCAGGGCGGGGAGCGTCTGCCAATGACGCATGTAGCGGGCGATGGCAGTAATCTGAGCATCTGTCAGGTTGCCAGCATATTTCGCCGACCAGGGCCCCATCTTGCTCGGCAACCTACCTATGGCAGTCGCTTCAAAGAGATAGCGGTCACTGGCGCCTGCCAGGAAATTTGGATTACTTAATTGGGTGGCAAGTTCAGCTTTATACCCTTCCCCGTTCATGCCATGACAGACAGCACATTGGCTTTCATAGAGCGATTGTCCATTCAAGCCCAGGTTTTTGGTAGGGATTGGCGTAGGTGCGTGGCTCCAGGCCTCACATCCTACGATCAAGCTAAGCAGAGCAGAAAGCGCCAGCAGGCCGAAAAGTCTCATTGGAGGCCGATTCACGCGATAAACTCCCTTGTGGCAAAGTTAAAAAATCCGTACCCCCAGGCCAGGCTATGGGTCTGGGGGTACGGTTATTTAGATATACCAAAAAGATGAGATTGTCAAATTCAGGGCGAAATCTGGCTCACCCGCGGAAGCGTGCCAGGAGTACCTGGGCAGTAAACCTGACGCCGGGCAATGTGGCTGGAATCTTACCTCGCAAAATATTTAACTTGACACCCAGTAAGAACGCAGAGTGTATCAAAGGGTTACGCCAAAATCCTGCGTATTTTAAATATTCGTTTCCATAAATCGACTTCCCCCCCGCCCTGTGGCATGCTTACCACAGTTTCTTGACAGACCACGGGTTATCCCACACTATCCCACAGGGCATGTGGGATAGTGTGGGATACTGTAGCATAACGAGGTTCAGGCGGATATCATTAAACAGCGGTTATTTGGCTGAGTACCCTCAGTCATGATCATCGACGACTTTCTGGCCAGCGGCCAGACCATCCGCGCCCTGGAGCATGGTGCAGGAGGCCCGCGCCCCACTGGTGGGGATTGGCGTGGTCATCGAGAAGTCCTTTGAGCAAGGGCGAAACAACCTGGTCGACCTGGGGGGTATCTATTGTAGCCGGCTGAGTACCCTCAGGCGGGCGACCATCGTCAGCATGAAGGACGGCCACCCGGTGATCGAGGATGAAAGCTAAGAACGCGCCGCAAACTCCGCTATAGCCTGCTGCGTTAGGGGATGCTCGGCCATATCGGCAATCACGGACCAAGTCGCGCTGACATGCGCCGCTCCCGCCAGTAAGGTCTCCACCACCTCGGCCGTCGATTTCAAGTTGGTGGCCAGGATGGAACAATCCCAGGTGCTGGTTTCCAGCAGCTCCACGATTTGGCGCACCAACTCCGGCCCATCTCCCAACAGGCGGGTGGCCCGATTGACGTAGGGAATAGCGAAGCGTGCGCCCGCCTCAGCCGCCAGAAAAGCCTGCGTAGGGCTGTAGACCGCAGTTACAGCACAGGCCATCTCGTGGCTGTAGCGGGAAACCCATTCCAGGTTGGCGAGGGTCGCCGGAATCTGGATCACCACCTGCGCCGGTGAAAGCTCCACCACCTGGCGCGCTTCGGCCAGCATCGCCTGGGGCTCTGTCGCCGTTACCTGGTAACAGACGGTGCCGGGAAAGATGCGCAGCAGCTCCTGCACCAATGGCAGCGGTTCCTGGTATGGCCCTGTTTTACGCAATACCTTGGCGATCAGGGTGGGGTTGGTGGTAACACCGCGCACCAGGCCAGCATCGGCCGCCCGCTGCACCTCCGCCGGATCTGCCGAATCAAGAAAAAGGGACATAGCGCCTCCGCGCCGGACAATTTAGAAAATTGTCCGACAAAATCAGGCTGCCCGCTGGCAGGCACGCACCAGGTCATTCAGCACTTCTAACAGGCGTTCTTGCCAACCGGCCGGGGAACCGTTCAGGTAGACCGGTATGCTCAGGCTGCGCCGCCCGACGATGATCTCGTCGCCGTAGCGCCGCGTCAACCTGTCCCGGTCCGGGATATCGCGCCCGTCCATGCGCAGCACCACCCGGCCGGCCTCGGTGGAGATGCTGGTGGCATCCACCTGGTTGGCCATGGACTTGATGCGCAATACGAAGAGCAGGTTATCCATCTCTGGCGGCCGCGGGCCAAAGCGGTCGGCGAACTCCTGCGCAAGCTCTTCCACCTCTTGCACTTTGGTAATTTGGGACATGCGGCGGTAGAGCTGCAGGCGTAAATTGGCGTCGGCTACGTAATGCTGCGGAATCAGGGCCGAGAGGGGCAGCTCGATCAGCGGCCCGCCTGTCAGCGGCGGCGCAAAGCGCTCCGGTTCCAAGAGGCGCGCCGCCCCACCGCCCGCACGCAGCTCTTGCACCGCATGGGTCAGCAGGCGGGTATAGAGGTCAAACCCTACCGCCACGATATGGCCGTGCTGCCGCGCCCCCAAGAGATCGCCGGCGCCGCGAATTTCCAGGTCGCGCATGGCGATGCGATACCCGGCGCCGAGTTCGCTGGCTTCCTGAATGGCCTGCAAGCGGCGGCGCGCATCCTCGCTCAGAGCTGTATTCTGGCGGTAGAGCAGATAACAGTAGGCGCGGCGCGAGCTGCGCCCCACCCGGCCGCGCAGTTGGTAGAGCTGCGCCAGGCCAAAATGATCGGCATGGTTAATGATCATGGTGTTACAGTTCGGAATATCCAGCCCGCTCTCGACTATCGAGGTGCAAACCAGCACATCGAACTTCCCCGCCGAAAAGTCCAACATCACCTGGGCCAGTTCGGCCTCGTCCATCTGCCCGTGGCCGATGCCGAAACGCACTTCGGGCAGCAGGCGCTTGAGGCGATTCGTCACCAAGTGGATGGACTGCACCCGGTTATGCACAAAGTAGACCTGTCCACCGCGGTCGACCTCGCGCAGCATGGCCTGGCGCACCGTGGCCTCATCGTACTCCTGCACGTAGGTAATGATGGGCAGCCGCTCCTGCGGGGGGGTATTGATGCTGCTCATATCGCGCACGCCGGTGAGGGCCATATGTAAGGTGCGCGGGATAGGCGTCGCGGTCATGGTCAATACATCGACCTCTTTGCGCATCTCTTTGAGGCGCTCTTTATGAGTCACCCCAAAGCGCTGCTCCTCGTCAATGATCATCAAGCCCAGGTCGTGAAAGAGCACGTCCGGCTGCAGCAGGCGATGTGTGCCAATGACGATATCGACCTTGCCGGCCGCCAGCTTTTCCAGGATCTGCATCTGCTCCTTATGGGAGCGGAAGCGGGATAACATTTCCACTTCCATAGGGAAGGCAGACAGCCGTTCTTTAAAGGTCACGTAGTGCTGCTGTGCTAGAATGGTGGTCGGCACCAGCACAGCTACCTGTTTACCATCCATAACTGCTTTAAAGGCCGCCCGCAAAGCGACTTCGGTTTTGCCGTAGCCGACATCGCCGCAGATCAGGCGGTCCATGGGGCGCGGCTGTTCCATATCGCGCTTTACTACCTCGATAGCGTGCTGCTGGTCTTCGGTTTCGGCATAGGGGAAAGCCGCCTCCAGCTCCACCTGCCAGGGCGTATCTGGGCCGAACGCATGGCCAGGGACGATCTCGCGCGCCGCGTAGATTTCCAGCAGGTCGCGCGCGATCTCGGCCACCGCCTTTTTGGCCTGGGACTTGACCGTTTCCCAATCCGTGGCGCCCAGGCGATGCACCGTGGGAGGGCGGTCCCCCAGACCCACGTAGCGCGTGACCCGGTCCACCTGGTAGGTGGGCACATACAGCATATCACCCTGGGCATATTCGATCTGCAAATATTCGCGCTCAATACCGCTGAAAGTGCGCCGCACCAATCCCTGGAACATAGCGATGCCGTGATCGACGTGTACCACGTAATCCCCCGGGCGCAGATCGGCAAAGAACTGCTCCGGCGCCTCCTTGGGACGGGCCGTAGCGCGGCGCGGCTGCGGCATGCGCCAGCCGAAGATTTCCCCGTCGGTCAGCAGCACCAAGCCGCCCTGTTCCGCCTTGGGCGGGTTTTCCGCCTGGGCTTCCGGCTTGCCCAACCTGGCATGCGTCAGGCGCACGCGCGCCTCTTCTTGTTTGAAGATGAAGCCTTCCGCTACGGCCCCTTGCACCAGCGTCAGGCTATTCAGCTTCGGTGACTCTGTGATGGCCGCCACGGGAGTGACATAGGTGCCATGCTCCTCAAAAAGCTCGGCAATGCGCGGCGCCTGGCGCGAGGCTATCACCAGCGATTGGCCGGCTTCCAGCTCGAAGGAGTCGACGATCACATCCTTCATGCGGCCACCATAGCGCGGCGGCGCTACAAAGCGCAGCGCCAGCGGATGGCTCTCTTCCGGATTACCATATCCCAACACCAGGGTGCGCAACCGTTGGATCTGGACCTGCAGCTCATCCCAACTGATATAGGGCAAAGGCAAACCGGCCGGGATCTCAGCTTCCCGTACCAGGTCCGACTCGATCTGCATCGCCTGGCTTTCCAGCTCGGCCATCGCCGCGCTGACTTCGGCCAGATCATCAACAATCACCAGAGCGTTGGCAGGCAAATAATCGAGCAAGGTCGCAGGCGGCTCGGCCAGCCAGGGCAGGTAATACTCCAGCCCTTTAAAGCGCACCCCCTGCTCCAAATTCGCCAGGTGCTCGGAGAAAGCCAACTGGGCCGGCGCGCTGAGAGCGTCCAGGTCGAGTTGGCGCAGGGCCGCCGCCGCCCGGGCGTGCTGCTGCAAAACCGCTTCGCTGCCAGGCCCCAGCGTGACAGTATCCAGGTGGGCGCCGCTGCGCTGGGTGGCAGGATCGAACTGCCGCAGCGTATCTATCTCATCGCCGAAGAAATCCAGCCGTACCGGCTGGGTTGCCGCCGCCGGGAAGAGGTCCAGGATGCCGCCGCGTCGCGAAAAAGTGCCCGGCAGCGCTACGATGCTGGCCGGCTCATAGCCCAAGGCCATCAGATCGCGCACCAGCTTGTCAGGGTCGATGGTCTGGTGGCGGCGCAAGGTTTTGCGCACCGCGCGAAACTGCTCCAAACCGATGGTCAGGTGAAATAGGGAACGCACCGAGGCCACCACGAAGGGAGCGGGCGCATCCTGCTCATCATGGGTGCGGAGGAGGTCCTTCATCACATCCAGCCGGCCCTGGACGGTAACGGGGTCCCAGGCGATGCGTTCGTACGGCAGGGCATCCGGCTCGGGATACAATTTCACGCGCTGCGGGTTTTGCATCCAGATGCCCAGTTGCATGGAGAGGCGCCGCGCCCGGTCGGGGGTAGCCGCCAGCCACAGAAATGGCCGGTTCACATCGCCAAACAGGGCCGCCGCCACCATGGGCCGGGCAGCCTCCAGCAGACCGAGCGGCTCAGGCAGCGGGTTGTCACCCTGTAGCGATAAAGTCAATTGTTGGTAGGCCCGGCTGCGCCGGATTACCGGTACCAGGCCCGCAAGTGTCAGTTCAGCCATGAATCAATCAAAATCCGTAACACTTTATCCGTAACAATCCAGGTGAGGAGGTTGATGGGCGCTAGGCATTAGGTATGTCTACATTCACGACACAATTGTACCATAGATCGTGGCGGAGAGTTAACCTTACGCCCTTCCCAGGTCATACCCCTGCCTCCTTGGTATAATTGGCCCCATAATCTGGACCACGAGCTAATAGATGATTCGATCAAAATCCGGACTAATTATGTTGGACAATTTGGCAAATTGTCCGTGCGGGATGTCCAGACTTAAACTGTGGGATCTATAAGGTGGAAACGGAGATCATCTACCCAGCAGCCTGCCAAAGGGAAGTGGTTGGAAGGATAAGTCGAAGCCTTGCTCGACAAAGCGCAGCAGTATGATTATTAGAAAGTGAGGCCCATTTGGATAGAACCTGGTTGGTACTCCTCATTGGTGGCAGTGCGGCCACGGGAAAATCTTATCTGGCGCGACAGGTAACTTCTAAAATGAAGTTTGACTCAATAGACGTTATCGGAAATAGCAATACTGTGCGGCCTGGCAGACCTGCAGCAGGCACACTCTTGCTTAATCCCGATAAGGTCTAATATAGATGTTCATACTGTCGCTGCAGAGACCACGCGACCTCCTGCAATTGCTTCAAGCAAACCGGATTCATCTATGTCATTGACCGGGATATACTTTACCAGGCATGGGGAGACTGCGTAATTGACGTTTGGAGTGAGATACCGATCATAGCCTATGCTCCACACCCAGGGCTAATAGGGTCCGCAGTTCGCTTTTTCCGACCCCGCTGACAACTATGCAGTGCTTGAGGTGCCGGTGTAGTAGCTGCCTCCTTCTGGAAACAGGCAGTCATCGTAATCACTCCCGCAATGGCCTCCTTGCTGCGCAAGTTGAAGTGAGGCGCCTGGCGATGCCGGAAAGCTCGACCCGTTCGTTCGGCTCCATTGTTGGTAGCTTCCCACTCCGGCTGTTTCAAAAACTGGCTCAATTGCGCGAATTTGGCTGACGTGACTTTTCGCTGAACTTGATGCAGGATTGGGACTATGGCATAGGCTTCTTGCGAATGCCACCTCTCATAGCAAGCCTGGGCCTCAGCCAACGTGCGACGCTGACCAGCCTCATCCATCCAAATGCGATACCAATCGATCAAGCAATCCCGGCCCACCTGTAAAGCTGCACCAACTGGACTGGATAATAAGGTCGTAACCTGGACTTGCTCCTCTGCATTCAACTGCTCCGGTCGGCGAAGCAACAGGAACTGATGTTCTTGCAAAGCCTCACGAATTTGCTGGACTTGCTCCCAACTGCTCCACGGGGCGGGTGGGAGCAGGTCCGGCACTGGCACGGCGAGCAGAGCAGGTTGCTCCTCAGGCGGCACGGGTTCCCGCAGCCATTTCTTGATCGTCACTCGGTGGGCGCCCACCCGACGCCCCGTCTCTGAATAAGATAATCCCTGCTTGACCAGCTCGTGGGCCTGGCGGATTTTGTTCCTTTTTACCGCTGCTGGTGACAGGACAGCAGCGGATGGCTCGGCCTGCGCCAGGATGCTTTCCAGCGATAGATCCGGTCGGGGCAGCTTTAACCACTTCTTGACCGTGGGACGACTAAAGCCGGTTTGGCGCGCAATTGCCCGTTCGGACAATTCCTGATCAGCCAGGTAATGTACCAGCCCCACCTGTTTGTCGCGTTCCGCCCGCCGGCGCTGCCACCGCTGGACTGCCGGGTTGTTCGCGTCGTCACCGGGAGGTTGGCTATCGAGTGCCCTGGCACCTCCGCGCTGGCTGGAGGTCGACGGTGGGCTGGGAATATCCCGGCGCACCGTATTGATTAGCTTCATGATCTGACCCGTGACCCGTCGAGTCTCGTGAAACAGGCAGAGTTGGTGGACTGCTTGAGGCCAGATTTTACTCAGGATGGCCGGATACAAGCTGGAACCATCGGTAATCACCTCCACCGGAGCAATACCTGCCGCCTTCAACCGTGTCAAAAACGCTTCCATATCGCTCGTATCTAGGGAGCCAGTGACTAACTGATAGCCAACCAACCGGTCACCATCTGGAGCTGCCGGGTCCACTGCCAGGAGTAATGCTAACTTATCCTGGTAGACTTCATCCACGCACAAGATTCCGGAAAACTCACTGACCACCCACGGTTGGTAGTCAGTCTCGAAGTTGAAAGCGGTACTGTAGGACCGGCACCACTGGCGAATCATGCTCTCACTTGGGTTTACCCAGAAATCCTGCGCCAGTCGGAGGGCGGTTCGCCGCACAGCCATATTGTCGCGATAAACCGATTGGACCGCTTTGGTGATTACCCGGTTAGTGTAGATAGCATCCGCTCGCAGGAAAGGCGGCTGAGCCCGAAAGTAATGGTGGCAAGTGGCACAGTAATGCACACTCACGGTAATATGCAAGAGCACTGGGTGGTCCAGGTTGAGATCAATAGCCGTTCGCTCAGCCAGGCTAAACCGCGATACCATTTGGTCACAGAGACTGCAGAGCGCTTCCACCAGACTGTAGCAGATGTCGTAAACCTGGCAAACAGTTTGGTTAATCGGCGATGTCGAGGCAGCTATCGGCATAATTACTCCTAACGAGCCAGAATTCCCGCAGGTGAATGACAACGGCTTACCACAGACTCTAGCCCACAATATGAGTGAATGTTAAAGTGCTTACCATGCTGCCGGGGAGATGCTTTGTCAAACTACTACCCCATCACAAATGTCAATTACGCAGTCTCACTATGGGTGGTAAACTACGGGCGGCATTTGACAATCTAACCACTCTAGCTCCTTCGAGATTGAAGCCTTATCTGTTTGGGTCAATTGGTTTAGCCAGAAGGCGATCACCAATTCGAAGCTTTCTCCACTTAGATTCTTGGGGGATATGCCTAAAGGAAAACCCGTGTTTGGGGCAAGACCCCATGCGCAAACATGTTGCGGCGCATTCTGGCTGCCCAATCACGTGAGGTTCTAAGTTTGTTTTTTACTTCGACAATCATGGTCAGTTGACCATCTTTGTCATAAACAACTAAATCTACTTGTGTAGTTATGGTCATTTGTTGTTCTCTTCTCCTAAATATTATCGCAAATTAAAGCGCTAGCTGAGGCGCATCGGGAGGAAACAGGGGTTATTCGATATTGCAATTCATTGGTAGTCGGCGAGCTGCCGGTAGTTAGCCGATGCCCAGCCCGAGTTGTTTCACTCTATATTACCACAATAGGCATTCGCGTCAATGGCAGCTCATGGCGGCATAAAACTCAGGCTTTCCGACCGTACATCTCTGCATAGACGGCTGCACGATCATCTTCCATCTGCTCGATGAGTTTCTCCTCGGTCAAGCCTTGGCGTTCTGCTGCAGCACCCATCTTTCGACCCAAATCCTTGAACATTTGCTCAGCCAGAAATCGCCGACACTGCTCGTAATCCTTCATGCTGATGACTACTGCTACCGGGATACCCAACTTCTCAATTACCAGGTGCTCATCACCGCGGTGGACACGGTTGAGGAATGTTCCCACATGGTTGCGAACCTCAGTGGCACCAATAACTTTCTTCAAAGGGAGCTCTTCCAACATCTTCCTACTCGTTGTCAGGTTGTAAGCCGTTGTAGGCTCGTGTATAACAGTGTACTGTCTACCATTCGGGAGAAGCGATGTCAAGAAATTTCAGGATGGGAGGGGTGGGATTTGTCAAGACTTTGCTGGCGAATCCCGTTTTCCGTAGATAGGGTACCGGATTTCGCCGGAGGTTACGCTTAGTAGTGACGTTCTCCACTCCGATTTTCGAAAATTTTCGGCTCCAAAAACAGGTGTTTTGAATTCGCCAGCAGAATCTT